>CANLTT010000042.1 GCA_947494115.1 Candidatus Caenarcanales bacterium
GTAGAAGCTATCGATCAGGCTTTTAAGCAACTTATTAATTTAGATCCGTCAGGTTATTTTGAACACTTTTTTAAAATTATAAATAGATCCTTTTAGTCTGGGTTAGCTATAATTAAGGCCAACGCTTTTACAAAAAAACTTTTATGAAGAAATTTGGCTAAAAAGAATTGCTTAATATATTTCTAAAAATTTTTGTTTTCTGGATTTTGCTAAGCTTTTCAACCTAGTTTTTACACTATTCAAGAAAGCCAATTGGGTATTTAAATCAGTAGCCGCTAATTTTAAAACAAGAATGAATATGCACTCTGAGATTTTTTCTAAGAAAATTACCCACCATAATCGCCAAAATACAATTGTAGAAGACGATAGAACGGGAATGACCATCGAAACCCTTAAAAGAGCCTTTAGAGATAATTTATATTATTTGCAAGGCAAAGATGAATATTTGGCAAACACTAATGATTTATATATGGCTTTGGCTTATACGGTGCGGGATAGGCTTATTCAGCGGTGGATTAGAACAACACAAACTTATTTTAATAATAATGTTAAATCGGTTTATTACTTATCGGCTGAGTTTTTGCTTGGGAAACAGCTTTTGCATAATTTAGTCAATTTAAATCTTTATGATAAAGCGTCCAAAGCGGTTCAAGAAATTTCTTTGGCAAATATTGATGATTTAATTGACCAAGAAGCCGAACCCGGTTTAGGTAATGGCGGTTTAGGCAGATTGGCCGCTTGTTTTTTGGATTCTTTAAGCAATTTAGAAATACCAGCGGTTGGTTATGGCATTAGATATGAATTTGGTATTTTTGAGCAGAAAATTTTAAATGGTTTCCAAATTGAAAAACCCGACCGTTGGCTTAGTTGGGGTAATCCATGGGAACTTGCCCGTATGGAATATCGAGTGGAAGTTGGTTTTGGTGGCCATACTCGCTCATGCAAAGACCGTGAAGGCCGCTATAAAGTTGAATGGATACCAGACAATACAATTATTGGTGTGCCATATGATACACCCGTGGCTGGCTATAATAATAATACAGTTAATACTTTACGTCTTTGGAGTGCCCGTGCTGGTGATGATTTTGATTTAGAAATTTTTAATGCTGGCGATTATACCAAAGCTGTTCGGGACAAAATGAATTCCGAAAATATTTCTAAAGTTTTGTATCCAAATGACAGTTTGCCGCAAGGCCGTGAATTAAGGCTTAAACAGCAATATTTCTTTGTGGCTTGCTCTCTAAAAGACATTATTCGGCACCATTTGCTTAATAATAATAATTTAGATAATCTTTTCGAAAAAGCCGCTATTCAGCTAAATGACACGCATCCGTCAATTGGTATAGCTGAACTGATGAGACTTTTGCTTGATGAATATTATATGCCTTGGGACAAAGCTTGGAATATTACCCGCCGAACTTTTGCTTATACAAATCATACCTTGCTTTCTGAGGCACTCGAAAAATGGCCAGTTTCGCTTTTTCAAAGACTTTTACCAAGACATTTAGAAATTATTTATGAATTAAATGAGCGTTTTATGGAAGAAATTAAAGTTAAATATCCAGAAAATAATTCTAAATTGGCTCATTTGTCTTTAATAGAGGAAGCTCAAGAAAAACAAATACGTATGGCTAATTTGGCTTGCCTTGGTAGTCATAAAGTTAATGGCGTGGCCGCTTTGCATACAGAGCTTTTAAAGCAAAAAGTCATGCAAGATTTTTATCAACTTTGGCCTGAAAAATTTACAAATAAAACAAATGGTGTAACGCCACGCCGCTGGATATTGCTCAGCAATCCGAAGCTTGCAACTTTAATTAGTCAAAAGCTGGGAACTTCATGGATTAAAAACCTTGATGAAGTGAAGCAATTGGAGCAGTTTGTAAATGATGCTGAATTTTGTAAGCAATGGCAAAAAATAAAACTTGATAATAAAAAAGAATTAGCGATTTATATTAAAGAAATCCTTGATATAGAAGTTGATCCCAATTCTTTATTTGATATTCAGGTTAAAAGAATTCATGAATATAAGCGTCAATTGCTGAGTGTTTTGCATATTATTGCTTTATATAATCGTCTTAAAGCCGACCCCAAGCAAGAAATGGTGCCACGTACTTTTATTTTTGGTGGAAAAGCGGCACCCGGTTATTTTATAGCAAAACTCATTATAAAGCTCATTAATTCGGTGGCTGAAGTTGTTAATAATGACCCAATTGTGCAAAACAGGCTTAAGGTGGTGTTTTTGCCTAATTTTTGTGTTTCTTTAGGTGAATTTGTTTATCCTGCGGCTGATTTGTCTGAGCAAATTTCGACAGCGGGCAAAGAAGCCTCTGGAACTGGCAATATGAAATTTTCCATGAATGGAGCCTTAACCATTGGCACTTTAGACGGCGCAAATATCGAAATCCGAGAATGTGTGGGCGAAGAAAATTTCTTTTTGTTTGGTTTAACCGAAGACGAAGTTTCAAACGGCAAAGCCAATGGTTATAATCCTTATCAATATTATCAAAACAATTATGAACTGCGTGGTGTAATCGATGCAATTGCTTGGGGCGTTTTTTCGCACGGCAATACTGATTTATTCAGGCCTTTGATTGATTCATTATTGTACAGAGATGAATATATGCTCTTAGCCGATTATGAAGCTTATACTGATTGCCAAGAAAAAGTTTCTCAAGCCTTTAAAGACGAAATGGCTTGGACAAAAATGTCAATTTTAAATGCCGCTCGTGTTGGCAAATTCTCATCTGACCGAACGATTAAAGAATATTGCCACGAAATTTGGAAAGTAAGCCCCGTGCCAATTGACCTCAAAGAAGAAGAAGTTGATTTTGAAACTTTAAAAGCTAGTTTACAAAAACCCTAATTATTTAGCCGATTTTAAGATAATTTGGGCAAATTCTTCTATAACCAAACTGGCTCCGCCAACCAAAGCACCGTCTATATCGGACTTTTGCATTTGTTCTTCAATTGTGCTGGCCTTAACGCTACCACCATAAAGAATTAAAGTTTGATTGGCAATTTCTTCGCTATATAATTTTTGAACTTCGGCTCTAATTAAGCCACAAACCCGATTTGCTTCTTCGCTAGAGCAGGTTTTGCCCGTGCCAATTGCCCAAACTGGTTCATACGCAATTACTAAATTTTTGCCATTAATTTTATTGTTTTCGAGGCTTTTGGTAATTTGCGAAATAATTACAGAATCGGTTAAATTATTTTCTCTTTGTTCTAGGCTTTCTCCTACGCATAAAATAGGAATCAAATTATTTCGGAGAGCAATTTGAGATTTTTTGCTGACCATTTCATCGGTTTCACCAAATAAACTGCGCCTTTCGCTATGACCTAAAACAACATATTGCACGCCAAATTCTGCCAACATCAAAGCCGAAATTTCGCCTGTAAAAGCACCTTTTTCTTCTAGATAAGAATTTTGCGCACCCAATTTAATTTCACTGCCAAGCAAAGCTGATTGAGCCAAACCTAAATAAATGGCTGGAACACATAAAACTACTTCTTGTCGTGGATTTTTGGAAGTTTTTTTGATTTCGGTTTTTATGCCTTCAATCAGATTTACAGCTTCTAATCTTGATGTTGGATTTAATTTCCAGTTGGCGGCAATCAATTTATTTCTCATTTTATTTATCCTATTTTTTATTTAGAAAAAGCACTTTAATCTTGAGAATACGCTTTTGTGTAGATAAGATACTATATTTTGGTTTAATTTTGTAAGAAGAAATAAATTTTTAAATAGCAATTTCGCAGGCAAGCTAATCTCAAAAATATATTCTCTCTACCCCAAGCTCAAGCCAGCGCAAAGGTTTATATTTTGCCCAGTAATGCCTTTAGCAGAATCTGAAATTAAATATTTAACCAATTGGGCAATTTCGCTCGGCTCTATAAAACGCCTTTGTGGAATGATTTCGATTTGTTCTGTTTCGCTAAAATTATTTTCTTCCGCAAAAGCGTCTGCCGTCAAAGCCGTTTTTACCCAACCGGGGCTTATTAAATTAACTGTTATATTGTTCTCAGCCAATTCTAGAGCCAAAGCTTTAGTTAAGCCTAATAAACCAGCTTTGCTAGCCGAATATAAACTGGCATTTGCTTCGCCAACAATGCCGCTAATAGAGCCAATATTAATAATGCGGCCTTTTTTTTGTTGTTTCATATTCGGCACAACTGCTTGGCAAAGCTGATATGGAATTTGCAAATTTAAAATAAAAGTTTTTTCAATATCTGTTTGCTCAGTTCGCTCAATGGGCGACCAAATATAAGAACCAGCATTATTAATTAAAATATCAATTCCGCCTAAAGTTTTTTCGGCGGTTTTTATTAATTCGTTTATAAAATTTTCTTCTAATAAATCGCCAGCCAAATAACCAGCACTGGGAGTGTTTTGCAAGGCATTTTCATCTCTAGCCGTAATAAAAACTTTATAGCCAGCCTGAAACAGAATTTTAGCAATTTCTTGGCCAATGCCTTTAGAAGCCCCAGTTAATAAAACTTTTTGCATTTAGTTTGGTTGTTTATTTAGTTTTTCTTTTATAAATTACGCCAGCACCTTTTCCTTCGGTTGTTTCTGGTGAAGACGAAGAATAATCTTCATAATTATCTTTGCCTTTTTCTTGTTTATTAATATCAGATAAAGCAATCGGAAAACCGTTAAAACGCCGCCACAACTCATAACCCAAAGGCACAGTTTTTAAAATAATCCAGCCAGCCGCTTGTGTACCAGGCCTTAAATAATTACCCGAAGGCCAAGCATGCTGCGCAGGATCTGGAATTATTAAAATACGATATTTTCCATTGCCCGAATCAACATTATCAACTACGGCCACTCGCCCAGCAAAAGTACCAATATGAACATTATTAGAAAAACCCGCAAACTGCAAAGCTGGCCAGCCCGAAAACTGCAAACGTACTTGTTTTCCAACCGAAATTAAAGGCGCATCAATGTCTTTTACAAATAATTCAACCGCTTGGTCTTCGGTTTGTGGCGTTATAATCGCAATTGCTTCATTTTCTTTAAAGGTTTCACCGAGGCCGCGCTTATAAAGGCGTACCACAATTCCAGCAATGGGCGATTTTACTTGGCTAATTTCACTACGAACTTGAGCGGTGCTGAGCTTTAATTCGGTTTTGGCTATTTCATCACCAGCTTTGGCAACTTCCGCTAAAGAAGCCGCTCTTTCAGATTGTAGTTTCGTAATTTCGGAAAGTGTTTTGCTTTTTATTTTCTCAAGTTCAATTTCGGCTTTGCGCAAATCACCTTCGGCTTTTCTTTCGGCCTGAATTGCTAATTCTCTATCTCTTTCTGAGCTTAGCCCTTTAGAAGCCAAAGTCAAAGTTCTTTGTAAATTTAATTTAGCGGTTTTTAAGTCTGTTTGAGAAACCTGAACATTTTGTTTTGCGCTATTTAAAGACTCCTGCAAATTATTCTGCAAATTGCCAATGGAATCTTCAATAGACCGAGCTTTGCTTAAATAGGCTTCTTGGTTTTGCTTTAAAGCTTCTTTGGAATTTTGTGTCAGTTGAATCACCTGAGGCGGCAAAAAGTCTTTTTCAAGATCTTGCAATTCCACAATTAAATCGCCTTCTTTAACAAAATCGCCCTCTTTGACATGCCATTTTTTGATGCGGCCTTTAATTCCAGCTTCTATTTGTTGAGGCCTATTGTTTGGTGAAAAAGCGGTTACACGGCCAGTTCCCATCACGGTTTGTTGCCAAGGAATAAAAATTAAACTTATATTGGCTAAAAAAGTAGCTAAAACTAATAAATAAGCCAAAGTTCTTAGCCAAGGCGGAGTTTGTACTTGTTTTAAAGATTGAAAGCTTGTACTCATCTTTAGAGTATAGCAAAACTCAAAAAAAACGCTTTAGTTTCAAACTTGAATTGAGCGTCTCTGCGAACGAAGCAACACAAGCCCAGGATTTGTTTTGTTTAAGATTATTTAGCCGATAAAGACAACCAAATAAGTTCTTTAAGCGAATCTTTATCAATTACTAAACCGCTTAAACTTTCGTCGCAAGGCAAACTATCAAAAGCGACAGCGTCTACATCTAGTTCTAGACAAGCTTGCAAAGATTCTTCTACTTCTGACCATTGCGCCACATACCAATCATTGGGAATTTGAAAAGAATTGGTAGCTTCAACCGCCAACTTTAGGCTTGAATAAAGTAAAACCACCGTAATTTCGGAGCTACTTTGTTTATTATTAACTTCAAGGCAAAATATTTTAGATTGGCTTTGAAAAATACCATAAACACAAGGCAAATTCAAAATCTGATTGGTAATTTCAGTTTGAGATATTTCCCCAGAATCAAGTTTATAAGAAGTGGTGCGAAAATCCATTTTAGTTCAGGTCTAAGATTGATAATAGATAAATTCCCAGCTGAGGATTTGAATTCACTTTTTTGTAAAAATTTAAGTTTTTCAGTCAAATAGATTAAGCCAAAGGCTGGTGGTTTAAATTACAATAGTCGGCTTTCTTCGTATGCTTTTGCTTTTAAGTTTAGCGGATTTGCCAATTTGTAGGCTTATTTTTTTTTCAATAAATTCATAGAACTTCTCTTTTTCGGCGTGCTGGATAACGGCAATCGAATCAGCAACTTCAATCGGATAAGGAAAACCATTACCAACTAAACATTCAGCCAAAACCACATTTAAAACTTCATCAACCAAGCCTTGTTTATAAACCCAGAGCGGCAATTCAATGCGAGAGGGCTTATTTTTAAAAGAAGAATTTTTTAAATAACATAAACCAATATTACTTTGTTCTAAATATTCAAAAAAAGCCGAACGTTCGCCCCAAGCTTTTAAAAAATGCGCCATCAAAGCAGAATCGGTTATATTACCAATTTGTTTATCCATTTCAAAGGCAGTTTCAAGCGATTTAGTCAAATTAAAAGCCAAAGAAGTATCAATATATCCCACAACTGGAATTTGGGCTTGCTCAGAAGTTTGTAAAAGAAAATTGACGGCTTGTAAATATTTTTGTTTGAGTTTTTCATCTTTCACAAAAGACAAGGTTAAAGAACCATCAAAAAAGGCAATTGGCAATTTTGTATATTCGAGTTTTGAAATTTGTTTAATTAAATTTGCCAAAGTATAAATTTCTTTTTCAAAACGCTTAAAGTTAATTTCTTGGCGCAAATCAATTGTGTCTGAAGTTGGAAAAATCAGCTCAATCGCAAGGTCTTTTTGCGCATTTTGGCTTGCATTATGAAAATTTATAAACCAACCAATTTGCACAGCTCCAAAAACCAAACCCCAATTTTTATCTGGTTCAATTTGGCTTCCGTCTACGGCAAAAGTAATGCGGTTTTCTAAAATTTCTTTCTTCCAATCGCTAGCTTCTTCGCTTGAACAAAGTGGTTTATTAAGGCAAAAATGTTTAATGCCAGCTTTTAGCTCATCTGTGGCCAAAACACCTGCAAATTTTTCGGGACAATCTTGAATTTGAGCATTAAAAATTCTTGGTTCTAAAGCCAGCAGTTTTTCGAAGGCCTTTAAATAATTTGTAAAAGCCGTGCCGTTTTGCTCTCGCATAATATCAATAAAAGCGGCTTTGGACTCTAGAGCTTCTTGAACTTTGCTTAAATTGAGCATTTTATAGTTTAAAAACTTTAGTCAGAAAATTTAATAAAACTGGATTTAACAATGTCAAAGACACCGCCAAAAGGGCAATAAGAATATTTAATTTGAAATCAAGCAATTTAAAACGCTCATCAAAAAGTTCACGGGTTGCTTTTGTTTCTTTTTCAAGAAGCAGATGAGTTGCTTTTGTTTCTCTGTCAAAAAGTTCACGGGTTAATTTTGTTTCTTTCTCAAGAAGCTCATGAGTTGATTTAATTTGTGTTTCTAGAAGTTTAAAACGTTCATCAAAAAGCTCACGGGTTGCTTTTGTGTCTCTGTCAAAAAGTTCACGAGTTACCAATTCGTTTTTTAAGTCGCTTTTTAAATTTACTTTTAAGTTTTCATTGGTTTTATTTATGGTTTGATTGAGAGAATTTTCTAAAGAATCGGCCATAAGCTTGGCTTTTTCTTTGCCGAAGGCATCTTCAAATTCCATAAATATTTCTCTGGGCAATGAATAATTCATATTAATATATTATTTCCCTTTTCTTGTTCTAACATATTATTTTAAAAGCCCGTCAAGCTGAACTTCAATGATAATACCAGTTCCGATAAAGAAAACCGTCAGTAAAACAAAAGCCAAAATCAAAATACCAATATAAGTTTGCACTTGCCCAGAGCCAGCTAAAGCCCAACCACTAATTTTAGAAATTTGAGTTAAGCCACCAATAAATAATTTGTCAATTATCCAATAATCAATAATTTTCCAAAATCCGCCAAAAACTGGCATTAAAAGCTTTTGTACTATAAAACTATAAATTTCATCGATATACCATTTTTGCTCTGAAGCCTTATGAAGAACCGAAAGTTGTTTTTTGAAAAATTCATTAATTGGCAATAATCGCTTGGAATAAACCAAATAAGAAAGCAAAATGCCGCCCAAAGAAAAGCCCAAAGGAATTAAACTAATTGGCTTAAATAATTCACTGAAAAATTCAGGCAAGCTTAAATTATGCCCGTGGTGAGCTTGTGGCTCTAGAAAGTGCCCGAATAAATCTCCACCAAAAACCTGCAAATGTGTGCCAACAAAACCCAATAAAAGCGAAGGAATTGCCAAAACCATTAAAGGTAAAGTAATAGAAACTGGCGATTCATGAGGATGAGCATGGCCACGATAAATGCCTGTAAAAGTCAAAAAGTAAATCCTGAACATATAAAAAGCGGTTAAACCAGCCGTAATAGAAGCAATCCAAAAAATAATGGTATTATCGCCAGCCGAAGCAATAATGCGCTCTTTAGACCAAAAGCCAGCGAAGCCAGGTACGCCTGAAATTGCCAAAGTTCCAATCAAAAAAGTAATTGAAGTAATGGGCATTTTTTTGCTTAAGCCACCAAAATTACGCATATCTTGCTCATGATGACAACCATGAATAACTGATCCAGAGCCTAAAAACAAAAGAGCCTTGAAAAAAGCGTGTGTAACTAAATGAAATAAAGCGGCAATCCAGTTTCCTAAGCCAATACTCATCACCATATAACCCAATTGGCTACAAGTTGAATAGGCCAAAGCTTTTTTAATATCATTTTGGCTAAGCGCAATGGTGGCCGAGAATAAAGCTGTAATTGCTCCAATAATTGCTACCACACTCAAAGCAATAGGAGCCGCCTCATAAAGAGGAAAAAGACGGGCAAGCAAATAAACACCAGCCGCAACCATGGTGGCCGCATGTATTAAAGCACTAATTGGAGTTGGACCTTCCATTGCGTCTGGGAGCCAAATATGCAAAGGAAATTGCGCCGATTTAGCCATTGGGCCTAAAAGCATCAAAAGAGCGATTGTGGTCAAACTAAAAACACCCACAACTGGAATAATATTATTACTGGTTAATTGCTTAATTACCTCTGGCAAAGCCGTAAAACTTAAAAAAGCATTGTCGCCCCAAAGCCCAGAAGTGCCGAAGGCAAATAATAATAAGCCAAGCAAAAGCCCACAATCACCAATTCGATTGACTATAAAAGCCTTAAAGCAAGCCGAGGCGGCTGAGTCTTTATAATACCAAAAGCCAATCAATAAAAAACTGCATAAGCCCACTAATTCCCAGAACATATAAATTTGAAATAGGTTTGTGCTTAAAACTAAACCAAGCATAGAGGCCGTAAACAAAGATAAAAAGGCATAAAATTTGGCATAACCTTTGTCTTCATTCATGTAGCCATGTGAATAAATTTGCACCAAAAGGCTGACCAAAGTTACAACTACCAACATAATCAAAGAAAGCGGGTCAAGCAAAATTCCAAAATCTAAATGAAAATCACCAGCCTTGAGCCAAATAAAGTTTGTTTGATAGTTTACGCCTTTTATAAGCAAAACTAATGAATAAATAAAAGCAATGGCCACCGCTCCAATTGAGGTGATAGCACTAAATAAGCGGCTTTTATGAACTCCAAAAATAATTTTAAGAGCGGCCAGAAAAGGTAAAACAGGAATTAACCAACTGTATTGACTGAGCACTTTTATATGGTGATTAGAAAGTGATTCAAGTATAGCTTTATGAAAAGCCTAAAGGCAATCTTTAAGAAATGAAGTTTATCCAAAAAAGGACAAATTGAATGCAGAATAAGTTAGTAATAAAAAAGAGTTCAATTTATGCCCAAACACGAAAAAGAATTTAAAGAAGAAGTAA
This sequence comes from Candidatus Caenarcanales bacterium, assembly GCA_947494115.1. Lineage (GTDB taxonomy): Bacteria > Cyanobacteriota > Vampirovibrionia > Caenarcaniphilales > Caenarcanaceae > CANLTT01. The sequence goes on from CANLTT010000042.1 coordinate 10,255, forward strand.
TTAGATTGTGTAATGCAAAAGACGTTAATAAAGCGGAAATAGCAAAAATTTTAGGAGTTTAGTATAAAACACTTTACAATTGGGTTTATTTTTCAAAAAGTGAAATAAATTCAGTAGAAGAAGTTGGTGAAATTAGCGTAGAATACTCAATCGATCGTATTATTGAATACTTAAAAAAGGAAAATATTATTTATGCTTGAAACAATCGAATTAGAAGAATTAAAACAAATCTCTATCCAAGCGGGCAATGCAATTATGGAAGTATATAAAAGAGATTTTATTATTGAATATAAAGATGATAAATCACCATTAACCGAAGCAGATACAATAGCTAATGGTATTATTTGTAATTATTTGTCAGTTAAATACCCAACAATTCCGCTTTTATCCGAAGAAAACAAAATAGTTTTATTTGAAGAAAGAAAAAACTGGGATTATTTTTGGTTAATTGATCCGCTTGACGGCACAAAAGAGTTTATTAAAAAAACTGATGAATTTACCGTAAATATTGCTTTAATTCATAAAAATACTCCCGTTTTGGGAATTGTTTATGCTCCTGTTTTTAAAGATATTTATTATGCAAAAAAAGGTTTTGGTGCTTATAAAAATACTCAAAAATTGAATTCTGGCAAAAAACAAAATACTCAAAAACTAAGAGTTGTGGCCAGCAAATCGCACTTAAACGACAAAACTAAAGAATTTATAGAATCTCTCAAAAACAAAACACAAGAAATCGAATTTGTTTCGGTCGGTAGTAGTTTAAAGTTTTGTTTATTAGCCGAAGATAAAGCTGATATATATCCTCGTTTTGCGCCAACTATGGAGTGGGACACGGCGGCCGCTCATATTATTATCACTGAAACTGGAGGTAGTATTATTGATATGAATACTAAACACAATCTTGAATATAATAAACCAAGTCTTTTGAATAATAGTTTTCTGGCAAGTTCAATATAAGAGAGTATCTGAAAAGTAAGAAGTAAAAAAGCGCAAGATCAAACATGAAATGCAACAGATTTATACAAATCAAGATTAGAAGAATAAAACAGGCATATCTAAGTTTTTTTGAGTGCATAATTTACAAAATGAATCTAACCTAGCGCTTTATTATTAATTTTATGCAAAATGAAAAAATTTTAGTTGGTTTAATTATGGGTAGTCGCTCTGATTGGGCAATCATGCAAGAATCTGCCGAAATCTTAAAAGAACTAAATATTCCACACGAAAAAAAAATTGTCTCAGCTCACCGTACACCCGATTTTATGTTTGAATATGCCCAAACCGCTTTAGAACGTGGTCTTGAAGTAATAATTGCGGCGGCTGGCGGAGCGGCTCATTTGCCCGGTATGATTGCGGCTAAAACCATTTTACCTGTAATTGGTGTGCCTATGCCGTCAGCGGCTTTAAATGGCCTAGATTCATTGCTCTCTATTGTGCAAATGCCAGCAGGTGTTCCAGTTGCAACTATGTCTATTGGCAAAGCTGGAGCTATAAATGCCGCTTTATTGGCTGGACAAATTTTAGGTATTAAATATCAATATATCCAAAACAACCTTCAAAAGCGCCGAAGCAATATTTGCCAACAAGTTTTAGAAGATAATTTATAAACCAGACTTGATTACAGTAAGAAGTTGTCTGAAAATTAAAAACTAGATCTTTGGATAAGCGTCTAAATCCTTCTTTCATTGAGGAAAATCATTTGGCCGCATTCTCCATTGGCAACCTGTTTTCAGAAATTTATCTCAGCTTTCAGTATTTTCAGACAGCTTCTAAAAAGTTGCTAGAACTGACGGACATATTAAACAGCTTTGTATTCAATTTTTTCTTCAGAGAGAGCTTTTTTAAAGGCTGGACGATTAATAATTTCTTTGAGCATTCTTTTTGTATTGTCGCCTAACTGCACAGGTTTAGGTAAATAACCAATCCAATTTGCAATAACAGTTAATAAAATATCAGCCCCTGTAATTTGGTCTCCGCAAGTATATTTGGTTTTAGCAAGCTGTTGATCGACTTCTGCCCAAAGTTTATTAATTTGTTCAATGCCAGCATTAATGGCTTCTTCTTTAGCATTTTCATCTTTAATAATGCGATTAATAAAAAATATTCTGGCATAAGCTGGATGCAAAGTCGCATTAGCAAACATTAACCATTCCAAAGATTGAGCCCTCTCAGGTTGAGATTTAGGAAGCATATTACTATTATGTTTATCCAGCAAATAATTAATAATAGCTCCGCCTTCACGCAATACTAAGTCTCCATCAACCAAAACTGGCACTTGACCTCGAGGATTAACTTTTAAAAATTCAGCACTACGAGGCTCACCTTGAGGAACACTGACATTTTCTAATTTTACTTCTTGTCCAAGTTCATTGATTAAAGCATGTATGGCTAATGAGCAAGCACCAGGCAAATAATAAAGTGTATACATTTTTCTATTTAAATTTCAGTTTTTAGTTTTGTGATTTTAAATTTACACCTAAAACAATTTCCTGTCTCAAAAACTTCAGGAGTAAAATTTACTTTATCCTCAATACATATAGCAATCCAGAGGTGGCTTTCAATCATAATTGACCTCCCACGTGTTTAAACTTCTCTATAAATAAGGTCAACTTTTGAAAAACACTTTGCTTTTTAGTCAAATACTGAGGGTTTAAAGGACTCATTTTCGGCAAAAGAGCATTAAGTTCTGTTCCATTTTCACTTGCATATTCACGTTTTAAAGAAGTTGTTATATATCGCTTTGCGGCTTCTTCATTTAAATTTTCTTCTGCGATTAATTCCAATGCTTCTATTGATAGTTTTGCTTGAGCATATGCAAAGAATGAATCTATAACATTTGCTTTATCTTGAAGTTTATCAAGTTCAGTTTCATTAATAAAATCAACTACTAAACTTTCTTTTGCTCTATTACCTACACTTGAACGAATAACCCTACGTATTTCAGCAATCAAAGTAGCTTTGTCTTTTGTTTTTTTGTTATGCTCAAAAATTAATTCAAGAATGTAATCAAGGTTTATTTCTTGTGATTTTAGTAAGTCAACTTCAAAAACTACATCATCCCAATCAATTTTTGATTCCTCTGATTCTTTACCGCTTTTCTCACGTCTTAACCAATCACGAATATCATTGTAAGTCGAGCGATAATCTTGAACCGTCCGTTCTTTCAGCAATTCAATCTTTTGCATTGAGTCTATTTCCTCATCCGTTACAAAATGAGTGTTTTTAAATTCCTCTACTGCATCAGCATCTGTTATGTCTATTACCTGAAGTGCTTTGAGGTTGTTAAATTCATCGTAATTCTGTAGTATGTTTTCTACACGCAGGTACTCTCCAAATAGTTTAGAGAATTCTTTTTTGTCCTTTTCTTTTACAATTTCATCAGGGTTAGGGAACTTTTCATTTAACTCTTTTACTACTTCAATATAACCTCTGCGTGCTTCACCTGAGGCAATGTCTGTAAAGCCCTCTAAATACTCTTTGTAGCTCTTTTCAAGTACTACGTTTTTAGTATTACTATTACCAAAAATTTTAATAGCTTCTACTGTAGCATTTTCTAAATCCCTGAAAGTAACAATATTGCCAAAGGTTTTTGTAGCATCA
>CANLTT010000043.1 GCA_947494115.1 Candidatus Caenarcanales bacterium
TAATTAATTCAGTAATTTTCTTTTGTGCCGCTGGAAATAAATGTGCTTCTGGTTCTTCAATAAATACAGATGAATTACGCTTCTGTTTAACAAAATACTTCAAAATTAATAATAAAGGTAAGGTTTCTTGCTGTCCAGATGAAGCAAAAGATAAATCCACTTTTCGACCGTCTGAATGCTTTAAATAATCTTTTTTATTTTCATAATAATATTTGCTACCTAATATTTCTTCTATAATATTATCTATAAAACTATCTTTTATTTCTTTACTTTGATTTCTGTCTTTTACTCTCTGGTAGAATGAACCAAATTTTAATAAAAAGGGATCTATACTTACATCTTCTCCTCTGCTAAGAATTGCAAAAATATTATTCTCTAAAATTGAAAAAATGGAACGACCTGCTGGCACGAACAGAGGTTGAGTTGTATAAAAAATACCTAGTCCAGTTTTGTAAAATGAAAAATACGAACCATGAAAAGATTTCAAATTAATTCCAAAATCAAATTTATCAAATCTAAATTTTTGTATATTATCTGATTTACCTGTAGAGGCTTGCATCAATAAATTTTTAAATCTACCTTCGCTTAAACCTTTATAAATTTCTTCCAATTTGAAAAATAAGCTCTCTATGACTTTAGGCCATTCAATTGTGAGTTTTGATCTTTTCTTTTCTACTTTTATATACTCATTTTCATTGACATAATAAGTAATTTCAAATGGCTTTTCTGACCAAGTATGAGAAGGAAAATAATCCTTAAATATTTTAAGAAAAGACTGCTCTCTTTCCTTTCGATCTATTTCCCTATAATAAGGTTCAGGAAAAAAAGAAAAAGGAAAAAGCTTGGAGCTTATATCATCCTTAGGGGCATTATTAAATTCTTTAGATCTGTTATAAAAAGACCTCCTTCGTTCTTTTATATCTTGATTAATATTTATAAATTCCTCAAAAATATCTACAATAATACTTTTGAAAAAATAAATTAGCTTGGCGGTTACAGACTTTCCTGAAGCTTGTTTTCCAATAAACACATTTACTTTATTTAATATAATTTCAGCGTCTTTTAAACCGCCAAAATTCTTAATAATAATCTTTTCCATAATAGAAAAAAATTAGCACAAATACCAAATTTTATAAATTCCCCCAAAATTACCAACTAGAGTCTTTCCTTCAAGCATGAAAAGGGTTAAAATCGGTATTTGTATCAAAATAATCTTCGTCTTCGGCCTTTTTAAGCCAATTCACAATTATATAAGTTAAAGGCATGGCCACAATTTCCCAAATTACTTTTCCTAAATAATTAGCCAACATTATTTGCCCAAGCAAAGCTATCGGAAAATCTGGATTGCCCCAAAAAGCCAAAGGATAAAATAAAAGCGTATCAAAAGCCTCGCCACAAACAGTAGAACCAATTGCCCTCATCCAGAGCTTAGAACCTTTGGTTAAAACTTTCATTTTGGCCATTACAAAAGAGTTTATAAATTCGCCAGTTGCAAAAGCCACAAAAGAAGATAAAGAAATGCGCCAGCTTATGCCCAAAGTTTCTTCAAAGGCTTTTTGGTGTGGCCAACTTGGGGCGGGCGGCATTAAAAGAATAAACTGAACCATTAAAGTTGCAAAAATCAAAATACCAAAACCCGTCCAGATTACTTTGCGGCTTGCATCATAGCCATAAACTTCGGTTAAAAGGTCGCCTAGCAAATAAGAAATCGGGAAAAATAAAATGCCGCTACCGATTGAAAAAGAAATATTTTGTCCATTAAAAAAATTAGTAAAACTTATTTGCGAAACTTTGCTGGCACCAATTAAATTGATAATCAGCAAAACGGCCACAAATAGGGCTTGCAAATAAGAAAGATATTTATAATTAATATTTTTACTCACGGCAATTTTTAGTAAGCATAACCTTTAATTGAATTGATAAAATCTACAACTTCTAAATACTCATTTTTTTTATTGAGAGCTTTAAAAAACTTTTTGGCTTGTTCGGCATCTTTCAAAGCACCTTTTTGATCGCCTAAAGCAGATTTTGTCATTGCTCTATTTAAATAAGACTTTGCATCACCCGGCAACATTTCAATTGCTTGACTAAAGTCTTTTAAAGCCAAACGATATTGTTTTGTTTCATATTCCGAAATACCACGATTAAAATAAGCACTGTCATTTTCAGGATCTAAAGCCAAAGCCGAATTAAAATCTTCAATTGCGCCGTAATAATCGTTAATTTCATTTTTGGCCAAGCCACGGCTATAATAAATTTCTGGCCATTCTGGTTCTAAAGCCAAAGCCCGATTATAATCAATTAAGGCTTCTTCGATGTGGTGGCTTTTATGCTTGCGAACAGCTCTTTGCAAAATTGTGGTGGCATCCTCGTGTTGAGCGAAGGAAGGCAAAATAAACCCCACAAACAATAAAAATATCCAAAACCTAATTAATTGTTTCATTTTTTAAATTTGAAAAGGTATAAAATAATGAGAATAGCTTAAAGAAAAAAATAATGCTTAATTTCATTTTGATTTTAGAAACCTTTTTGTGTTTAGCTTTGAATCTTGCGGTTTGGCTGATTTTGTTTAATATTCCTAAAATCAATAATGCTCTTTCTGAGCTGGATTTAAAGGTTGATAATTTTCGCAAACAAGTTCCTGAAATTCAATTAGCTCTAAGACAGCTTTCTTTAGGTCATTTTATTCAAGAATTAATTTTTAGCCCAGCTTCGTTTTTAATTGTATTTGAAGCTGTTTCTTTGGCTCAAAAAAAGGCTTTAACCCGTCAAGCTTTGCTTAAATTGCTTTTTAAACGCTAATTTTTGCCTTGGCTTTCTTTAAAATCAAAAATAAAGTATTCTAGAGTTTTCTAAAACTTTGGGGCTTAAAAATGGTTTTATCAAATAATTTAGGTTATCCTCGCATTGGCGCAGAGCGTGAATTCAAGTTTGCAACCGAAAAATTCTGGAAAGGCGAAATTACCGAAACAGAACTTTTAGACAAACTTCAAAATTTAAGGCTTAAAAACTGGCAAACTCAAAAAAATGCTGGCATAAATTTAATTCCAAGCAATGATTTTAGTTATTATGACCAAGTTTTAGACACAATTTGTTTGTTTGGAGCTGTGCCAGAGCTTTATGCCAAGTTGCAACAAAAAGGCCAAACTTCCTTAGAGCTTTATTATTCGATGGCGCGTGGCAATACAAAAGCCAATTTAACCGCCATGGAAATGACCAAATGGTTTGATACAAACTATCATTACATAGTTCCAGAATTCACCAAAAACCAAAAATTTGCTCTCAGCTGGGACAAACCTTTTAGTGAATTTAGCGAAGCGAAAAAAGCTGGAATAACCACTAAACCCGTTTTATTAGGTCCAGTTAGCTTTTTGAGTTTGGGCAAAGAAAAAACCGATAACTTTAGCCGCTTTGAGCTTTTAGAAGATTTGGTTAAGGTTTATGCTGAAGTTTTAAATAAGCTTTCTGAACTCGGCGCAGAATGGATTCAAATTGACGAACCTTGTTTAACAATGGATTTAAGCCCCGAGCAAAAAACTGCTTATCAAAAGCTTTCAGGCTTGCTTAAAACTGCTTTAGGTAATTCTTTCAAATCAAAAATCTTGCTTACGACCTATTTTGAAGGAATTGAAGAAAATATTGATTTAATTGACTCTTTCTGGGACGGCTTGCATATTGATTTAGTGAGAGCACCAGAGCAATTAGATTTAGTTTTAAATAAAGCTCCAAAAGGCAAATATCTTTCTTTAGGCTTAATCGATGGCCGTAATATTTGGAAAAACAATTTAAGCGAATCAATTAAAACTGCCCAAAAAGCTCTTAGCAAAATTGATTCAGAATATTTAATGATTGGCCCTTCTTGTTCTTTGCTTCATTCACCGATTGATTTGAGTCTTGAAGCTAAATTAAATCAGTCTGAAGTTGCCAATTGGTTATCTTTTGCGGCTCAAAAATTGCAAGAAATAAGCACAGTTAGCGAAGTTGTAAACGGAAATCCTTCCTCTAAAGCGGGAGATTATTTAAAAGCCAATCAGCAGGCTTGCGAACTCAGAAGCAAATCGCCTTTAATTCACCGCCCAGAGGTTAAAGAAAGAAGCCAAAAAGTAAAAACAGCAGACGCTCAGCGCAATTCGGCTTTTAATGAGCGAAAAGCAAAACAACAAAAAGCTTTCAATTTACCTTCTTTTCCAACTACCACAATTGGTTCATTTCCGCAAACCGCCGAAGTGCGCCAAGCCAGAGCCAAGTTTAAAAAAGGCGAATTGAAAACCCAAGAATATGACACTTTTATCCGTAAAGCAATTGCCGAATCAATTAAACTACAAGAAGAAATCGAAATGGATGTGCTTGTACACGGTGAATTTGAGCGGAATGATATGGTTGAATATTTTGGTGAATATTTGACTGGCTTCACGACAACACAAAATGGCTGGGTGCAATCTTACGGCACTCGCTGTGTTAAGCCGCCTATTATTTACGGTGATGTTTCACGCATTTCTGAAATGACTCTTGAATACACTAAATATGCTCAATCGCTAACCAAAAAATTAGTCAAAGGAATGCTGACTGGTCCTGTAACTATTTTGCAGTGGTCTTTTGTGCGTGATGACCAACCACGTTCTGAAACGGCCAAACAAATTGCCTTGGCTATCCGTGATGAAGTAAGCGATTTAGAAAAAGCTGGCATTAAAGTTATTCAAATTGATGAACCAGCTTTCCGTGAAGGTTTACCACTACGCAATGCCGACAAACAAAATTATTTAGAATGGGCAACTTTTGTATTTAGGCTTTCAGCTTCTTCAGTGCAAGATGAAACTCAAATTCATACTCATATGTGCTACTCCGAATTCAATGACATTATAAGTAATATTGCCGACATGGACGCTGATGTAATCACCATTGAGACTTCCCGTTCGCAAATGGAGCTTTTGACGGCTTTTGAAAAATTTGAATATCCAAACCAAATAGGACCTGGTGTTTATGATATTCACTCACCTCGTATACCAAGCAAAGAAGAAATTATTAAACTCCTTGAAAAAGCCTCTCGTGTTTTGCCTAAAGACAATTTATGGGTTAATCCAGATTGTGGCTTAAAAACTCGTGGCTGGGAAGAAGTAAAACCTTCATTGGTAAACATGATTCAGGCCGCTAAAGAGCTTCGCAAAGAGGTTGCTAGTTCGGTTAGATAAATTTAGTATTTTTATTATTAATTGGCTCCTTTCTCTTTTCGGGATTGGGGCTTTTTTGTTTTTCAGCTTGGAAACTCGACTTTTTTTCTGAAGTCTGTTTCATTCTCAAGATCAGAATTGTTTTTTAGCTGATTTTTTAATTCAACACTATGGACAGTTCCTAAAAGAACAAAAAAACAGGCTTTTCATGAGCAATAATGGATTGAATCACAACAAGCTGTCAATCCGTCGTTTGGGGGCGGCACCCCAAGAGCAGGGGTTTTAGGGGTCGGCGGCAAGACCCCTAAGAACAAGCCACTTCAAATATAATCAATTTGTAAAATTAGAAATTGTCCATAGTGTTGCTGTAAATGCCTTTGCTTATAACGGCATAATCTTTTATAATTGCGCAAAGACAACTAAGAATAAAGCGGCGCAAGCTGAGGGTTTTACCTATAAAGTAAAAAATTGAATAAATTAATCCAGAAACTGCAAATTTGGTCCGAAATGATTAAGTTGGAACATACTATTTTTTCGGCTCCTTTTATGCTGTCTGCGATTTGGATTGCCAATAGCCCACAATTGCCCAGTTGGAAAGTTTTATTTTGGTGTTTTCTAGCTCTCTTGGGCGCACGTTCGTCTGCTATGTCTTTGAATCGGTTGATTGATTGGCAAATTGATGCTTTAAATCCTCGCACCAACCAAAGAGCAATTCCAGCAGGACAAATTTCGCCTAAAACAGTTTTATTTTTAAGTATTTTAGGTTTTATATTTTTGGCAGTGGCGGCTTTAAACTTGCCTCGAATTTGCCTTTATTTATTACCAATTGCAATTTTTTGGCTTAGTTTTTATTCTTTTGTAAAACGTTTTTCTTGGTTAGCACATTTTGTTTTAGGTATTGCTTTAGGCGGAGCGGCTTTGGGTGGTTGGCTAGCTGTTACAGGCAGTTTTGCGGTTTTTCCAGTTTTATTTGCCCTCGGAATTAGCTTTTGGGTGGCGGGTTTTGATATTTTATATGCTCTTCAAGATTTAGAATTTGACCAAAAACAAAAACTTTATAGTATTCCAGCTTGCTTTGGCCTTGAAAATGCTCTGTTAATCAGCAAAATTACCCATTTAGTTAGTTTGTCTTTTTTTGCAGGAGCCAGCTTCTATTTGCCAACCGCTTTTGAATCTTGGCATTATTTAGCAGGTTTTTTGGTTTTACTTTATGGCTTAATTTATGAACATTGGCTTGTAGAGAAAGATTTAAAAAATATAAATTTAGCTTTTTTTACGGCCAATGCCTGGATTAGCACTTTGTTTTTTGTATGTATTTTAATTCCAAAACTGAATTAAAGCCCTCAGCTTAAACTTGTGCCTTGATAAGGATGCTCAATGTAAATTTGTGATTTATTATTATAGTAATACATTCTAGGCAATATATAATTTTATGTCTAGAATTAATAAAATACCAAAGCCCTCTGTAGGTAAATAAAACTTTCTAATTAATTCCTAAATGGATTAACAAAGCTTTTTCTACTTCTTTAATTTCTTTCTGGCTTAATTCAGCTATTTTATTTTTCAGTCTTCTTTTATCAATAGTTCTTATTTGATCGGCTTTCAACTTTGATTCTTTTTTTAAGGCATTTTTGATTAAAACTTCAAAAGGATAAACTTTATTTACTTTTGATGTAATGGGAATTACTGACACAGTGCTAGAAAACTCATTGTTTAAATCATTAGAAATTATTAGGCAAGGTCTAGTTTTATCTATTTCAGAGCCTAAAGTTGGGTTTAAATCTACAAAATAAATTTCTCCTCTTTTAATTTTAGTCATTCTCAAGACCTTCTAAATCAATTAAATCAAAGTCTTTAGCTATTTTCAAAGCCTCTTTACTTTGGATTAAATAACCTTCTCTAAGCTGATTCTCTAAGTTTTCTTTCTCTAAAATTTCTAATCTTTCCTTCACGCAATTGGCTATAAAAGCTGATTTTTGCCCTTTTTCTATTAATTCAGTTAATTTCTTTTCAAGCTCTAAAGGAATTGAAATATTTATCTTGGTAAAACTCATATTCTTTATTTTGTTTCTTTACTTATATTCTATATCAAGATTAAAAAAATTCCAAGAAAGCTTAATTTGAATATAAACAGATTGCCAAGTAATTAATTTACAAAGGTGCTTTTTTACTTTCAATTCAAAGGCAAAGCGATTTTTTAGTTAAGGATGCGGAATTACCGACAAAATATAAATTGTTTTTCCGTCTGAACCATAATAAAAGAAAATACGATAAGCCCCAGAAGTGTGATTTTCGGCATAAGCTTCAAATACTTTTTGCCCGTCAGGTCCAACTTCTGAGTGAAAAATATGAGTATTTAAACTTGGGTATTTCGGATTTTCTCTTAACAGTTTGAGAGCTTTGCTTACAGCTTTAAATCTTTTAGCGAGAGAATTATTGTTTTTTAGCTCTTTAAGCTGATCTTGAGCTTTTTGGGAAAATTGAAGTTCAAACATTTTTATAAAGAATTCAAAAAGTCATCCAATTGTTTTTCGGTTTTAATAGGCTTAGAAACTCGGTTTTGTTTTATATCTTCAATACCTTGTTTTAAAGCATTAATTTTATCGGCGTTTTCATACATCCATAATTCAGAGCTAGGAATTTGGGCAATTGGCTTGAGTAAAATTTCACCTTCTTCATTTACAAAAACCTTAAAACCATCAATTTTAAAACCTTTAGTGTTCAAAAAATCTTTTACCAAAGCACCCAAAGACACCCGATAGCGATTATCTGGCGAGGAAATATTATCAATTTCTTGAAAACTACTCATAATCAAATTATACCCATAATGGGGCAATACCCACAATTTGAACTAATGCAATTTTTGGACAAGTAAATAAAAAAATCTTAATTTGTATACCTTAAAGGTGTACTTTACAATAAAAATAGATTATGAAAATCTTCAATTGGAATCTTGAGAAAAATCAAAAGCTTTTAAAAGAGAGGGGAATTTGTTTCGAGGATATTATTTTTTTAATCAGCGAAGGGAAAGATTTAGATATTCTAGAGCACCAAACTAAGCCTAATCAAAAAATTTATGTAATTGAGTTTAATGATTATGCCTACTTAGTTCCTTTTGTGGAAACCGAAAATGAGATTTTTCTAAAAACTATATTTCCTAGTAGAGCGGCAACCAAAAAGTATTTGAAAGGCGAATAAATATGAAACTTGATGATGAAGAATTAGAAATTTTGCAAGACTTTGAAAATGGTGAATTTAAGAGCTTAAACAATATTTTGGCTGAAAGAGAAAAGCTAAAAAAATTGGCCGAAAATACTTTAAAGAAAAACAAAAGAATAAATTTTAGAATTTCTGAACGAGATTTAACTGCTATAAAAAGAGAAGCCAATAAAGAAGGTATTCCTTATCAAACTTTAATTTCTTCAATTGTTCATAAATACAGCTCTGGGCTGTTAAAGCATATTTAAAACGATTTTTTAGTTTTTACTCACTTGACAAAAATTTAGAGAAACGATACTATGTTAATACGCCCTTAAACAATATTTAATTTTATGACTGGACCTAATAAAATACCAAATTTATCGATGCCCGCTGTAAAACCTGTTCAAGTTAACAAACCCCGCCTCAATTTAGTTGATGAAGCTACAACTGAAAGCAGTGGTGAATATAAGAAACTTTTCCTTAATCCAAAGAATCCTAATGCTAGTCCTCTTGAGACATTAATAAGCAATCTCTTTAAATCTCTAAGGGCAAAGTTTACAGGCAATAAGAAAGTCTCTTGAGTTTGCAAAGTTCAGTAAAATGTTAGAAAAACTACAAATCTCTAAAGCTAATCCGAAAGCAGTAAATAATATTCATTGGACTGGTTATGTTACAAATAATCTTAAAGCTCCTGAATTTGAGGAAGGTAGCCAACCACTAGTAAACAAAGCTGGCTTGGAACTTTTTTAAATAAGAGTAATGGTTTGAATATATTTTAAAAGCATCTTTTTAGAAAAAACTATTAAGGTGCTTTTTTACTTTCAATTCAAAGGCAAAGCGATTTTTTTAATGGGCAAACTTATAATAAATTCTGTGCCTTCGCCTAATTTTGATTTAACCTCTATTTTGCCGCCGTGAAGGTCAATTATGCTTTTTACAATAGCCAAACCTAAGCCAGTTCCGGGCAAGTCTTTATTAAAGCGTTTAAAGCGTTCAAAAATAAAAGGAATATTCTCTTCCTTGATTCCAAGGCCAGTATCTTGCACAATAAAACTATTTTTTTCTGTCGTGGGTTTTACAATTACTTGGCCACCCGCTTTATTATAGCGAATTGCATTTTCAATTAAATTTTGTACAACGTGGGTTAGTTTGTCTAAATCGGCAATTAGCACAAAATTACTAGGAATTTGATTTATAAGTTCAATCTTGTTTTTGCCAGCTTGCTCTCTTAAAAGGTCAAAACTATCTTGCACCAAAACTTTAAGCGCAATTTGCTGAAAATTTATAGGAATTGAGCCAGCTTGCAAGCGACTTAAATCAAGCAATTCATTCACCAATTTGGTTAAACGTTCAACTTCGGTGTGCAATTGGCCTAAAAATTTGGGGCGGGCATTTGGATCTTCTCCAGCTCCCCATAAATACAAAGTATCAACTAAGGTTTTTACATTTGTAAGCGGTCTGCGCAATTCATGGCTGGCTTCGCCCAATTTAGTTTCAAACGATTCGCTGATTTCAATAATTTGTAAATTTTCTATAATATGCAAAACCGCATTTAATGGTTTACCTAAAACGCCCGTTAATTGCTTTGTATAATCGTTTTCATTAATTTTAAGCAAAGCCAATAAACTTTCTTGATAAGGCCCTAAATTGTTTTCTTCGGCTTTTAAAAGGGTTTTGGCGGCTTGGTTGAGATTCTTTAATTGGCCATTTTCAAAAATCAATATGCCAGTTTTGAGGACATTTAAAATTTGATTATAATTTTCTTGAATCAGCATATTGAAAGCCTAAAATAAATAAAATTGTTTTATAGAAAATTTACCAATTTCTATTTTGAATATAACTTAATTTTAATCTTTTTCCCTCATTTAGAGCATTTGTAATAACTTAATTTTTTAAAAGAAAACATTAAACGGTATCAAAAATAGAATGTTTTACCGCCAATTTAGGAGCAGTTTCAACTTTTTTGGCTTTTACAAATTTCATTTCTTGGGCTTTAGTATTTAAATTTTGCCAAGAATAAACTTTGCTTAAATAACTTTTCAAATCTTCACGGTTTTTGATTTGATTTTCAAGATTACGCAAATGGTGGGCAACATCAGCTTCAAGCGAAACAGAACAAAAATAAGCCAAAGCCGAAATTGAAAAACCAATCAAAGCGAAATTAAAACAAAATTTTATTAAATAATTTAATTTGGCCGAAATTCTTTGACTCGGAGAAGAAGAATAGATTTTAAGCTGGCGAGCGGGCTTTAAAGAACCAACCACCGAAAGATTTGGCGATTTTTTTTGCTTTGGCTGAGCTTGAATATATTTTCTTTTGAGATTTGTAGACATAATCAAAGTATTTTAACCGCTACTCTTAACTTTGCGCTACGCGAACGAGAATTTTTTCTTATTTCGGCGGGCGTTGGCATTAAGGGCTTTTTAATTAAATTTTCTAAATTGGAAGAATTTTTAAAGACATTTTTTACAATGCGATCTTCACCTGAATGAAACGAAATGACGAGCAGTTTGGCGGAAGGTTCCAACCAGTCAATAATTGCATTGAGGCCTTTTTCTAATTCTTGCATTTCTTCGTTTACGGCAATGCGCAGAGCCATAAAAGGCAAAGTAGCACTCTGGATCTTGCTTTGCGGGTTTTTGTGCATTAAATTGCAAATTTCCACAAATTCACCAATGGTTTTAAGTGGGCGATTTTGTACAATTGCTTTGGCTAATTTGCGGGCGGGCTTATAATCAGCAATATCCCAAAATAAATCGGCTAGTTTTTTTTCGGGCCAATCATTCAATATTTTTTCGGCCGAAGCTGTACACCAAGGATCCAAGCGCATATCAAGATTTATATTTTTATCCTTAAAACTTAAGCCATATACGGGCGAATCTAGCTGAAAAGAAGAAATACCTAAATCAAGCAAAACCCCGCCAACTGGCTTAGAGAGCTGTTTTTTATTTATTAATTGTGGAATCTGCGAAAAACGCCCATGCAAAAACTGACAATTTGAATAATTTTGTAAATTTTGGCGGGCAATTTCTAAACTTTTCAAATCTCGGTCAATGCCGATTAAATCAGCTAAACCATTTGTTTTTTCTAAAATGGCTCTGCTATGTCCGCCCATACCCAAAGTTCCATCAATATAAACAAAGCCAGCCTCTGGGGCAAGCCATTCAAGAACTTCATTTAATAAAACTGGAATATGCAAAATTTTCTTAAACTTTAGAATAATTGGTATTTTGCCAATCATCAGATTCTTCTTCTAAACCATCATCAATTGAGGCAAATTCTCCATTTAAAATATTATCCACCGAAATCAAACCAACTGAACGTAATAAATCGATTTGAGCTTGATTATATTGAATAATGGCTCTGACCTTGCTAATCATGGCATTTACATAATTTCTTTGTGTGTCAAGAAGGTCTATATTTATGCCAACACCATTTTTTAGTCTAATTTGAGCCAACCTTAGAGCTTCGCTGGCGGCCGTTAATTGCTCTTCGGCCGTGGAAATTTGTTTTTCGGAAGCCGAAGATCTTAAAAAAGCGTCTCTTACTTGGTTTTCGATTTGGAGCATTTCATTTTCAAGTTCCAGACCAGCTTGGCGAGATTCGGCTCTTTTTTGATTGATAGAAGAAATTTGTCTTAAACCCAAACCTTGCAATAAAGGCCAATCCAAACCCAAAGAAGCCGTTTTGAAAGTGTCTAAGTTGCGAGGTTCTAAAGATTTACCAAATTCGTTTTCATAGCTATTTATGCTGGCGGACGAGACAATATTTGGTGCAAATTCCGAAATAGATTGATTTACTCTTTGTCTAGCCGCTTTTAAAGCCAATTGTCTACGAGTTATATCTGGTCTATTGCTCATTGCAAAACCAATTAAATCTCCAATCGCATAACTCGGACTCATTAAAGTGTGTTTATAAATTTCGCTTTCTTCAAGCCTCAAATCAGTTCCTAAAGGCATATTCAAAACAGTCAATAACTGAACTTCGGCTATGCGAGCAACTGATTGCTGAGCTTCTAGAGCCAATTCATTTTCGGCTAATTGTTGTTTTGATTGAAGAACTGCAAACTTGGTTCCAATGCCAGCTGTATCAAGTTGTTCATTTAAATCAAGTTGTATTTTGCCTTGTCTAACCGCTTCAATTCGGACAGCTAATTCTCCCCGAGCGCGCATTACTTCGTAATATTGATTCGCAGTTTGCCGCATTAATTCTTGCAAATTAGATCCCTGAAACTGAGAATTGGCTCTCCAATCATAATAAGAAGCTCTCGTATTGAAAAATTGCGAAGGCCCTAAAGTATAACGCACACCCAATTGGGCAATATAATTAGCACCTTCATTAATGGGCGTTCCCGTGGTTGAAGAAAAAGATGAACCGCCCGTACGCTTAACAGCGGTATAACCCAAAAAGCCGTCTGGAAGCAAATAAGAGCCTGTTTGCCAAAAACGCCATTTATCACGTGTAACTGTTTCGGCTATTATTCTTTGTGGCAAATTAGACTCTAAGCCGATTAAAAGAGCTTTTTCGAGGCTTAAATCTAGAACTTCATCAGAATCAACATCTAATTGTATAGGGTCTAAAATATCTTCTTGACGCTCTGAAAGAGGAATATCAAGTGGAATATATTTGCTTAAATTTTCGCCTTGCGGATCAAGATCTTCGGTTTCGGCTTCTGGGCCTGGGCCACTCAAGTCTTTCACCATCTGAAAAGGATCTGGCTTTATATTTACCGAGTTTTGCGCTGGCTGTGCCTCTGAATGAGGAATTATTTTTTTATTGTTTGGATAATCTTCACCATTCCAAACACTTTTAGCTGATTCTGTTTCTTCTGCTTGAGCTGGGTTTAAGCCCAAAACAGCGACTAAAGAAAGAGCTAAAATTTTGATTTTGAAATTAAGCCTTTTTTGCATCATATACTTGTATCATTAATGAATCTATAATACCTCTTTAAGCCAACTGATTCACACTAATTATGCAAAATCTACAAAAAAAACAAGCCGAAATTAATAATCTTTGTGGTTTTAGTAGCACTTTACCGGGCTTGGGACTTGGCATTTCAGCCGAGGTTGGAGAATTAAATGATTATTTAGCCAAAATTAGTAATCTCAAAAAACCCAAACCTGGCGATGATTTGAATAATCTTAAACAAAAAATTGCCGATGAATGCGCTGATGTTTTGGTCTACCTTTTGCAAGTTGCAAATAATCTGGAGTTTGACTTAGAGCAAGCTTATTTGTCTAAATGCCATAAACTAATTGAAAGACATACTCCCGCCAAAAGCTTAAATTAAAATAGTGCATATATTAACACTATGGACAGTTTTTAAAATAACAAAATCAACAGGCTTTTCATGAGCAATAATGGATTGAATCGCAACAAGCTGTCAATCCGTCGTTTGGGGGCGGCACCCCAAGAGCAGGGGTTTTAGGGGTCGGCGGCAAGACCCCTAAGAACGAAGCAA
>CANLTT010000044.1 GCA_947494115.1 Candidatus Caenarcanales bacterium
TTTGCATTGCACAATCTAATTGCTTCTTCTTTAAATTCTTTTTCGTATTTAGACATAAATTGAACTCCTTTTAATTATTGACTTGTTCTTCGTTCAATTTGTCCCCTTTTTCGGATCAACTTCAGTTTTCCAAAGGACTATATTTTGCCAGAAAACCGAGCAAGATGGATGAAATTAATTGGCAATAGTGTTTCCGTTCCAGTAATACAAATGCTATGTGAAGCTATAGTAAATATGGGTATTTTTGACAATAATATTCAGTTAAACCAGCATTTTTTTACGTCTATAAACCAAAACTAAAGGCAATAAACAACCAATTAAAGCTCCAAATATGGCTAAACCACTAATAAAAGCAATACTTTGTAAATTCGGATTTAAATAAATAATCCAGCCAAAAGAATTATTATTGATGGTATTTTTTAAAATATAAGCCAACCAATAACCGCCTGGTAAGCTAAAAGCCAAAGCTGTGCAAACAATTAAAAAGCCTTGCATTAATTCAAAAGAAAAAATTTGTCCTAAGGTTGTACCTAAATAATATTTAATTTGATTCAAATAAGCATTTTCCTCAATACAAGAAAATAAAGTTAAAGCGACCGTCAAAACCGAGATTATAAGCGCAATCCAGAAAAACAAATAACTAATCTGAAAAGTTTGGTCAAAAATATTTAAAACAGTTTTGCGTAATTGAGTATTATTTTGTACTTTTAAACTTATTGGCAATTTGCTACGAATAGTGTCTTCATCGGCATTTTGGGCTAAATATAAAGCCATATTTGTAATTTTAGATTGTTTAAATAATTTAGTATAAAGTTCTCGGCGCATTAGAATATAACCATGCTCACTTGAATAATCTTGATAAATGCCAGCTACCTTCATTTTAACAGAGCCTTCAAAGGTTTCTAGTGGAATTTCGGAGTTTAGTTTGAGTTTATGTTTTAAAGCCAAAGTATTAGAAACAATTACATAATTATTTTGGTTCAAAACTTTATTTTCTAGCTCTGGATCGGCTTGTATAAACTTTAGGTTTTTGACTTGTATTTGTAAATTTGCACCGCCAATAATAATCGGTTTATTATTCCAAAAAGTTTTATGTTTACTTAAACTATCTATAGCTTTCACTTCAGGCCAAGTTAGAGCGGTTTTTAATAAATTTTCATCAAAACCACTTTCATCATCTTTATAAACAGAACTAATATAAATATCGGCCTGCAAAGTATCATTTACCCAGCTTTGTACGGTTTGCCTAAAACTATCAATCATAATACTAATCGAAATTGTCATTGATAAGCCGCAAATCAAAGCTCCAGTGGCAATCCAGAGCCGAATAAAATTAATTGAAAAACGTACCGAAAATAATTTACTAAACCAATTTTGCAAACTCGCTTGCCATTGTAAGTTTAAGGCTAAAAAATAACCAGCCAATAAACTCAACCCAAGCAAAGCGGCTAAAGCCATTATAAAACCTAAATAACGATTAGAAATTTCAAATAAAAAGTTTTGCGTAAAAATTAAAAATATAAGTATAAGTCCGCCCACAGAATATAAAAAATATAAACGGGAGCTTGGCAAAAATTGAAAATTCTTGAAAGCCGCCTCTTGAAGATTGAAAGCTGGATTAACTTTTGTCGAAAACCAAGCTGAAGGCAAAGCCGCCAAAATCGAAACGGTTAAACCTATAATTGCTCCAATTATCAAGCCTTTGGCCGAAAATAATAATTCCGTACTCTGAACTGAAAAATATAATTCATTAATAGTTTTTTGCAAAGAAATAAGCACAAATTTAGATAAAAGCAAACCTAAGCCACAGCCCAAAATCACGCCAAACAAGCCTAAAAGCAAAGATTCAAGCATAATTAAATAAAATGTTTCTTGTTGGCTTAAGCCCAAAACACGCAGAATACCAATAATTTTATTTTTACGCTGAAAAGAAATAAATATAGTCTGAAAAATCAAATAACCAGCCACAAACAAAGCAATAAAACTTAAAGCCTGCAAATTAAAACGAAAAGCCGAAGTCAGGTTTTCAATTTCGGCTCGCCTAGAGGCTGGATCAATTATTTTAAAACCAGCTGGCAAAGCCAAATTTTCTTTTAATTCTGCAATTGAAACTTTTAAAAAATCAAGCGAAGTAAAAGTATTTGGTTCATTAAGTATTTTTTGGACATATTGAATATCACCTAAAGCAATTAAACCGCCTTCGGCTTGAGCCAAACCAAGATTTTGCAAAGTAATTTTTGAGCTAATTTGAAGCGGTATTTGTAAATTGCCATAAATAAAACTAGTAGTATTTTTTAATTTGGCTTTAGTTTCATTGGTTGTAATCAGGCCGCCTTCGGTTATTAAATCTATAATAGCGGGGGTTTTTTCTTCAAAAATATAATCTCTAAAACGATAATCATTCAATAAATCTACACCCAAAATGGTAATAATTTGTTTATTTTCTTTATCAAAAACTTTGCGCTCTAGAATTGGCGTAAACTCAAATTGGTGTAATTTTTCTATAAATAAAGAACTTAAATTTGATTCCTTAAAACTATTAGTAAAACTTTGTAAACGTGCCGTCTGTTTGCCCTGCAAAAGCTGATTAGAATAGTTAAATTGCGCCAAAATCGAATCATTAGAATTAAAAACCGAAACAATTAAAGCCACGCCCAAAGCTATGCTAATAATGGTTAAAAGCACCAATTTAAAGGTTTTTTGCCAACTTGGAATTATCAATAAAAAAATAAATTGTGCAAAAGTCATTTGTTAAGTTTTTGCTATTAAATTGTAATACTTCAGATTATAAACTTAACTTGAACAATTACATTCTTTAAGGTTTATTTTTTTCTTCGTCTAAGGTTGATTGTATAAATAAAATTTGATTATGCGCCCAACGTGTCAGCTCAGAAATTTCGACTATTCTCAAGGCAATAGCACTCAAAAATATACCCACAAATAAACCGACGCAATAAATGGCACTAATTTTGGCAAACTCTGTAATTTCCAAGGCGTTTACAATACCAATAGCGGCTCCCAAAGCAAAGAAAGGAGCGGCTAAAGCAAAGAGCCTTAAAATATCGCCTTTAGAGCTAATTTGCATACGATTAGAATATTTTTGCAAACGGTCTTTGATTTCTTTATTATGAGCGGCAATTTGGTCGGCAATTTCTTTGGTTCGCCCTTGAGGATTAGCTCGTCGTGTTGGTTCTTGGCCTGTCGAAAAAATAGCCGAAGGTTGCAAAGACGATTGGTCAGCCGCTGGTGGTGTTGGCGCAAAACTGGGAGCTTGTACTTCAGGGCGAGGCGGCGGCGCAGTTGGAATAGTTGGCGCATAAAAACCCTGTGCCTGATAATTAGGTTTTTCTACAATTGGTGGTGAAATATTAGGCTGAAAATTTTCTTCAATTGGTGATTTATAAACAGGTTTGGCCTGCCGTGGCATACTTGTCTGGTCGCCCTGCCATGGCATACTTATTGGTTCACCCTGTCTTGGTACGTTTATTGGCTCAGTCTGCCTTGGCTCAAGTGGAACAAAACTTTCAGGGTCTGGATTATTGTGAACTTCGGTAAAAATGGAAGTGCTACTTGTGCTTAAAAATTGTTGCCCAGAGCCAGTGGTTTTAATGCTTTTTTCGCTCTTTTCAAGATAATGCGTATTAATCGGCAAAGCATAATAATTAGCCTCTGGGCTTTCATAAGAATTATTCACAAACTGCCCCAACCCCAGATTAGGCGGCTGAGTTTTTTCTAAAGACAATCCCGCCTTCGGGTCTGGAGGGATAATTCCAATGCTATTAAGCGGTGGCGATTGATTATTTTTTATTTGAAAGCTTAAACTATTAGACAAATCATTCAAACGAGAAAGCAATTCCTCGGTGCGCAAAGACAATTTTTTTAAGTCTTCCTCTTGATTTGGATCCATAAGCGATTGTTGTGAAAGCAATTTTATAATTCCATTTTAGTGTACATACTAAGATTTGGCTTAAACTTACACTAAAGCTTTTATATCAGACCATAAAAATAAACCACCATCTATTTCTATGATTTGACCCGTAATATAGTTTCCACTTGCTGTCGCTAACCACTTTACACAAGCCGCTATATCTTGGGGTTCAGCCGCTCTGCCTAGCTTTGTTTTAGAAAGTTCAGCTAAATTAAAGTCGGCTGTCATGTCAGTTTTTACCAAACCTGGTGCAATAGCATTGACTTGTATAAAAGGCATTAGTTCCCTAGCCTTGATTTTGGTATAGCTAATTAAAGCCGCTTTGGCCGCCGCATAGTTGGTTTGGCCAGCATTTCCATGAACACCAACTGTGCTGGCTATATTTATAATCTTGCCTGACTGTTGAGCCTGCATAATCGGAAGAATGGCTTCAGTCAATTCCATAATACCGGCAAAATTTGTTTGTATAACTTCATTCCATTCTTGCTGGCTCATGCGAATTAATAAATTATCTCTTGTAATTCCAGCATTATTCACCAAAACATCTAGGCGGCCAAAATTATTTTGAATTTCAGAAACCAGTTTATTTATGCCATCACTACTCGAAACATCGGCTTGCAGGATAATGCCATTATTATTACATTCAGCCAAAGTTTGCTCAGCGGCCTTGGCATTAGACAAATAATTGACAATAATTTTATAACCAGCTTGAGCCAATTCTAAGCAAATTGCTCGGCCAATGCCTCGGGAGCCTCCAGTAATTAAGGCAATTTTTTCCATAGTTTTAATTAGATCGAAAGCTTTTTACGGCCTTTGCGTCTGCGCAATCTAATAACCCTTCTTCCGCCAGGCGTAGACATGCGCTCTCTAAAGCCGCTAACTCTTTTTTTCTTGCGTCTGGTTCCTTCTAATGTTCTTTTCATGATGTTTTAAACTCCTTTTATAATCTTCTGGAACTGAACTCTATGATTTTGGCAATTTCAACTGGGGCTGGTATTTCGGCCGCTGAAGGAATGCGAGTAAAGCAACCACTATAATCATCTGAATTGAATTCTACATATTCGACTCTTTGAGGATTAGCCAAAGATTGTTCAATGATAACAGGTAATTTTTTAGCGGTTTTAGGTGCAAGCTTAATTCTTTGTTTGACACGCACCACAAAAGAGGGACGATCAACAGATTCATAAATTAAATTGCCCTCTGCATCGGGGTTTAATTTGGCAACTTGTATATGTCCGTGCACAACAAATTGACGAGCGGCTGGCAAGCTAGGAGCCAAACCTAAACGATAAACTAAATTGTCAAGTCTAAATTCTAAACCTTGCAATAAGCTCTCACCAGTATCAGTTTTTTTGGCGGCTTTTTTGAAGCTATTACGAAATTGTTTTTCTGAGATGCCAAAACAAGCTCTTAATTTATTTTTGTTAAAAAGACCTTTACCAAATTCAGAAAGTTTTCCTTCGCGTTTTTTGCCGTGCATACCAGGCCTGCTAGTACGCTTAACATTTGGCGACAAACCATTAATAGGGCCAAATTTGCGGACAATTCTTTTCTTCTTTTTAAAGACGTAACGAGCCATAAATTATTATTTTGTATATTTGTAGAAATTATAGATTACTGTTTTTCGGCTAATCTGTCAAATCTAACTGAAAATAAAACCAATAAATTAAATAATTAATCTAAAGTTTGGCTTAAAATCTTGAGTTTTAAGGTATATTTAAATTGATACAAAAAAAGTATTAATTTATGTTCAAAATTTCCTCTCAAGAAGAATTTGGTTTGCGTCTCTTGCTCCAATTGGCAAAAGCGGGTGATAAAGCTGAAATTTCTTTAGCAGAATTGTCTTCAAAAGAAGGAATTTCTTTAACATATGTTAGAAAACTTTTTGGCATTTTACGTTCAGCTGGTTTAGTACAAGCCTCTAGAGGTGTTCTTGGTGGTTATTCTTTAATTAGGTCTCCAGCCCAGATAAACCTAAAAGAGGTGTTTTCAGCTTTACAAAGTCAAGAACAAGGCTTTGATTGCACTTATTTTTCAGGTCAGCTTGAAGTTTGCGCTAATCATGGAGATTGTGCCGTAAGGCCTTTAATTTCTTTATTGAACCGCAAAATTGACAATTTTCTTGAAAACATAAATCTCTCTCAGCTCATCAAAGAAGAAAAACAAGTTATTAAAGAATTAGTTATCTCTTAAAAAACATCATGAAAACCTTAGAAGCCTTTACAAACGAAGAATACAAATATGGTTTTGTAACAAATATTGAGTCTGAGCAAATTGCAAAAGGCTTAACAGAAGACACAATTCGCTTAATTTCGGCCAAAAAAGAAGAACCCGAATTTATGCTGAATTTTAGATTAAAGGCTTTCGCACACTGGAAAACCCTCGAAGAACCAAATTGGGCGCAGGTAAAATATCCGCCAATTAATTATCAAGAAATTATTTATTATTCGGCTCCCAAGCAAAAAGAAAAAATAAAAAGTCTAGATGAAGTTGATCCAGAGCTTTTAAAAACATATGAAAAACTGGGAATTCCTTTATTTGAACAAAAACAATTAGCTGGCGTGGCGGTTGATGCGATTTTTGATAGTGTTTCGGTTGCCACAACTCACCAAAAAAAGCTTTTAGAGCAAGGTATTGTTTTTTGTTCGATTTCTTCGGCTCTCAAAACGCATCCAGAGCTTATTCAAAAATATTTAGGTTCGGTTGTCCCTTATACCGACAATTATTTTGCGGCCTTGAATGCGGCAGTTTTTTCGGATGGCAGTTTTTGTTATATTCCTAAAAACACCCGTTGTCCGCTTGAGCTTTCGTCTTACTTTAGAATTAATACGGCTGGCTCTGGCCAATTTGAGCGCACCTTAATAATTTGCGAGGCTCATAGTTATGTTAGTTACCTCGAAGGCTGCACCGCTCCAGCTTTTGACACTAATCAGCTTCATGCCGCTGTGGTTGAATTGGTGGCCTTAGACAATGCCGAAATTAAATATTCTACTGTGCAAAATTGGTATGCTGGCGACCCAGAGAGCGGTAAAGGTGGCATTTATAATTTTGTAACTAAGCGTGGAAAATGCCAAGGCAAAAATTCCAAAATTTCATGGACACAGATTGAGACTGGCTCGGCCATAACTTGGAAATATCCGAGCTGTATTTTATTGGGCGATAATTCAATTGGTGAATTTTATTCAGTTGCCTTAACTAATCATCATCAACAGGCTGATACTGGCAGTAAAATGTTGCATATCGGCAAAAACACCAAAAGCACAATTATCTCTAAAGGCATTTCTGTAGGTCATTCAAGCAATAGTTATCGTGGGCAAGTTAAGGTTTTGCCTTCGGCTGAGAATGCCCGCAATTATACACAATGCGATTCTATGCTCATTGGCCGAAATTGCACTGCCAATACTTTTCCTTACATTAATGTTGCCAATAATTCTGCCCGAGTAGAGCATGAAGCCTCGACTTCTAAAATTAATGAAGAACAATTATTTTATTTTGCTCAAAGGGGAATTTCACAAGAAAAAGCGATTGAGGCTATTATTAGCGGTTTTTGTGGCGATGTTTTTAAACAATTACCCACTGAATTTGCGGTTGAAGCCGATAAACTTTTAGGGCTTAAACTTGAAAACAGTGTTGGTTAGCTCAAGTTAGTAATTTAAGTTTAGCAAAATACGATTAAAACACAAATTTAAGGAGCCTTTAGTAAATTCATTATAAAGTTAAACCATTTCTGTGTTGGTTCTTGCGGCTTTACAGTGTATAAAATTCTATTTGCACTCGCTGAACCTATACAAACATTTGCACCATATAAAGATATTTGATTTAGATTATGTTTTAAAGTAAGTTGAGATGTTTCATCGGCGGGATGAGTGCAAAAACAATCTTTGTTTGCATTAGGGAGTGCTGAGCCAACTTCAGGCTTCCCTGTTAGGCTATTCACCACTGCACGAGAAATCTCAACCGAAGCATTATCACTGGTTTTAGCTGTAATATCCAAGTTTAAAGATGGATTTTCTGCATTGAAAGAAGAGTTACCTCCAACCATTATTCCATCTTTACAATTAATGGCCACCGAAAAACTTCCCAATGAATGGGAGACGAGACAACCAAGAACCATTATCTTTAGGTGGTGGGGTGTTTTGTTGTTTTAGGCTTTCTGCTGGCTCTGTTGTTTCCTTTGGGGTAGTTGCTTCTAGCGCATTGTTCATTGTTTCTTGGCTAACAGAA
This sequence comes from Candidatus Caenarcanales bacterium, assembly GCA_947494115.1. GTDB lineage: Bacteria > Cyanobacteriota > Vampirovibrionia > Caenarcaniphilales > Caenarcanaceae > CANLTT01. Next base: position 8,153 of record CANLTT010000044.1, read on the forward strand.
ACTTCTGCGGATGCTTTGCTTTGTGGTTTTTTAGAGTCAGTTTTTGTTTGTGCATTTAGATCAAAAGTATCTTTCGTAATTCTTAAATGTGCTTCACCGCCACTAGACGATCTTACTTCTACACCTTGTTGTGGTTGTGATGTTGTTATTCTTGTTTTCGGTATTACTGTTTTTGGTTGTGATATTACTGCTTCGTTTAATTTACCCATATTACACTTCCTTTCAAAAGATTTATTTATCTGATTAAATTTATAAATGCTCAGGGTTATCTCTTTATTAAAACCTAAACTTCTTAAACAAATGATGAAGTACCTTTAATTCAAGCTTTACGCAACAAGAACTAAAGCAAAAATAGCCGTGCCTTATTCGCAAGATCAACCTAAAACTGCTTTTTTAACTTCGGCCTGCACAATTTCGGAGCCTTTAATATTTAAACCACCGTGCAAGTTTTGATTAGTTGCACCCGTCGCTGCAAGTTCTAAAATATAAGGCAAAGTTGCATTGTTCAAAGCCACCGTTGAAGTTCTAGGAACGGCACCCGGCATATTTGTTACACCATAATGCAAAACGCTGTGTTTAATATAAGTTGGCTCTGAATGCTTGGTTGGCCTAATGGTTTCTATACAGCCGCCTTGGTCAATCGCAATATCTAAAACCACCGAACCAGCTTGCATTTTTTGAATAGTTTTTTCTTTTAGCAGAATTGGTGGTCTCATACCCGGTATTAAAACGGCTCCAATTATTAAGTCAGCGGTTTCGGCTTGTTCGGCAATTAAATTAAGATCTGAATTTAAAACATGAGCGTTTTGCCCGAATAATTGGTCAAGTTCACGAATACGAAGTGGGTTTTTCTCAAAAATTACAACTTCTGCGCCTAAACCAATTGCCTGACGAGCGGCCTGAGTTCCAGCCGTGCCGCCACCTAAAATAATAACTTTGCCTTTTTGAACACCCGGAACACCGCTCAATAAAACACCTCTTCCGCCTTGGGCTTTCTCTAGAAAATGCGCACCAACTTGGACAGACATACGACCTGCAATTTCGCTCATTGGTAATAAAGCTGGAAGAATTTTATGTGAAAAACTACTACTTGTTAATTCGACAGTTTCATATGCATATGCACAAAGCCCAATTTTGCATAAATCTTTGGCAAGCTCTGGATTAGCGGCTAAATGCAAATAAGTAAATAGAATATGTCTGCTTTCTAAATATTTTAAATCGCTCGCTAGTGGCTGTTTAACTTTAATAATCAAATCGGCTATTCCAAAAACTTCTTCAGCCGAGGGCAAAACTTGTGCACCAACTTTTAAATAATTTTCGTCTGAATAACCACTGCCTAAACCAGCCTCTGTTTGTATAAAAACTTTATGGCCAGCACCCACCAAAGCCAAAACCGAATTGGGGTTTAAACCAACCCTATATTCAGAATCAAGAATTTCTTTAGGAATACCAATTTTCATCTGGATTTTTGTTATATTGTAAACTTTAATATATTTTATCCTTAAGCCCAATTGCTTGCGAAAAAATGCTTTCTTTGAATAATAATTTTTTAATAACTTGCGAACTTGCGCCACCTAAAGGCCCTAATTTTGATGAATTAATTGAAAACGCCCGCCCTCTCAAAGGTTTGGTAAATGCAATTAATATTACCGATGGCCAAGGCGGCAATATGCGCATGAATTCGGTGATTGCTTCTTATTTAGTTCAACGGGAAATTCCTGAAATTGAAACTATTTGCCAATTTGTTTGCCGAGATCGTAACCAAATTGGTCTACAAGGAGATATTTTGGGCGGTTATGCTTTGGGTTTGCGTAATTTTTTAGCTTTAAGCGGAGACAAGGCGGCTGGCGGCGATCATCCCAAGGCTAAAGATGTTTTTGATTTTTCGACTGACTGCTTAATCAAAACTTTTAAACAATTTGCGCTTGGCCTTGATTTTGCGGGCAATAAAATTAATGAACCATTGTCTCAAATTAAACTTGGGGCGGCCGCTCATCCAGGTATTGAAGATTTAAAAACCCAAGCCGCTAAAATGAAACAAAGAAGCCAAGAAGGCGTTAATTTCTTTCAGACCCAAATTGTTTATGAAGAAGAGCAATTAAAGCGGTTTTTAGATTCGGTAAGTGATATTAAAGAGCCAGTTTTAATTGGCATAACACCTCTTAAAAGCGTCAAAATGGCTTTGTTTATGAATGAAAAAGTTTTTGGTGTTCAGGTTCCAACTGCCATTATTGAGCGTTTAGAAAAAGCCCCAAATGCCACTCAAGAAGGAATTAAAATAGCCTTAGAATTAATTGAAAAAATTAAACAATTAGGTGGCCAGGGAGTGCATGTAATGGCAATTGGCCAAGAAAAAGAATTAGCCAATATTATTAAACAAATTGTAGTTTAAGCTGGCCATCAATAAATTCCAACTTTTAGCAAATCTTTTAGGTCTAAAACACCAATTGGATTGCCTTCGCTTGAAATAATTAATAAATCTGAAATACGCTGACTTTCCATAATTTTTAAAGCTTCCCAAGCCAAAGCTTTTTCGGAAATTACCTTTGGGGTTTTGTTCATAATATCGCTAGCGGTTTTTTGGTGAGCTTTTTCCAGAAATTGAAGTTGCGCACGCCGTAAGTCGCCGTCTGTAATTAAACCAATTAAGGCCTCATCCGAATTTAAAACACAAGTAAAACCTAATTTTTTGGCCGAAATTTCTTCTAAAACTTCAAGATAAGAACTATTGGCATAAACCTTTGGAATGGCATTTGTTTCTTTGCGCATAATATCGGCTACTTTAATTAATTGCCTTCCTAAAGCCCCGCCAGGATGGAACTTAGCAAAATCGTCTCGAGAAAAGTCCCTCTGAGTCATTAAAACCACGGCTAAAGCGTCTCCTAAAGCCAATGTTGCAGTTGTGCTGGTGGTTGGAGCTAAATTGAGAGGACAAGCTTCTTCGGTAATTCCTAAATCAAGCATTACATCGCTGTATTCAGCCAAGGTAGAATTTATATTTGAACTTATGCCAATCAGTTTTAAGCCACGCCGTTTAATCGGAATTAAAATATTGGTTATTTCGGCGGTTTCACCACTTTGAGAAATTGCAATTACAATATCATCTTCAGTCAGCATTCCAAAATCACCATGCGCAAGCTCGGCTGGATGCACAAAAAAAGCAGGTGTGCCCGTGCTTGCAAAGGTGGCCGCTATTTTGCCAGCAATATGCCCCGATTTGCCCATGCCCGTAACTACAACACGGCCTTTGAACTGCAAAATTAATTCAATTGCTTTTACAAAATTAGCCGAAATTTTTTGCGAAAGGTTTTTTAAAGCCTCGGCCTCAAGATCTATAACTCTCTGGGCGGATTCAATTATTTTATTTGTGGTGATTGTCATTTGAAATATTTTAGCTTAAGCTTATAAAAATGGATTTCCCCAAATTTAACTAAAATAATGACTGGACAAGAAATTTTAAAATCGGCTGAAGAAAAAATGCAAAAGGCCTTAGATATTTTTCAGGAAGATTTAAAAACTATACGTACTGGGCGTGCTAATCCAGAGGTTTTTAAAAGAGTGCGGGTTGAATGCTATGGCTCTAATTTGGCTTTAACCGAACTTGCTGGTATTACCGCTCCAGATGGCCGCTCTTTTTTAATTCAGCCTTTTGATAAAACTAATTTAAAAGCAATTGAACAAGCAATTCAGGCTTCTGATTTAGGTTTTAACCCAAGCAATGACGGGCAAGTTATTCGTATTAATGTGCCAACTCTTTCAGAAGACCGCCGCAAAGAATTAATTAAACAAGTTGGCAAAATTGCCGAAGAAAGAGGACGTTTGCCATTGCGCAATTTAAGACGTGATTTTAACGATCAAATTAAAAAGCTTAAAGGTTCAATTTCGGAAGACGAATCAAAAAAACTGCATGACGATTTAGAAAAAATTACGGGTAAATTTGTGCATAAAGTTGATGAATTAACCGAAAAAAAAGACTTAGAATTACAAAAAATTTAGTAAAAAATATTGTTTTCAAGCAAATACATATATGCAATCTAATTTAGACGATCATACTAAAAGGTGGCGAGGCGGTTTGCTTATAGCTTTTTTAGGTTTTTCGACAGTAATCATTGGTAATATTTATTATTTATTTTTTGTTTGCCTTTTGCTTTGGCTGGCTTGTAAAGAATTACTCAATTTAATTAAAGCTTCTAAGGCCAATCCTCCAAGTTTATTATTGCAGTTTTTATGTCCTAGTGCCTCGGTTGTGGCTTATTTTGCGCCCAGTTTTTTGCCTATTTGGCTTACAGTTTCGAGTTTATTAATATTAACCATTTTGGTTTTGCGGGCTTTTTATGGACCAAAAATTCAAGGCACAATTTCGGATGTAGCAGTTAGTTTTTTATGTTTGGTTTATATTGGCTGGCTACCGTCATATATGATTTTAGTTAGACAAATTGGTTTTAGCTCTGGGTTGGGGCTTTTTGAGCAAGCTGGTTTATTTTATGCTCTCTTTGCGCTTGTTTCAATTGTTTTTAATGATATGGGTGCTTATTATGCTGGCAAAGCCTTCGGCAAAACTAAATTGGCTCAAAGTATAAGCCCAAATAAAACAATTAAAGGTTCGGTTGGTGGCATTATTATTGGCTCTTTGACGGGTATTTTATTGAGTATTTATTTAGCTCCGCTTTTTCATTTAAAATTTAATTTATTGTGCGTCTCGGTGGCGGCAATTGCTTTTAATATTATTGCCCAACTCGGAGATCTAGTCGAATCTTTAATTAAAAGGTCTGTTGGTGTTAAAGATGCTGGTCAAACCATTGAAGGCCATGGCGGTGTTTTAGACCGTTTTGATAGCCATATTTTTGCGCATATTTTGGCCTATTATTTTTTTTATTATCATCATTTGGGTTTATTTAATTAATAAATGTCAGAAGCCTTACTCAATTTCTCTCTTGGTCGTGATGAGTTGTTGCCGCAACTTATGTCTGGCAATGGATAGATTAAGCGTTGATGGTATTATTTCTTAGAAGTTTTATTGATAGTAGAACCTTTGATGGTTTTAGAAAAATAGCCCAAAAGACTTTAATGAAATTTATATAATTGACTTGAAAGGCGACATCAGAAAGAGCGATACAACTCAAGGAGACAATGTTTTTGAGATTATGACTGGCGTAGCTATAATGTATTTAGTAAAAGGTGGAAAATAAAATGACTAATGAAATAAATCACTATGAGAGCCTAATCTTTCTAAAATTAAATAGTCTTCTTTTAAAGTATAAATTAAGAGTATATTTAAAGAACTGTGTCAATTAATGACTTAGTTCATTGTATCAGCTTGAGAGCTTAATTGTCAACCTCCCTTCAAAAAATATGGCTAATTGAGATATGGTCATTGCCCAGTTCTGAAGA
>CANLTT010000045.1 GCA_947494115.1 Candidatus Caenarcanales bacterium
GAAGCAAAAGAATTTTGAATTAAACAGAAACAAAAACTCCCCTCGCCTTTAGGAGAGGGGCTGGGGGTGAGGCTTTTCAAACTCATGCAAAATCCCTGCTCTTTCAGGGGGTTGGGGTTGTATTAGAGATCTTGCAAAATTTTCGGTTGATTTTCTTTAATATTTAAAATCGGGATGCTCCCAATAGTTGCAATATCGGAAAAAATACTTTGTAATAACCCCGAATCAGTTTATGCCTTTTACACCTTTCCAATAACTTTGTGAATATTTGGCTTCGCTGACTTCAAACATTTTATCGATTGTTCTTTTAGCTCTTTCAAATAGGCCGTTTGCTAAGTCATATTCAGGAATTGTAATTTCGTGGAGATTATTTTCTAAAGCGTATAAAACCGATTCAAGGCGGTGGTATTTCATATTTGGGCAAAGCGGATTAGGAAATGTCATTAAAAACTTTTTTTGTGGCATATCAGCTTGCATACGTCTAATCAAGCCATGCTCTGAGAGAATAATAATTTCTTCTTGTGGGCATTCTTCGGCAAACTTATAAATTTGCGAGGTGCTACCGACAAAATCAGCCATTTCCCAAACAGAAGGGTCGCATTCGGGATGAGCGATTATAACCGCAGAAGGGTGGGCTTGGCGCAAACGAGAAACTTCGGCGGTGGTAATTTGGTAGTGAGTTGGACAAAAACCATCATAAATAATAATTTCTTTTTCGGGTATTTGTTTTTGCACCCAAGCTCCTAGTCCTTTATCTGGCACAAAAATTATTTTTTTATTGGGCAGTGATTTTACAATATCAACGGCATTAGTACTAGTGCAACAAATATCAGATTCGGCTTTAACACTGGCTGATGAATTAATATAACAAACTACTGGAGCAGATTCATTTTGTTTTTTAAAGTCAATTAAGTCTTTAGAGGTTATCATGTCAGCCATAGGGCAACCAGAGGCCAAATCTGGCAATAAAACTGTTTTTTCGGGCGATAATAATTTGGCGGTTTCGGCCATAAAATGCACACCACAAAAAACAATCATTTTGGCAGAGGTTTTAGCCGCAACTCTAGATAAGGCCAAACTATCAGCAACATGGTCAGATATGCGCTGAATTTCGAGCCTTTGATAAATATGCGTAAGCAAAATCGCTTCTTTTTCTTCTAACAATTTTCGAATATTAGCAATTAGTTTTTCGGTATTCCTCTCAAGCGGTTGAGTGGCTGTATGCAGGTTTTGAGCGGTGGTAATTGTGCTATTCATGGCATTGTAAAATATATTTTTAAAGCATAACTCTTTTGCCCAGATGGGATTAAGTTATTTTTGCATTTAAAAAAATTTACTTGCTAAAATCTATAGATAATAAATATTGCCAAGCTAAAAATTTGATATGGTTTTTTCTTGACAAGGTCTAATACTAAACTAAACTTAAACATCATGAATACTGAGTCAAAACCTGCCTTGTTTAATACTGTCGATTTAGTTGGACGTGCTGGCCAAGACGTGGAAATGAAATATTTTGAAAGCGGAGCGGCCAAAGCCGAAGTTAGTTTAGCCGTAGACAGAGGCAAAGACAAAGAAGGCCAAAAAATCACCGATTGGTTTAAAGTAGTTTTTTGGGGTCGTCAAGCCGAAATTGCAGGCGAATATGTCAAAAAAGGTGGCCTAATTGGTGTTGAAGGTTCTGTTGATTTAAGTAGCTGGACTGATGAAGTAACTGGCGAAAAAAGAAGTTTTTATTTTATTAAAGGTAATACTTTGCGCTTAATTGGTGGCAAAAAAGAATCATTGGCTCAATAATTTAAAGTTTTTCATGTCTAAAGTTTTTAAATTAATTATTTTATTTGGCATTTGCTTTGTGCTTAATTTTTCTTCTAGGGCGCAATTAGAGCCAGTTAGTAATGGAATCTGGATTAATTTGTGGAATTATCCGAGCGATATTGAAGCTTTTTTGGAGAATTTAGAAAGCCAAAATATAAACACAATTTATTTGCAAATTGGCCGCTCAAACACACCCGCCATAAAAAAACCCGAGCACGCCAAAGAATTAATTATGTCGGCCAAGGCAAAAAATATAAAAACTATTGGCTGGCTTTATGCTTTGCTTGAGGAACCCGAAGAAGATGCTCAAAAATTTATTCAAGCCGCCGCCCTAGAAAATTTGGCTGGAATGGCGGTTGATTTGGAAGAAAATGTCGAAAGCGAAAAAGTTATTTTATTTGCCAAAACTGTTCGCAAAAACTTTAATAAAAATTACCCTTTAATTGCCATAACTTATAGCCCTGTTCTTCGGCCTTTAGATAATAGTAAATATCCTTGGAAAACGATTGCCGAAAATTTTGATATTATTGCGCCCATGCTTTATTGGAGCAAATTAACCAAAGAGCCAAATCAGGTTTATGCTCTTACCAGCGAAGCTCTAAGCGATTTAAAAGATTTTATGGCACAAAATAAAGACACCATTCGAGCGCATTCAATTTATCCAATTGGTGATTTGCAAGGAACTTCGCCCGAAGAAATTAAAAGTTTTACTAAAGCTTGCCTCGACCAAGAAATTATAAATAATATAAGTTTGTATCCTTATCATTTGGCAAAACCAGATGTTCTAGAAGCTTTTAGCCAAGAATTAAAACAATATCATCAAGACTAGTTGGTAGGTTTGAAGTTTTAAGTTAAAATTTTTTTATGAATAAGTTTTGTCTTTTAGCATTTTTGGTTTTGCAAACAAAAGTTTTGGCGGCTAGTCAAGAAATAAATTTAAATCAGCAGAAACAGCAAGAAACGACCATTTTAGGATCGATTTCTACTTCAGCTCAAATAAGCCCAAACAATACAAGTCCAGCTTTGCTTGAGTTTCAAAAAGCAAATTTAGAGAAAATTCCCCAAAAAGCCGAAGAGTTTTTTCAGCGTGGTTTGGCTTTTTATCGCTTGGAAGATTATACGGCGGCTTTAAAAGATTTTGATACAGCTATTAGTTTAAATTCTAATTTGGGTGAAGCTTATTTATACCGAGGCCGCTGTAAAAAAATTCTTAAAGATAATGCTGGAGCTATGAGCGATTTTAAAACATCTTTGCGTTTAAACCCAGACAGCGTAAATTATTATATACAAAACGGAGCCTCTAAAGAAGCCGTTGGCGATTATATGGCGGCCTTGGAAGAATATAATAAAGCTCTTGCGCTTAATCCAGAGCTTGAAATTGCTTATATTAGCCGAGGAAATGCCAGAACCCAATTAGGCGACTATGCTTCTGCCATCACTGATTTCAATAAAGTCATTCAAATTAATCCTCAAAACGCCACGGCTTATAAAAAAAGAGGTTATGCTCGTTATAAATTAAATCAGTTTTTTGATTCAATGAGCGACCACGAAAAAGCCAAAGTTTTATATCAAAACCAAAACAATTTTTTAGGCTATCAAAGCTCAATACGCTCAATTAATTTGCTTAGAGAAATAATGTTAAAAAATCAAGCCGAAGCAAATGCTTTTTTATCTTTCTAAGCAATGCTAAAGTTTTACAAATATATTTACTTTTGAAAATTAAAAATTAAAAATATTTGGAAATTCTGGCTAGCTTAATTTAAACTTGTGTTAAGAAAATCATGGAAAGCATTTTCAAGCAAAAAACATCGCTTCTTCACCAGTCGAAGACACAATTCCAAAACCTTATTTTTGAAAGCATTTTCAAATTTAGTTTACTTATTACAATTGTTTCTTTAGTTTTAATTGCAGTTTATATTTTCTGGAATGGGCTTCAATTATTCACTCAAGTCAGCCCTTCTAAATTCTTTTTTTCGATTAATTGGGAGCCAACTGTCCGCAAAGATTTTGGCATTTTACCCATGATTCTGGCTTCTTTTTATATTACTTTTGCTTCGGTTTTAGTTAGTGTGCCAATTGGTGTGGCGTGCTCGGTTTATGCCGCAGAATTGGCTGGTGGAACCTTGAAAAAAATTATACAAATTGCGATTCAAATTTTGGCTGGAACACCTTCGGTGGTTTATGGTTTAATTGGCATTGCCGTGGTTGTGCCTTGGATTCAAAAGCTTAGTCAAGGTTCTGGTTATTCAATTTTGGCGGCCATTATTATTTTGTCAATTATGATTTTGCCTACGATTGTAAGTATTTCACAAGATGCTATTCAGAGCGTACCTAGCGAATTAAAACAAGCCAGCCTCGCTCTGGGAGCCACTCGTTTTCAGACCATACTTAAAGTTATTTTGCCCGTTGCCCGACCCGGTATTATCACGGCAATTGTTTTGGCTATTAGTCGTGCTTTTGGCGAAGCAATGGCCGTCAAAATGGTAACTGGTAATATTCAAACCATGCCAGATTTTGGAGCGGATAAATGGTTTGGTTTATTAAGCCCAGTGCGCACTTTAACCACTAATATTATTATGGATATTGAATATTCTGAAGGTGCTCACCGGCAAGCTTTATTTGCGACTGGAGCGGTTTTGTTTATGGTAATTATGATTGTAAATTATTTTGCTTATCTCTTTAGGAGCCGCTTAATCAAAGGGAAGAAAAAGAAATGACAAATAATAAAGAGCAGTTTTTTTTGTATTCCAGCGATGGCATTTGCACCAAGAAAAATCGCCTTAAAGACCAATTAGGCTTTTTATCGCTTGGGGCTTCGGCTTTTTTGGTGCTTGTAATTTTGGGTAGCACTTTATGGTTTATTTTTGCCAAAGGCTGGCATTATGCTTTTTCTTGGCATTATTTATTTACTCCACCGCAAGGTTCTCGCCATGACGAAGGTGGCATTTTATACCCTTTAATTGTTACTTTTTATTTAATAGTTTCTTCTATTTTAATTGCCGCTCCCATTGGGGTTTTTGCCTCGATTTATCTAAGTGAATACGCTAATCCAAAATCTTTTTTAACCAAAGCCTCTCGTTTTGCAATTGAAAGTTTGGCTGGCATTCCTTCGGTGATTTATGGTTTATTTGGTTTAGCTTTTTTTGCAAGCTTTTTAGGCTTTAACCGAAGCATTTTGGCTGGTTCTTTAACCGTTGCGATTATGATTTTGCCACTTATAATCCGAACATCTGAAGAAGCTTTATATTCAGTTCCAAAAGCTTATTGGGATGGAAGTTTTGCTCTTGGTGCAAATAAAGTACAAACTATTTTTAAAATTATTCTGCCTTCGGCTTTTCCTGGTATTTTTACGGGCATTATGCTTAGTGTTGGCCGTGTAATCGCTGAGTCTGCTATTTTATTTTTGGTGGCTGGCGGTAGTATTAGCTCGGTTCCACGTTTAGTTGCTCAAGAGTTTCCTTATCTTTTACCTGATTCGGGGCGGGCTTTGGCGGTTCATCTTTATTTGCAAGCCGAAAGTTACGATAATCCCGAAAAAGCCTTTGCCACGGCAGTTGTTTTAATTATTTTGATTATTTTGCTTAATTTATTTACTTTCTTTGGCTTTTCAGCGGGCAAGCTCAAAAAATAGGTTATAATCAGTTTTTTGTAAAATTTATTATGATCGATTTTAATTTATTGGTTTATTTGCGTGAACGTTTCAAGGCGGCTCACGACTATCTTTGACAAAAAACAAGCCTTTGAAAAATTAAATGAATTAGAAAAAGCTTTAGAAGAGCCCGAAATTTGGGATCAGCCAGCCAAAGCGCAAGAAATTAATCAGCAAATTAGTTTTTGGAAAAAGAAAATTAATCAAATTCAAAATTGGCAAGCCTTAATTGAAGATGCCGAAATTGCCAATGAAATGCTCAAAGAAAGCGAAGACTTGGCTTTAGAAAAAGAATATACTAATAAACTTGACGCTTTAAAACAAGAAATTGAAAAGTTTGAACTCGAACAAATTTTAAATTCGCCTTACGATGACGCTGACGCTTTAATTAGTTTAAATGCAGGAGCGGGCGGAACTGATGCGCAAGACTGGACCGAAATGCTTATGCGAATGTATTTGCGCTGGGCCGAGTTGGAAAATTATAAAACCGAAATTATCGAAAAATCTGAAGGTGAAGAAGCTGGTTTAAAGTCTGTGAGCCTGAAAATTATGGGATCTTTTGCTTTTGGTTATTTAAAAGCCGAAAAAGGCGTTCATCGTTTGGTGCGCAAATCGCCGTTTAAAGCTGGCAATGATAGTAGACAAACAAGTTTTGCAGGCTTAGAAATTTCGCCAATTATGCCAGACCTAGAAAAAGAAATTGAAATAAAAGAAGAAGAATTAGAAATTAGTACTATGCGTTCTGGTGGGGCGGGCGGCCAAAATGTAAATAAAGTAGAAACCGCTGTGCGCATTCGGCATATTCCTTCGGGCATAGTAATTCGTTGTGACCAAGAGAGAAGTCAGCATCAAAATAAAGAGCTTGCTTTGCAAATTTTGCGTTCTAAACTGCTTGCGATCATGCTTGAAAACCGTGAAAAAGAATTAGCACAAATCAAAGGCAAGTCTGGGTCGGCTGGTTTTGGCTCTGACCAAATTGTGCGTTCTTATATTCTTGACGAAGGCCGAGTTAAAGACCCGCTTACCAAGCACGAAACCCGCAATCCGCAAAAGGTTTTAGATGGTGAATTTAGCGAATTTATGCAAGCCCGCTTAAGGTTTATGAGCTTGGGATGAGCTTTTTAGTCTTGTTTGAAAATTTATTGATATTGACGCAAGTGTTTTTTTTGGGTATTATTTACGCATTACTTATTTTGCTAATTTATTTATGACAATTATTAAGCCACAGCTTCCAGTTGGATTTCATAGTAATCGGGAAACTAGAGAAGTATATTTATGGCCTACTCAAAATCCTCATATGCCTGAACTAGTTGAGCAAAAACTTGGCCGCAAATTGAACAATAAAGAAGAGCCTTATGACTCTATTCAATATCCAACCACAGAGGAATACAAGAAAGATTTGCAAACCTTATTGAACTTGCCAAACAATCAAGGAGACCCAGAAATTTCATATATGGGAATAAATTTAAAAAATGAAGATCTTCGAGATGTAGATTTATCAGGCAAAAATTTCAGAGAAGCTAATTTCAGGGGAGCTAATTTAAAGGGAGCTGATTTGAGCGAAACCGATTTGACGGGAGCTAACTTAAGCCAAGCTAATGCAACCGAGGCCGACTTTACTGAAGCAGTTTTAGCTGGAGCTAATTTAAGTGGAGCTAATTTAAGTGAGGCTGATTTAAGTCTAGCAATGCTAAATTATGCAAAATTGAGAAATGCTAATTTAGAAGAAGCAAACTTAACAGACGCTGATTTAGGAAATGCTACTTTGACGACAGCAAATTTAAGCAGTGCTAACTTAACAGGTACTTCTTTCGAGAAGGCAAATTTAATGGGAGCAAATTTGGAATCTGTTTATGCTGAGCGAATACCCACTGAGGGCAGTAAGATAAATTTCGACGAAAAGCCAGTTGATTTTACAAGGGCGAATTTAAACGGAGCCAATTTCTCGAAGGCTAGCTTACCAAATGGCCTCTTCTTTAAAGCTTTCTTTAAAAGGGCTAATTTAACAGAAGCAGATTTATCAGGTGCTTGGGTAGAGGAAGCTAATCTAAAGAAAGCTAATCTAGATAGAACTAATTTAACTGGTGCTAACTTAACCAGTGCAAGATTACAGTTTGCAAAGTTACACAATACTGATCTAACTGAGGCTGAATTGGTGGGCACAAATTTTGACAGTGCAGATGCAACAGGAGCAAATTTTAGCAATGTACAACTAGCTCCTGCTTTGGTTAATTTTTGGAAAGGTTGCAAGATTCCCAATGCCGTTGTTGAGGTGAATAGTCCACTACATCGAGAAATGTTAAATGGCGGAGCAGAAGGATTGGTAAAAGGTGAGACACAAAAAGCAGATTCTTAGAAGGTTGGCTGACAGAAAGCCCTAAGCCCGCTTAAGGTTTATGAGCTTGGAATAAAATTTTTCATAATTCAATTCCTTTTACTAAGCTGATTGGACTTGCTAAGCCGAGAGTTCTAATTAAATTTACTTGGGCGGTTTTATATTTAATTAAAGAATAAAAATAATTGGCTCTAGCTTTTTCAAGCTCGGTTTGGGCTACTTTAACTTCGTACGGAACACCAACTTCGGCTTTAAGACGGGCTAAAGCTTGTTTGTAGGCTTCTTCGGAATATTTTAAAGAAGACTTATTCGCCCAAAAAACTCGCTCACCAGCCTTTAATTCTAAATATGTTTTAGTAACTTCATTTTCTAGTTTTTTTAAATCTCTTTGTAATTTACTTTGCACTTCTTGCTGTGAATGTTTGGCGAATAAGTAGTCAGAGACAGCCGCACCACCCAGATTTTTTAAAACATCATATTGCGCATAAAGCATATATTGGTTAAAAGAAGATAATTCGTCAAATTGCGAGCCAACCCATGCATTGGTGCTAGAAAGCTGAATGGTGGGCAAAAACCCCGAAATAGTCTGAAACTTTTTGGCTTTAGTCGATTCTTCTAAAAGCTTAACCGCTTCAATTTGAGGATTATAAGCTTGAGCTTGGGCAATTAAACTATTAATTTGGGGTTGATTTTGCCAAGTAATTAAACTTTTTTCGGTTAGATTTTCGGCTGGAATAATTAAAATGCTTTGGCCGACATTAAGAAGCTCATTCAATTTGGCCGATTCAATATATAAATTGCCTTTAACTTCTTCAATGCGAGCTATTGATTGATCTACTTCTTGTTGAGCTAATAAAACGTTTAAACGAATATCGGCTCCAAATTCTTTGGCAATTTTTCTTTCTTTTAAATTTAAATTGGCTTGTTCTAATCTGGCCATTTCGCTTTCTAGTTCGGCTTTATGTCCTTGTAAAGCATAATAACTTATGGCTGTTTGCTGAATAATAGCTTGCTTTGCCGAATCAAAGTTTTTCTTTTCGGAAGCCAAAAGTTTTTTATTAGAAAGCCAGCCAAATAAAACTCGCCCACCCTGAAAAAGCCCAAAACTAGTTTGTATTTGCGGTTGAATAGTTTGAATATCAACGCCAAAAGTACGATTGCCAAAAAGTTGAACAGCACCTTTTCTGCGAGACAAAACTTGCCCAAAAGAAACACTTGGCAAAAATTTGGTTGTACTGTTTAAAAGCTGGTCTTTGGTTTTTTTTATAGTAAATTCTTGAACATTAATATCAAGGTTTTGGTCTAAAGCCATCTGCAAGGCCGTTTCAAGGTCAAGAATTAAAATTTTGTCTTTATTTAAAACTTCTTCATATTCATTATCTCTTACGCTAGCCCATTCAATATTGCCTTTTAAAACCTCAGCTGAATGGGTTGGCAAACAGTAAGCATAAAATAAAAACAATTGAAAAACTATCATTGAAAGAGGAATGTGAGAGAATAAATGCAAATAGCTTATCAATTATATAATTCTCCTAAACTACTATCAATATTAGCCACAACAAAATAAAAAAGATAATTACTGCGCCAAACCTGAATGATAATTCATTAAAAATTTATGCTAAATTAAGAAAAAAGTTTATATATTCATTTATTATGGCTTGCGAAAAAAACAATTCTTTCACTCAACTGCTTGGAGCCGCTCTCGTGATCGGTTTATCTATTTTAGGCTCAGTACTTTTAATTAAAGATAACTTGACAGACAAAAGCCGCTTTGAATTTAAACAAGAAGGCCCTGTATTTATACGTTTTAACAAACAAGAAGGCGAAATGTGTTATACGGGTTTGGCTCCTAATGGCAAATTTGCAACCGAAACTTGGCTTTGTATGGCTGGAGACAAAACTAAAGAAGCTGAGTCAATTGATTTTTCAGCCCAAAATAAAGATAATTCCCAAACCAAAAAGAAAGCAAAAAAATAAATGAGTAGTTTTGAATCTTTTGATAAAGCCCAAATTGGTGTTTTTGGTGGCTCTGGCTTTTATAAATTTTTAGATAATGTTGAAGAAATAACTATTGAAACCCCTTTTGGTGCGCCCAGCGATAAATATTTTTTGGGTACAATTGGTAATAAAAAAGTAGCTTTTCTTCCTCGTCATGGTCGCAATCACTCAATTCCGCCTCAAAAAATTAATTATAGAGCCAATGTTTGGGGAATGAAACAGCTTGGTGTGCAACAAATAATTTCGCCTTGTGCGGTTGGTAGCCTACAAACCAATATTAAACCGGGTAGCTTTATGGTTTTAGATCAATATGTAGACCGCACCAATAGCAGACAAGATACTTTTTTTGAAGGCCCAATTGCTACTCATGTTAGTGCGGCCGAGCCATATTCTGAGCGTTTGCGGCAATTAGCCATTAAAACCGCCCAAGAATTAAAAATAGAAGTTCATGAAAAAGGCACTGTGGTTGTTATTCAAGGCCCGCGTTTTAGCAGTCGCTCTGAATCGGTTTGGTTTACAAAAATGGGCTGGGAAACTATCAATATGACTCAATACCCAGAGGTTCATTTAGCCAAAGAACTAGAATTAGAAACTTTAGGAATTGCGCTTGTAACCGATTACGATTGTGGTTTGGTCGGTGATGTTGAACCAGTAACACATGAACAAGTAATGGAAGTTTTTGAGTCTAATTTAGGTAATTTACGTAAATTTTTATTTGAGCTAATTACCAAAATTCCAGACGGAGATTCTGCTTGGAAAGGCAAAATTATTAAATCTTCGCGCTTTTTGTAAATGAAAAAATTTATTCCAATTGCCAATTTAGATGAACTAAGCGAAACCGAAGGCAAAGCTTTTAGAATAAATAATTTGGCAATAGCTCTTTTTAAGGCTGGCTCTGATCAGGTTTTTGCCCTCGAAAATTCTTGTCCGCATATCGGAGCACCCTTAGACAATGGCTTAGTTCAAGACAAAACCTTAACTTGTTTATGGCATGGTTGGTGTTTTGATTTGGAAACTGGCCATTCAAGCAATTGCCCAGGCATTAAAGTGCAAACTTATACAACCAAAATCGAAGATAATAAAGTTTGGATTGAAATTTAAATAGTCAAAATAATTATTTAGTAATTTCTATGAAAATTTATTTACTTGGTTTAAAGCCTAAAAATTCTATATAATCAGTTTATGAATAAACAAGCAAAAGTAGGCTCTCTCTTTGTCCTTTTTATGGTGATTTTTCTGCTTTTTGCTTTTTGGATTAAAGGAAACCCTTTTGAAAAAACCAAAACTTTGCATGTTCTTTTTGATAATGTGCACGGCGTTTCTAAAGGCTCTAGAGTAGAATATGCAGGTTTAGAATGCGGCAAAGTAAAAGATTTTACGGTTACTCCTAGAGGTGTTTTAACCACAATTTTAATTAGAAATTCTCAGGTTAAAATTTATGAAGGCGATCAGTTTTTTATTGCGCCAAGCTCAACTATTGCCTCTGAATATCAAATTTTTATAGTTCCCAGTAGCAAAGAAACCCCCGAAATACCAGATAAAGCCACCATTATTGGCCAGTCCCCACCCGGAATACAAGACTTTTTATTTCAGGCCGAAGACACCCTTAAACAAATTCAAAAAATACTTGATGGCATTGATGGCTCAATTACTAAGATTTCACCTGTTTTAGATAAAATTGGAGGCTTGGCTAATAATGGCACTATTGATGAAATTAGTCTTAATATTACACAATCAACTCGAGCTTTAAATCAGCTTAGCACCTCGGCCAATGGTCTTTTACAACGAAATAGTGCAAAAATAGATCATACTTTAAACAGTTTGGCTTATTCTTCTCAAAAAGCTCAGCAAACCTTAGCGGCCATTAATCCACAAGATTTAAACCAAACTATTTCTTCTTTAAAACAAGCGTCTTTCAATATTCAAGCCATAACTGGAGCGGTAGAACCGGCAGAAGTTCGTCGTGATTTGAAAACTTTTAGCGATGCGGCCGCTCAGGTTAAGCAAATTAGCCAAAAATTACAAAGCCCAAATCCCCAAGAAGATGTTCCAAGCTTGCTTAAAGTTAATTTGCAAAGAGTTGATAATATTACTAAAGGCCTTGAAAAGAGCTTAAGTGGAAAAACCCTTTTAAGATCAGTTTTATTTACTAAAGTTAAAATTCAGCCTTCAGCACCAGCCGAAAAAACTGTAGAATTAACCAAAACAACAACTAAAACCGAAGAGCCAAATGACGATAATAATTGATGGAAAACAAATTGCCGAAAATTTAAAGCATTGCCTCAAAAAGAAAATTACCAATTTAATTCAAGAAACTAAAAAAACTCCTTGTTTGGCGGTTTGTTTGGTTGGCGGCGACCCAGCGAGCAAAGTTTATGTTGCCAGCAAAGAAAAAGCCGCTCTAGAACTTGGTATCAAATCAATAATGCATACTTTGCCCGCCGATATTAAACAAAAAGATTTGCAAGATTTATTGGCAAGTTTAAGCAAAGACCCCGAAATCAATGGCATTTTATTGCAATTGCCTCTTCCAAAAGGTTTAAACACCGAAGCCGCCCTTTTGCAAATTGATCCACTTAAAGATGTTGATGGTTTGCATCCTTTCAATTTAGGCATGATTTTAACAGGCGAACCAACCTTGATTCCTTGCACGCCTTTTGGCATTATGAGAGCTTTAAAATCTTTGCAAATAAATTTAAGTGGTTTAAAGGCGGTGGTAATTGGCCGCTCTCGTTTGGTCGGTAAACCCATAGCCGAATTACTTTTAAACGAAGATATAACCGTTACTATTACGCATAGTAAAACGCCGCAGGCCGAATTAATTAAAATTATTCAAGAAAGTGATATTGTGGTTGCCGCCATTGGCAAGGCTCGTTTTGTGCAAGGTGAATGGCTTAAAGAAGGCGCAATTGTAATTGATGTCGGCATTAATCGCCTTGAAAACAAAAAACTTGTTGGTGATGTTGATTTTGAGACAGCTTTGCCCAAAGTAAAAGCTATAACTCCAGTGCCTGGCGGTATTGGACCTTTAACCGTAAGCCATTTGCTTTTAAACACTGTTAAGGCCTTTGAAATACAAAATTTTGGTTATTCTTCAATTGGATTGTAATTTTATAAATAAAGCCCAATGGTTGTTTTGGTCTTAAATTCCATATTGTTCTTCTAAAGTTTGAATTTTATCGTGCACAATATTTTGGAATTCCGAGACTGAATTATTAATATTTACTTGTTTATTATTACCTTGGTCATCTAAAGAAACTTTAAAATTTAATTGCTCGGCCGGGATTTCTTGTATGGTTTTTAAAGATAAACTGTATAAACGCTTTGCTTTGTCAGCGTCTTCGCCAATTTCATATAAACGCCAATTTGCTTCAGCATAAAAAGCTAATGAATCAAGAACTTTGCGTAAAATTATAATTTGTTCTGCGGTAAAATGCTCTTGACTTGGGCTTAAAGCTAAATTCATTTGTTGGCTTTTAATTTGTTTGCGCAAAGTGCTCCAATTGCCTTCTTCAGAATCTTCCGTTCGTCTGATGGTTCTTTCTATTTCGCTTAGCGTTTTGAGAAGTGGATGTTCTTCACCTTTGGCTGGTAATAAAAAAAACCAAAACAAATTAGCTAAGGCCACAATCAGAAGAATAACAATTAAAGCGGTTGAATTTGTAAATGCCATTTTATTTTTTAAATTTCCAAACATTAAATTCCCCTAATAAATG
>CANLTT010000046.1 GCA_947494115.1 Candidatus Caenarcanales bacterium
TCGAAGAAATAGAAAAAATAATGGGCGGACATTAATAGATTTTATTATTTTTCATTATTGTAAAACCTCATTAATTTTAGTTTTAAACCAATTTGTGAGTATAATTTACAGCTTATACTTTACTTTACAATGAAAACTTTATGCTGCCCAAGAGATAATTAAAATACTCATAATAAAATAGAAATATTCAAAACTTCATTAAATCAAATAAGCGAATTAATTTAATACTTTTATTTACCAAAACGTCTAGAGCGACTTTGAAATTCTTCTAAACATTCTTTGAGTTCTTTTTCTCTAAATTCTGGCCACAAAACTGGACTTATAATAATTTCAGAATAAGCAATTTGCCAAAGTAAATAATTACTAATACGGCTTTCTCCGCCTGTTCTTATCAACAAATCTGGCTCTGGTTGGCCTTTGGTAAGCAAATAGTTAGCAAAGTTTTCCTCTGTAATTTCTTCGGCTGGAATTTGCGCTTTAATTATATTTTGAACTGCTTGCACAATTTCGGCTCGGCCACCATAGTTAAGGGCAATTTGCAAAAAAACTTTATTATTTTCAGCAGTTGCTTTTTGGGCTGATTCAATCTGAAAAAGCAAGCTAGGACTTAATTGTTGTAAATCTCCGATAAAACGCAAACAAACGCCTTGATCAATTAATTCTTGTAATTCGGTTTCTAAAACTTTTTTTAAAAGGTCAAATAAAAACTTAACTTCTTCGTCTTCACGTCGCCAATTTTCGGTAGAAAAAACATAAACCGTTAAATATTTAATTTGCCAAATTGGGCATTGCTTTAAAATAATCTTTAATGAATTAACGCCTTCTCGGTGTCCAGCAAAACTCGGCAAACCTTTATTTTTTGCCCAACGACGATTTCCATCCATGATAATTGCCAAATGCCTTAATTCATTCATTTTTTGCGCCAAACAAACTTTTTATTATATTAGCCTGAGATTGGTCGATTGGTTCAATACCGCCAAAATTGCCTTATTTTTTCAAAGGCACCGTAAAAGAAAAAATAGTTTCTTCATTAGGTATGCTTTTTTCAAGGAAAATTTCACCGTTTAAGGCATTAACCTAATTCAGCCATTTGACGAACATGAGCAATTTCTTTTTGCTTAATTGGGCGAATTTGTTCTTTCAAAAGAGTTGATACAGCCACTGTTTCACCGCTTAAGGTCATAAATTCAACTTCGTAACCAGCGCCACCATTATGAACCATAACAATTGTGCCAATATCACCAGCTAAAAGACCATATTCAGGCAAATTGACTTGCAATATAACTCGGTCAAATTCTTTCATAATTAATTTACTGGATAAGCTGTAACTAACTTAGGAATACTTTCATTATAACCAATAAACCAAATAGTTCTAACCTTATAGGGCTTACCAAAGATGGACACCAGATTGCCTTCTAAAACATATTTTAGGCCGAAGGGCGTTTCTTGAATAGAAAGAATATTAGTTTGGCTGGCATGTTGCTTTAAAGCCTCTTCTAAACGCTGAGGATTATTTCGGTTAAAGCCCAATTCAAAGAAAAATTTGGCTTTGCTCCAACCATCAGGATGAGATAAATTTAGCAAATAACCTACCAATTTACTTTCCTCAATAATGGCTTGTTCTGAATTGGGTAATTTCAAGCTGGGTTTCCTTTTTATTTCTATTTTTTCAAAGGCACCGTAAAAGAAAAAACAGTTTCTTCATTAGGTATGCTTTTTTCGAGCATTATTTCACCGTTTAGAGCATTAACTAAAGATTTTGTAATATAAAGCCCTAAGCCAGTTCCTTTGGTTTTGCGAGTGAGAGGATTATCGAGGCGGCTAAAACGATTAAAAATAAGCTCTTGGTCAGCTGATGGAATGCCAACACCTTTATCAATAATCGAGATTTTAAGTTTATTTTCTTCGTCCAAAGCACAAGTTCTAATTTTAATGGTGGTGTGGTCTGGGGAATATTTGATTGCATTACCAACTAAATTGCTTAAAATCTGCTCTAATCGGTCAGAGTCAGCCATAATATGTGGAATGCCACCTTCGGGAAATTCATAAATAAACAAACGTCCGCCCGCCTGATTAGACATAGCTTCGCAAACTTTATCAATATGTTTTTTTACATCAAGCTCACGCACCACCAAGTGAATTTTTTGATTATCTAAACGAGAAACAAATAATAAATCTTCCACTAGTCTAGTAAGGTGATCCGATTGGTCTTTAATGATTTGCAAAAAACGCTTTCTGTTGTCATCGCTTAAACGATCTTGAGATTTAATTAAAGTTTCGGCAAAACCTCTAATGCTGGTCAGTGGAGTGCGTAATTCGTGGCTAACGGTGCTTACAAAATCATCTGAGCTACGGGTGTTTTCGGTGCTTAAAAAAGTTGGATGAAAAACTACAATTTGCCCCAAAATAAAGTCTGGAACGCTAGGATGCTTTAGTGGTGAACACGTAACATTTAAAGTTAATTTGATTCCGTCCTTGCGGTATAAAAGCCCTGTTTGAATAATGGTAGTTTTTTTATCGGCCAGCTCTGTATCAGCAATATCATAAACCAATTTTTTATTACGGCCTTTTAACTCATCTAAAGACCAACCAGTTAATTTTTTATGCGCTAAATTAGTAAAAACAATGCGGCCTTGCTCATCAGATGCAATAACTGGATCATGAATTAAATCAGTGGTCTGAGCCAAGATTAAGTTTTCTAGCATGAAGATTTAATTCTAATATTAAACAAATTTTCAAATATCTTAAATTAGTTTTGTTAATTTAGGTTACAATAAATAATCACGTTTTGGAGAGATGGCCGAGCGGTTGAAGGCGCAGCACTGGAAATGCTGTATACGGTTCGCTGTATCGAGGGTTCGAATCCCTCTCTCTCCGAATTATTTTTTTGTTTGTTCTTTTATAAACTAATTTTTTTCGTAAACGACTTAATTAAAGTATAATAAACATATAAGAACTTAATAATAATTTATAAATTATGGATGTAGAAGCACTAGCTCCAAGACAAGCTCCAGTTCAGACTCAGAAAATGAACTTTACTGGAACTCTAGTTTGCCCAGAACAACAAGCACAACCAGTTATTATCGTTCAAAAACCAGATTCACAAAAAAACAACCCTTTCGGGGAACTATTAATGGCTCCTGTGAAAATTCTAGGAAGGGCTGGTGAAATTCTTTGGAAATTCTTTGGTGGTCTTCTGACAACTGTGGCCGCCTTCAGTGTTCTTGGGGTTTTGGCGTTTCTTGGTGGGAGAAGTGCTATAAAAGGTCTTTCAGAAAAAGCTATAGCTGTTACAGGTAAAACTATGAAGGAATGGGAGGGTCATGTTGAGAGACTTAAAGCTAGTGGCGTTGAAAAAGCTCCTGAATTGAACAAATCGATACAAGACCTTTTAACAAAGACTAATGAATGGCTAGAAACAATGAAGGGTGGAAAAGGCCGTAGTTCTGATGATGTGAAGGGACTAGAGCATGTTCAGACTCTTGTTCAGAAGGCAAGGACATGGTTTGATAAACTGTTTAATCCTGAAGAGACATCAGAGACAGCAACAAAACCACAGTCAGAAACAGCTTAACCAAAAACCTAATTAAACCCTCGGCTTAAGTTAAAAACCAATTCGCTTTGTTTGAATGTTCACTTCATCTTGTATTGCTTGTGGTAATAATTCTAATAATTGGAAATTGATTTCTTTTAATCTATCCCAATTTTGATTAACAATAGAAAATTTACCAGCGTCTATACAGCTTTTCACCTTTACAGGATCATTCATTCTTGCCTGAGAAGCTACTAAGTTTGAAAATAAGTCTTGAAGATATTCTGGTGTTCTAAAATTTATCTTTATTCTTATTGCACAAAGTTCATCTACTTTCTCCTGAATTCTTTGTGGATTATTGGAAAAAATAAAAATATCTTCTTGATCAATAATACTTTTAAATATGTGCTTATCATGATCATTCCCATATTCATTCAAACACTTTTCACAGATTTGTTTTTCTTCAAAATACTGATCCCTCACAATGCTAATTTTCTTGTCTTTAGTTGCTAAATCTATCTCTTGTGCTATTTTTCTCTTTTGATCCTCGAGTTGATAACGCTTATCTGTTACATCATCGTCTGGTAAATTTGCTATTTCGGTTTGAATATTTTCTAATTGTTTTTTGAGACCACTTAAAACTTTTATTCTTTCATAATCTTCCTTTTCCACCATATTATTAATTTCTTCTTCTAACTCATTTGATAGATCATAAATTTGATCTTCTAGTATTTTTACATCTACTACCCTTGAAGATGTTTGAAAGGTTTCTTTAAATTCCTGATCTGTTCTTGTTAAATATGCTGACACAATCAAATCTCTGCTTTCAGTCATAGAAATAGTTATTTCTATATCAGAGCCTTTTTCAATATTCTTCTTTAACTGTCTACCAGTGATTTGAATTATTCCAATTGGTTTATTTGATGATGGTAATGATAGATGAGAACCTTCATATACATTAATCCATATTGTTTCGTCACTATCTTTGGAAATAGTTTTATTCAGCGGGAAAGTTACGGTTTTTCTCAAAGGAAGAATCGAATTTCTGGCGAATACTAGATGCAACTTTGTTTTACTTATATCATTTTCATCATCACTTTCTAAACAAATATCCTCTGGTAATGGTTGTCCACTAACAGCAAAACCACTATTAATACCGATTTCTTGTAGATTTGTTTCTATTACATTGTTTTGATTATCATAAACAGTAAAAGAGAAGAAATTAAAAGAATCTTTGACTAAAGGTAAATCTTCACTGATTCTCTCCATTAAAGGCTTTAATCCTGAATCAAATCCGCCATCCTGTCTTTGAATTCTATAGAATAATCCTTCTAAATCACCCGTTATTTTGGCAGAAAATAATTCTTCTTTGTCTTTTGAAGATTTATTATATGAAGCCTTGATAGAAAGTGAAGATTTTGTTAAACACTCATTTTTTAATGTGTTCACGGCTTCTTTTTGTTTCGTAGAAGCATAATAAGCGGCACCAATTGCGATGGCAGTCGTAGGATCTATTTCACAATTAATGGGAATTTGTAGAACTTCCCCAATTCTCTCTCTGACGAAAGGAATATAAGTTGAACCACCAACCATAAGAATAAATTGCAAGTCTTTGGATCTTAGAGAATTCCGAGTAAGAATATCTTTAATCATATTAATAGTAGACTCTACAAAAGGCTTAATTAATTCAACAAACTCTGAACGAGTAATTGTAATTTCTAAATCTACTTCGCTTCCTTCCTCATCTTGAAATCCATCTATAGTAATATCTGTTGATGTTTGGGCTGACAAGGATATTTTTGCTTTCTCCGCTCTATGAAGCAAAACATAATACTTGCTATTATATTTCCCTGAAGCACTTTTCATTTCCTTTTCCAGATTATCAAACACATATTCATTTTCAAGCTTAGGAATAAGTATTTTTTCAACAATCAAACTATCAAAATCTGTACCACCTAGAAAATTATTACCTTCATGGTCTATTACTTTCATTTCATTGTTTTCAATATTTACTAAAGCAACATCAAAAGTTCCTCCACCCAAATCATAAACAAGCCAATGACCATTGGTTAATTCAAATTCTTTTTTCATGTTTGCAAATGCCAAGCTTGCTGCTATTGGTTCTTGTAATAAAACAACCTGTTGAAACCCAGACCTCTTTCCCGCTTCTTTGGTTGCATTAGATTGAACTAAATCAAAAGAAGACGGGATAGTTATAACTGCTGCATCTATCTTTTCCTCAGTATTCACAAATGTTTTTAGTTCTTTCAATAATTCAGCTGATAGATCTATTGGTGTTTTTGACTGACCAATTGATTTTATTGGAAAACTCTCATTTGTTCCCATTTTTCTCTTAAAGAGACCTATAACACTTTCTGGAAATTTTTCTAATAGTTCTCTTGCTTTACTACCAACAATGATTTTATCTTTTTTATAACCTACGACAGAAGGTAAAGTACTCCTTCCATAGTCTTGAGGATTATTAAAAACAATTATTTCCCCTTTTACAAATTTCGCAATTGCCGAATTTGTTGTTCCTAAATCTATACCAAAATTAATTGTATTACTCATCTTCTTAATCCTTCTTTGATTCAACAACCACAACACCTTTTCTAACTATCTGCGTAATTGTACCATTTTTACTTCGGATAATTGGTTTTATTACTTCAATAACGACTAAGTTATCTGTTGATATACCAGCTATACTAGCTTCTAAATCAGTTCTATTTTCATTGTAAGCTTCTCCCATAGGGTTGTGATAAATGAGACCACCTTCTTCATAAAAAAACTCTTCTAATGTGTTCTGTATCTTTAAAATATTTCGATTAATGCTGTTCTGTTCATTAAGTCTTTGAGTCTTTTTTTCAATCTCAAAAAGCTGATCAATAAACTCAATCAGCTTTCGGATAATTCTATTTTGCATAAATCAATTCCTAATAAAACCTATTTAATTGTTCCATTATATCGACCAATTTTATCATTTACTGATTTCAACAAATCTTTATATTCGGAATTTAGTTGTTCAAACTCCGATTGTTTATTTTTCACACTACCAAGCAAAGTATTGTAAGAATTCACTTCACTATTGTGTAAATCTAAAATGGATTTATAGTGATCTCTATCTACTGTAATACCTATAGCAAACCCCGATTAAAAAGATCTAGCTTCTATTCAAGTTTGAAAAACCCTCTCCCAGCCTCTCCCTTGACAGGGAAAGGAGCAAGCAACATCTCTGAGTGCCCCTGTTAAGGGGACGCCGCAAGGCGGGGGTTTTTTTAATAGCTAGATCTCTTTAGCAGAGTTTGGCTATAGTTCTGCATTATTTTCAATTTCTTTAATTTGAGACTCATACAATTCTATTTTAGATTGCTTCTCCTTTAGAATTAGTTGACAAAACCTTCACCTTCCAAATTATTCTTATCAAGCTGTGCGCTAAATTCTCTAACGGCTTTACCTTGTGCTCGCAACTCAGCATTTATATCTCTGAGTTGTGGTTGTTGGTATGTGTTTGAGAGTGCTTTGCGGGCGTCTTCTACAGTCTTAGCAAAGTTTGGCATTTTTAGTTGGGGTGTTAGTGGAGAGCCGCCACTAATAGGTTTTCCTGCATTATTTAGAATTTTCCCAACATAATTAGCAGTTTCATAACTATAACCAGATGTCCCGTATTTTGGATCTACTATAGGCTTACCGATTCTCTCTGGATGTTTTTTTATATATGTTGCCGCACCTGCACCACCATTATAAGCCGCTAAAGCCTGCGCATAATCCCCATTGTATTTTTTTAATTGACTTGCCTTTTCATCAAGAATAATTTTCTCTGAATCAATCTCTTGTTTCAATTTATTTTTAGTAGCAATATCGTCTGTAGAAGTTTCGGCTGGAACCACCGCTGCTTGGTCTGGGGTCTCCTCTGCTGGAGACTGTGATGTTTTAATTTGCGGGGGCCAAGAAATTGAATCATTATAAAGATAACAACACAGATAAATTATTAAACCCCAAACAATCGTTAAAATAGAATATTTCCACACCTTCTGAAAAAGAGATAACTCCATTTGTCCGACAAAGCTATAAGAATTTCCTGAAACTTTTAATGAGTACTTTGCAATAGGTACTAGTGGAATAAAAAACACAACAAAATAAAGAATATCTCCATAAATTTTGAAGCCAACACCATTAACCGTAAAAAGATTTGGAGCAGATTTAATAGGTTTACCTTTTTTCTTTAAATTATTTAAATCATTCAGATCCTGTTGAAATCTTTCTGATAATTCAGATGAAACCCGAATCTGCAAAGCCTTATGAATAAGACTTAAAGCAACCTCAATATCTTGCCCTGTGTTATAGCTATCAATAGATAAAGATCGTATTAATAAAGCTATCTGTTCTCTTATCTCATCAGCAAATGATGGCAGGTTATTAAGTTCATTAATATCAAAAGAAATTAATTTCTTCTTGTTTATTTCTTTAGGCTTAATTTTCTTATCTTTAACTTTTTCAATAGTTTCTTTAAGGCTTAAAACGATAGAAGACCATTTCTGCAGGACTGGTGCATTTTTCTCTTGTTCTATTTGATTCTCGTATTGTTGTTTGAAAAAATCATAATTTTTTTTAAATGTTGGCAAATTAGCACTCTCAATATTAAAAGTCAAAATATACTCTAAAAGTTTTAAGGGAATATCTGAAAAATTAGATTTTTCCCAGATACTTTTAGCTAATAAATTAACTTCATCTCCAGCAGAATTAATTTGACTTTGAAGCTCTAGAGGTAGAATATTTATTATTTCTATAACAAAATCATTCTTCACTCTTTCTGGTAATAAGCTAAATTCAATAGTTTGAAGTTCTTCCTCTTTTAAGGACTCTCTGATTTCCTTGATTCCTTCTATTCTACTTAATAGTTCATTTCTCAGACCTTGAAAGGCTTTATCAGTATTTTCTGAATTAATAAAAATCTTTGTTTCTATAATACTTGACAATAGGTGATAATTATTTTTCTGAAAAGCCTTAGTCAAATAGCTATTAAAATGAGGTGTAAAATATGGACTTATGAAATCTATAAAAGTCTTTTCTTTTAACCAAGAATAAGACTCTTTATTGAAACTGTTAAAAAAATCTTCAGATCCATTAACAAGGAAATCATTGAGTTTTTGATCATTTAATAAATGTTTGTAGATTTTTTTTGTGGATACCTTCTTTAATCCATCAATAGCTTTCTCACATTCTGACTTTGTAAGTTTATGATTTTTATAGTCTAAATATCCTTCATCTGATAATTCTATTTCTGCAAATAATATTTTTTTCTTTTTTTTCAGAAAATCTTCATCAAAAGAATCTACTTCTTCAGGTCTAATTTCTAATATTTCAAGTGGATTAATAAAAAGCATCATAGTAACCCCTGCAAACTTCATCATCCACAATTAAAGCACAATTTAAAGCCAAATCAAGATTTCACCTCTCAACTTGTTGAAGCTCTTGTGAAGAGGGTAACCGTCCATTTAAGTAAACTTCTCTCTTTCTTAGAGTAAAGTAATCCAGTTTAGGAATTGCTGTAATTTGGATCTCTCCCAAAAACCTTTTAGATTATTTAAGCATTTGATTGATAAATTCATCTTCTTGAACAAATTTCAAAAGTCTAGAAATATTATTTTTTTCGGAAAGAATGGTATAAAAATTTTCTTTCAGGCTTGGAGCCAGCTTAATTGCTTCTAAAAATTCTTGTTTATTTAAAGGATTTGTTTGCATAAAACTAAAAAATCCCGTTCTCTGCAAGTCTTTTTCAACTTTATGAAAAGTTTGTTCTTGCAAATAACTAATGGCATAACTTGCCACGCCAACTTGCAAGCCGTGCATAGAAGGGGTTTGCGCAATTTGATCATATGCATGAGAAATCAAATGTTCGCTACCGCTGGCTGGACGACTTGAACCAGCAATTTCCATCGCAACACCGCTTAAAAGCAAAGAGCTAGCCACAATTTGCAGATATTCTAAATTGTTTAAATCTTTGTCTGGATAATTAACACAGTTTTCGAGCGCATTAAAAGAAACCATAACCGCAAAATCATCAACATATTCACCAGTACGCTTAAAAGACAATTTCCAGTCAAAAATTGAAGTATGTTTAGAAATTAAATCGCCAATGCCAGAGAAGAAAAACTTAGGTGGTGCTTTTTGAATAATTTCAGTATCTATGATTACGCCTTGCGGCAAAGTAGTTTTAAGTGAACGTTTTTTTCCTTTAACCAGCAATGAAGACATCGGAGAACAAAAACCATCATTAGAAATTGCTGTGGGAGCCGCAAATAAAGGAATTTGATTAGAAAAAGCCATATATTTGCAACAATCAATTACTTTGCCACCGCCAATTGCCAAAATAGCTTTAGTTTTAGAACCCGCCAATTCCAAACTTTGCTCAAAAATGTCTTCTAAATGGCCTGAAGCCCAAACTTTTTCGGAGATAATATTAATTTCGGAATTTTCTAAAGAAATTTTAACGGTTTCGCCTAATAATTCTTGAATGCCTTCGCCCCAAAATAAGGCAATTTGCAAGCATTTTTTTTGCGCTAAATATTTGCCAATTTTAGAAATTGCCTTTGGCTTAATGCGTAAAAGTGATGGAACGGTTATTTGCATTTTTTTAAACTAAAGCAATAAACATTTCTTCAAGTTTGTATTTTTCTTCTGGTTGGCTTAAATTGAGCGTAAGCATTTTATAAACCGATTCACAAACTTTAAAATCGCAATTATTGTTTAAGGCCAATTGGTGAATTAAAGGGGTTGTCCAAATACCTTCCGCCACTTGTCCTTTGAGTTCTTGATTAATTTGTGCTAGCGTTTTGCCGCTCGCCAATAAATAACCAGTTTTATAATTGCGGCTAAGCGGGCTTGTACAAGTTATATACAAATCACCAATGCCGCCCACCGAGCAGGTTGTTTGAGGTTTTCCGCCCAAAAGTTCAACTAAATGCGTAAGTTCTTGCAAAGCCCGTGTAAATATAGCTCCTTTGCCGCTTGCCCCTAAATTAAGGCCATCCCAAGCCCCAGCCGCTAAAGCAATTACATTTTTGGCCGCTCCGCTAATTTCAAGTCCAATCAAATCAGAACTGGCTTCGGTCTTAAAATGAGGAATTTGAAAATAAGAACAAAAATTTTGCGCAATAATCAAATCTGTGGCCGCTATAATTGTACGCATTGGTTTTGCTAAAGCCGCATCAGCAGATAAATTTGGCCCAGATAAAGCCGCCACCAAACTTGAAGGAAAAGCGGTTTGCCATAATTCGCTCATGCGTTTTCCCGTGGCTTGCTCTAGGCCTTTGGTAGCACTCAAAATCAACTTTGGACTTTGCTTAATTTGCTTTATAATTTCTGGTACAGCCTCAGAAGGAAGAGCACAAACCAATAATTCACCACCTAAAGCTTCTTCTAGGCAACTGGTTAAATGAATTGAGTCGGGCAAACTAAGCTCTGATGGCCTTGTAAAGCGACCCATTAATTTAATATGGTTTACATAGGCTGTCGAGCGTGCCCATAAATTAACGGAATAACCGCTAGAGCTTAATATATGAGCTAAAACGGTTCCCCAGCTACCAGCTCCTAAAACGGTGATTTTATTGGACATGGCCTAAATAAGGAAAAGCAGTTTTAATTTCTTCTAATTTTTTCAAACTCTCTTCGTTTTCTTCAACCATTTCTAGTTGAGCATTATTGGTTAAAAAAGTGCTTATTTTTTCCAGCAATAATTCTTCCGATAAATAATTTACTAAAGCGGGCGAAACATTGCCGTCAAAATGAAAATTAGGATCCATGGCCTCATTGAACTTAATCCAAGATTGTAAATGAGCCAATAATTCATCTTTTGTTATTTGTATGCCCTCTTTGCGAGCAATTTCAGCCAAAATAAAATTAAATTTAAGCTTGTCTTTAGCTGATTGCAAGAGTTTTTCAGTTATATGGTCGTGATTATGCTCTAATTGAGCTTTGGCTTCCCTTTCTGCTAACCAGTCTGGAATTACAACTTCACTGCTTCGCAAAATCTTTTCAAGAATTATGGAGTGAGCACGACTGTTTTCAATCATTCTTTTGCTTTTTGCCAATTCTTCTTCGATAGATTTATAAAGTTCTTCTAAATTTTCCCGCCCTAAGCTTTTGGCAAATTCCTCATCAATAGCCGCAGGAAACTTTCTTTCAATTTTAGAAACAGTAACCGTAAAAATAGCATCTTTGCCAGCCAAGTCAGCTTCTTCATAATCAGCGGGAAAAGAAGTTTTGATTTCTTTAGTTTCGCCAATTGGTGCCCCAATCAGTTGTTCTACTACATTTGGAGCAAAGTTTTCGGGCTTAACCACCATTTTTACGCCCTTACCATTACCGTCTTCAATTTCCGTTCCATCCACAAAAGAAGCCATAAAATCCATGGTAATTAAATCTTCGGCTGTAACTAAAGGGTTTTCGGTAATTTCAACCCAAGGAGCTGATTTTTTGGCCAACTCGATTGCAAAGTTATCTATCGTCATATCTCGCAGTTCTGAGCGTGGAACTTGAATTGCCAAATTTTTATATTCACCCAATTTAACCTCTGGGCGAAGCTCTAATAATAAAGAAATATTAAATTTACTTTCAATACCATAATTAAACTCTTCTAATGCTGGCTTAGATAAAAGCTCTAATTTTTCTTGCTCTAAAGCGGCTTTCAAATTATCGGATAAAAGTTTTTCAACGGCTTGTAATTCAACTTTTTCGCGACCAACACGCTCTTCAATCATACTTTTGGGCACTTTCCCGGGCATAAAGCCAGCTACCCGTATTTGCTTGCTTAAATCTTTAATTACAAAATTATAAGCTCGATCAGAAGCGGCTTGGTCAAATTCTATGGTTAGTTTGGCTTTGCAGTTTTCGAGATTTTCTACCTGAGTTTTCATCACTAAAAATTAAAATTTAAGTCAGAATAGATTAGCATATTTCAAAATGCTCTCGAACAATTTATGACTTCAAATATTTTACTTTGCTTAAACATTGACCACATAGCCACTCTCAGACAAGTAAGAGGTGGTAGAGAGCCTTCAATTTTAGAAGCGGCTCAAATTGCCGAAGAAGCTGGTGCTGACGGGATTACAGTTCATTTACGTGAAGACCGTAGACATATTCAAGATAGCGATGTAGAACAGCTAAAACCAATTGTAAAAGGTCGTTTAACACTAGAAATGGCCGCCACTGCTGAAATGTTTGAAATTGCCCAAAAAATCAAACCTAATTTGCTTACAATTGTGCCTGAAAAGCGGTCTGAATTGACAACTGAAGGCGGCTTAAATGTAATTAACAATGCCGAATATTTGAAAGATTTTTTAAAGAAAATTCACGAAAACGGTTTAGAAGCCAGTTTATTTATTGAACCAGATTTAAAAACAATTGAAATTGCTCATCAAATTGGCGCAAAGCGTATCGAATTGCATACTGGGCAATATGCTAATACTCTAGCAAAAACCGAAATAAATAAATTGTCCAAAGCCGCTGAGTTTGCCCATTCTTTGGGTTTTGTGGTGAATGCTGGCCATGGCTTAAATATAAACAATTTAAAGCCCATTTTACAAATTCCGCATTTAAGAGAATTGCATATTGGTCATTCTATTATTGCAAGAGCGGTTTTTATTGGTTTAAAACAAGCTATTTCTGAATTAAAAGCCTTAATTTAACCTTTTTTTCATCAAAACAAACAATTTTTTCTCTTTAAAGCCAGCATAATTTAGCCATAGCCAATCTTTAAAAAAGCCAGTCTATACTCATATAGCAAACCCGCATTAAAGAGATCCAGAATATGTGAATAAGAAAAATAAAATGACATATTCTGAAGATTTAAGGAAAAAAGTAATAGAGGCGTTTGAAGGAGGAATGTCTCAGGAAGAAGTAAG
>CANLTT010000047.1 GCA_947494115.1 Candidatus Caenarcanales bacterium
TTAGAGACGAGCAAGTTAATAGTTTCAGTATTAATTAACTCACAAATATTTATTATTCTTTGGGTGTTATTTTCTTTATTTTTTATTATTATGCTTGAAAGCTCTGAGAGCAAAAATTCAAGGTGTAAATTATGTGTGGTAACTTTATTTATTTTAAAAAAATTATTACTAGGATTTAAATTTTCATCGGCTAAAAACAATTGCTTATCGAAAAGTAATTTGATAAAAACTAATAGTTCTGTCCATTCACCTTTATTTTTAGTTGTTTTTAATATTGTCTTTTTAGGAATTAAATGTTTTAAATGTTCTAATATGCTCTTCCCGACAGCTTCAACTGCGCAAACAGCAACACTATTACCCAATTGTTTTATAGCTTGAGTTGGAGTAACTGGAAATTCAAAATCATCTGGAAAACCTTGCATTTTTTTTGCTTCAATATATGAAAGCCTTTTTAATTCGCCATCAACTTCATAATGATCCCAATTCCTTCGATCATCAATATTAGAGCCTCTCCCACCTACTCTAATTGTAAAACCGATGTCTCTTGAACATTTTCCTTTCCAAACATCACTCATTGTAAACTTCAAAGGAATTGCTGGCGGAAAGTTAAAACCTTTTAAAAAATCTTCATCTCTAAATCCAACTATAAAAGCTCGGGGTCTTAACTGTGGCAAACCATAATCACAAGCTTGAATAACTTTACAATAAAACGAATAACCTAATTCAGTTTCAAGAATATTTCTAATAATTTTTAAAGTATTACCATTATCGTGATTAATAATACCTCTTACATTTTCCAAAAAAAAAGCCTTAGGTCTCTTGACTTCAATGATTTCGGCAATATTAAAAAACAAATTCCCTCTTTCAGAATTATGATTATCGTCAAACCCTCTTTTATAACCAGCTTGGCTAAATGGCTGACAGGGAAAACCAGCGCACAAAACATCAAAATCTGGTAAATCTTTCGGATTAACTGTTCTAATGTCTTTATTAAATAAATTATTTTCAAATAGTTCTGGATTGATTTTTTCAAAATTGGCTTTATAAGTTTGTCTGGCATACTCATCAATTTCAGAAGCAAAAACACATTCTCCACCCAAGCGGTGCATTGCCAAATGAAAACCACCAATTCCAGCGAATAAATCAATAAACTTAAATTTTGAGTCTTCAGACATTTTTATTTTTTAATTAATTTAACTAATTTTATCAAGCTGGGAAATTTGCAAAAGAGCTTCTTTAATTTCGGCAATTTCGTTTTCGGCAAGTTTAATATTTTGCTTTAATTCTTCTTTAGCTTCTTCTAGAGAGCGAGAAGTTTAGTATTAGCAAAGTCTATTAATTCCGCTAAATTAGAAATAAAATCGGCTTTTAAAGGCTTGCCAATAAATGAACTATCAAAAAACTTAAACATTCCTCTATGTTGTGGATTATTGATTTCATCATAGAAATTAACGGTAGCAAAACAAATTAAAGGCATTTCTTTTGGCTCATAACTTATATTATATTTTTGCTTTACTTCATTACAAGAACTAGCTATTTCCATTAAGAGTTTCCATTTATAGGTTTTTTCTATTTTGCTTCGAGGTGAAGCTTGTAAACAAACAATCATACATTTCCTTAAAGTATTATCTTCTTTTGTAGAATAAATAATTAAGTCCATGTCTGGCTTTTGAGTTTCGCCATCTACATTGATCGTAACCATATCTACAAAAATTTTATCTTTAGTTTTATTGGTTATAAAAATGTTTTCGTTTACCAAGTTATTTTGTTTGCATAAAAGAAAGAGATAAATAATACTATTTGAAAATGCCGCTCCAACTATGGACTTTCTGGCTTGAGAAATATCTTTGATTTCTCCATTTTCTTTTCTTTTTTCTAATAAAATATCTACTTTATCTTTTGAAGCTTTTAGAATTTCATATAAATAATTTAAACTTTCTTTTGAATTGTACTTTAAAATGTATTCTTCTATTTTCTCTATAATCGGCTTCATATAATACTTTTCTGTGATTTCATCAAATAATTTTTGTTCTTCTGCGTTTAAGGTATATTTCATTTTTTTAAGCTATTAGTGAGAATAAGTTATTTCAACTCTTTTTGAAAATATAATCATTATGATACTCAATAAATTTATCAGAAGGTAAGTATTTGTCAGGTATATTAATAATTTTTTCTTCATATTGAAAAAAGTTTTCATCTAAATATTTATCACTTTTCATTTTTATAAGTTGTGGTGAAATTTTAATTTTAAAATCTTTATTTATTGTGATAAATCCTTGATCAAAAGCCTTATCATGTAAATTATTGAGTAATAATCCATTCTTCGGATTTAGTCTATTTTGTTCATCTTTAGACCAAGGAACAATATGACTAGCTACTAATAATGGTGGGAAAGACAGATTTGTTATACAGCATTTATTGTTGAAATTAGAGAGTATTAATTTTCTAAAGAATGATTGCTTTCTTCTTCCCTGAACTATTGATGATTTAGAAGTATCTGGGATTACTAATTTTTCAATAATTTCTTCTTTCATAAACAACTCAAATAGTTCTTTTTTATTTATCGTTTCGATAAGTTCATTACTTTTTTCTTCTAATATTTCAGGACTTCCATATTCATTCCAAATTACTTCATCTTGTTTACTTCCATTAACTAAACCTTTAATATTTCTATTTCTTAAATTTGTATCAAAACGAGCGAAATTCACTAATTTCATTGCAACCGCTGAGGGTGTTCTTTCTATGATATTAGCTAGTTGTATTATTTCTTTATTGCCTCTGTGCATTTTTCCAAAAGGTAATTGATAGTATAATCTCAAAGCTAAAATCAACTCTGGGTCGCTCCATTTAATACTTTTCATAATTAGCTTTACAAGTTATTTGAGAATATTTATTATAATCAGAAGAAAAAACACATTCCCCTCCAGACCTTTCAAATGCCGTTCTAAATCCACCAATTCCAGCAAACAAATCAATAAATTTTAATTTTGAGTTTTCAGACATTTTTATTTTTAATTAATTTAACTAATTTTATCAAGCTGGGAAATTTGCAAAAGAGCTTCTTTAATTTCGGCAATTTCGTTTTCGGTAAGTTTAATATTTTGCTTTAATTCTTCTTTAGCTTCTTCTGAGGCCTTTTGCAAAAAACCAGCATTATTATCACGAGCTTTCATTGCAGTTTGTTCGGTTAATTTTTTGTTTAAGTCTTTTTCTAAAACATTTTGGCGGGCTTTTAAATCAACCTCGGCTGGAACTTCGATAATAACTTTAAGATTATTTGCAAAAGTTTTTTTGATAATTTGAAGTGTGTTGTCTTGAGCCAATTGCGCCTTTTTTTGGCTACGCCCGAGTTTGTACCAAGCTTCTTCGTTTAGGCCTTCAAACAGGCAGTTTAAGCTATAATTTGGAGCCAAACCTAAAGTTTTTTGCCGAACTGAACGAATTGCCTGCACAATTTGCTTGCCATTTTCAATCTGTTCAAGAGCATTATTACTAATATTTTTTATTTCAGCGTCTAATTCTTCCTCGGTTGGATATTTTTGCTTACTTAAACCAGTTTGTTCTTGTGTTAAGGCTGTCCCAAGCTCTTCGGTGGCAAAAGGCATAATTGGATGCAAAGCCCGCAAAGCTTGTTCGAGAATATAAAATAAAATTTGTCTTATTTCAGTTTTGCTTTCATCGCTTTGAGAGCTTAAATTGATTTTGGCAATTTCTAAATACCAATCGCAAAAATCGTCCCAGACAAAATCTTCAAGAGTTTTAGCATATTCGGCAAAGCGATAATTTTGTAAATGTTCTTTGGCCTCTTTTAAAGCACAATTCCACGCATTTAAAATCCAAATATTAGCTATGTTTTTTTGGTTTAAACTAATTATTTCTGAGGTGGTTTTATTAGTTTGCCATAAATCTTGGCTTTGGCTGTCTGAATGATGTAATGCAAATTTAACGGCATTCCATAATTTATTCACAAAACGTTTTTTATTCTCAATTTCAGGCGAAACCCAAGTACCGTCTTTTTCTTTGCGCCCCGGAAAACGCAAATCTTGATTAGCAAAAATACCCGCAGAGCAATACCAGAGACGGCTAGCATCAGCACCATATTTATTAATTAATTCAATTGGGTCAATGGCATTTCCTTTTGATTTGCTCATGCGCTTACCATCGGGGGTTTGAATGACTGGATGAATTAAAATATCGGTGAAAGGCAATTTATCGGTTAATTTTAAACTGGTAAAAACCATGCGAGAAACCCATAAATTGATAATTTCACGGGCAGTAATTAAAACATTAGTCCAGCTAGGTTTATTTATATTATTCACCTGAGGCCAGTTCTGAGCGGCAAAAGGCCATAAAGCCGAACTAAACCACGTGTCCAATACATCAGTTTCGGGAATATAATTAAACTTTTGCAATTGCTCTTCAAAAGCCTGATCAGCTTGCAATAAAACAATTTGTGCTCCTGTGGCGGTGCGCTCAAAAATATATTCATTATCAGCTTTTTTCCCCATAATTAGGCTTGGCCGCCTGCGATCGCCTTTAACTTCGAGTGAATAATTTAAATTTTTGGTGATTTCTCTCAGTTCATTCATTAATTCAAGGTGCAAAGCTTCTTCATCTAAAATTAATTTTTCGGGGTTTATTTGTTTGCTATAAACTGGAATTGTATGCCCCCACCAAAGCTGTCTACTGATGCACCAATCTTGAATATTATTTAACCAATCTAAATAGGTTTTGCCATAACGAGCTGGATAAAACTTTATTTTGCCGCTCTCTAAAGCCTCAATGGCCACTTGCGCCAAAGATTCCATATATAGAAACCATTGCTCGGACAAATAAGGTTCAATCACAGTTCCACAACGGTCATGCAAAGCGGCTGGCTGTTTATATTTTTCTTCTTCAATTAATAAACCTTGCTCAGTCAGCATTTTAAGCGTTTCTTCACGAGCTTTAAATCTTTCTAATTGGTGTATATTGGCTGGAATAAAGTCTAAGGGCAGGATTTCAGCTTTTTCACTAAAAATATTTAGGTTTTCTAAATCAAATTCTTGGCATTGCTTCGCTATAAGCTGATCGTTAAAATCGTGTGCAGGCGTAATTTTTAGAGCACCAGTTCCAAAGCCAATTTCAACAGTTTTGCTTAAAATAATTGGAATCTGTTTATTGGTGAGCGGCAAACAAACCATTACATTTTGGCCTTTTTGTATTAGCTCAATTAGCGGTTTATAATGGTCATCTTCTGGATTTATTGCAATAGCCACATCTCCAAATAAGGTTTCAGGACGGCTAGTGCAAATAATTAATTCATCGATTTGACCAATTGGCTCAACCAAAGCATATTTAATTTTATAAAGTTTGCCATCACGGTCTTCATGCACAACTTCAAGGTCTGAGAGGCTGGTTAAGCAATTTGGACACCAATTAATTAAACGTTTGCCACGATAAATCAAACCTTCTTTGAAAAACTCAAAAAAAGCCTTGCGCACGGCTTGAACATAATTTGGGTTTAGCGTAAAAGCACTTTTAGACCAGTCTGGAGAACAACCAAGCAATTTCATTTGGTCTTCAATTTTACCTCGATGTTTATTTGTCCAGTCCCAAACAAGCTTTTCAAATTCAGGACGACCTAAATCATATTTATTTTTGCCTTCTTTAGCAAGCTGTTTTTCAACTACAATTTGCGTGCCAATTCCAGCATGATCGCAACCAATTTGCCAATGCGCAGAACCATTTTGCATACGACTATACCGAATTAAAATATCTTGCAAAGTATCATTCAAGGCGTGCCCCATATGCAATTCGCCTGTTACATTTGGTGGTGGCAAGGCAATTGCAAAACTAGCATCAATTGGGCTTTTAATTTCAAAATTTTGGTTTTCTTGCCAAATTTCAAGCCACTTGCTCTCTACTTGAGCGGGTTCATAATTGCCTAAATTTGCGTTCATTTATAAAAAGTTTTGTTAATTTCTGTCTAGATTTTATCATTTTGTTGCTTTTTAAATAATGACCCGTGCGTCCAAAGCAATGCCTTCAGAGCCTTTCATCACAAGTGGGTTTATGTCGATTTCTTCAATTTCGTCAAAATCGCTCACCAATTGCGCAAAATTAACCAAAATATTTTCTAAATAATCTAAATCAGCACCAACTTGGCCTCTATAACCCTGTAATAATTTATAAACTTTGGTTTTTTCTATAGTTTGCCGAGCAAAAGCCTTATTCAGTGGAAGCAAACATATAGCTTTATCTTGCAAAAGCTCAACATTAACTCCACCAGAGCCAAAAACAATTGCCGCTCCCCAAACTGGGTCTTTCTTTAAGCCGATTATAAGCTCAGTTCCACCAGATGAATTAATCATTTTTTGCACAGTTACACCTTCAATAGTGGCTTTAGAATCGTATTCATGAGCATTTTGCACAATTTTAGCATAAGCTTCTTTAACTTGCTGTGGCGTTTTCAGGCTCAGAATCACCCCGCCAGCATCGGTTTTGTGTAAAATTTGCGGTGATTGTATTTTTAAAACAACAGGAAAACCAATGGTTTCAGCGATTTGAGCGGCGTGTTCGGGTGAAGTTGCTAATTGGGTTTTGGTGGTTGGAATTTTATATTCTTCGAGTAAAGCCTTGGTTTCAACTTCGTTTAAAAAATTGCGTTTGCCTTCGGCTTTAATTTGCTGAATAAGCTGTTTATAAGGCTTGAGATCGGGTTTTAAATTATTAATCTCATTTGTTTGATTTTCGCCAAGCTTTAATTGACGGTTTAATTCTTGGTAGCCATGCATTAAAGTAAAAGCATCAATGGCTGGCTCTGGCGTTGGATAGCTGGGAACCCCATTACTTAAAAGCAAACGCACGCCTTCGGCTACATAATCTGCGCCCATCCACGAAGTAAAAATTGGTTTTTTATATTTTTTAGCCAAACGAGAAATCGATCTTGCGGTTGGAACTGGCTCTGACATAGCTTGAGGCGTAAAAATAATCATTAAAGCGTCATTATTTTCGTCTTTAAAACAAATGTCTACAGCTTTTTCATAACGGTCTGCTTGAGCATCTCCGAGCACATCCACAGGATTATTATGACTCCAAAAAGGCGGCAAAACTTCATTGAGAGCTGTATTTGTTTCTTCTGATAAATTGGCTAAAGCACCACCTCTTTCAATTAGCGCATCTACAGCGATAACACCAGGACCACCTGCATTTGTTAAAATACATAAACGATTGCCTTTAGGTATTTCTTGCATAGAAAGCGACTGGGCAACATTAATTAAATCTTCTACTTTGTGAACCCGCACTATTCCAGCTCTTTCAAGGGCCGCCGCATAAACATCATCAGAGCCAGCTAAAGCACCCGTATGTGAAGCCGCCGCCTTGCTTCCTTCTTCAAAACGCCCTGATTTAATCGCAAAAATAGGTTTGTTTTTAGTAAATTTACGAACCGCTTTGATAAACTCTTCGGGTTTTTTGATAGATTCAACATATAAAATAATGCTTTCGGTTTTATGGTCTTCGCTGAAATAATCGATTAAATCGGCAAATTCAATATCCATCGTTGAGCCAATAGAAACAAAATTGCTAAAACCGATATGGTGCATAATAGCCCAATCCAAAATCGAAGTGCATAAAGCACCGCTCTGAGAGATAAAACCAACTTTGCCGCTATAAGGCATTTTACCCGCAAAACTGGCATTCAATTTTATCCCAGGATTGATTACACCAAGGCAGTTAGGGCCAATAATGCGCATATTGTATTTTTGCCTAGCCTGTTCAATTTGATTTTGTAGCTTTAGGCCATCTTCGCCAATTTCGGCAAAACCCGAAGAAATAATAATCACCGATTGAATGCCTAAATTGCCACATTCTTCAATTAAATTTGGCACGGTATGCGCTGGCGTTGCAATGACCACTAAGTCAATTTCGGCTTTAATTGCACTAACTGACGGATAAGCTTGACAGCCAAAAATTTGCGCTCGTTTAGGATTAACTGGATAAATTTGCCCTTCATAACCCATGGTAAGTAAATTGTTTAAAACGGCATAACCAACAGTTTCTTGTCTTTCGCTAGCCCCAACAATAGCCACCGATTTAGGGTTGAAAATTTTATCAATGCGTAAGTCCATATTTTTTTTATTTCTTGAGCATTTTAAAGCTTAGCAAAATATTCATAGAGTCAAGGGCTAGCCGACAAATAAAATATAAAATAAAATTACATAATGCAAAAACATTTTTTAGTTATTCACGGGCCCAATTTAAATTTGCTTGGCCTTAGAGAACCCGAAATTTATGGCTCAGAAACCCTTGAGCAAATTAATCAACAACTTTTAAATGAGGCTTTAAACCTGCAAATAAAGCTCGAATGCAAACAAACAAATACCGAAGGTGAAATTGTTAATTATATTCACGAAGCTTTTAAAAATAAAATAAATGGCTTAATCATCAATCCAGCGGCCTATACACATACAAGCATTGCCATTCGAGACGCTTTAACCGCTGTTAAAATTCCTGCCATTGAAGTGCATTTATCTAATATTCACACCCGAGAACCATTTAGACATTTTTCTTATACGGCCTCAGTTTGCCTTGGCCAAATTTGCGGTTTTGGTTCATATGGATATTTGCTGGCTCTGCAAGCTTTAAACCAAAGTCTAAATAGTAAATTGGTCTAAACAACTAAAACAGCCAGCCTAAATTTATTTTCTTTTAGAGGGCTGGGGGGTTTTAGGAGTTGGAGAGAGAAAGTTTTGTACAGTCTCAAAGAAAGCTTTAAAAGAAGATTGGATATAAGATTGTTGTTTCTCTTTCGGCAGTTGTGAAAAATTTGTTGGAATTTGTATTTCGGTTGTGATAAGAATTGGTGGTTTAGATTTGGGATTATGATAGGTGAACTTGATCTTTCTCTTTTTAATCTGAATCCCCACCTTAGTATGATCTATAAACATAGTAAACCTCACAAACGACTATTTAAATTCTACAATTTTTCTAACTTTTTCTTAAAAATTTATTAACAAAACTAAGACAAAGGCCTTTAAATTTTTTTGAAAGATAAGCCCAAAATACAATCTCTCTAATTTTACAATTGATGGGAGGACAGCAGTAATTCAATTGCTTGAAAAGATTTTAAAGCTTTAATCTAAATATTTTTTATAACTTTCGCTTTGAATATTCGGTGTCCAAAATATTAAGCCGTCTTCATTTTGATAATAATTTTTGCGTAAGCCTTGTGCGCTAAAATCATATTTTTTATATAAATTCTGAGCTTTTAAATTACTAACTCTGACCTCTAGGCTTAGGCGTTCAATTTTCCAGTCAATTGCTTGAATAATTAAATGTTTTAAAAGTTCATTGCCGATGTTTTGCCCTTGCGAAGCTGGAGCCACGGCAATATTAGTAATAAAACCTTCGGCGCAAATAAGGTTTAAACCAATATAACCTAAAACTTTTTCATCTTTGGCTTCGGCCACCCAATAAGCGGCATTTTCTTTATTTAGCTCTTCTACAAAAACAGAACGTGTCCAAAAATGTTGCAAAGCATAAACCTCGGCTTCGATAGAGCAAACTTGGTCTAAATGCGCAAGTAACATATTTTTTATTTTAAAAAGCATAATTTATATTTTAAGCTAATGCAAACTGTTGAGAAGTCAGACCTTTGGAAGAATCGAGTGAATTATTAGTTTTTTTCTTGGAATGTTTAGAATCGCTTTTCATGGCCTGAAGTTCTTGGGCGTGTTTATGTTTAGTATTAAAAACATTATAAACCTGAATTGCAAGCCCCCACAATAAGGCAAAACCCAAAACACCTTTATCATTAAAAAATTCAATTCGTTTAAGTATTTTTTCTTGTTTAATTGGCTCAAAATGCGACATTTGCTTCATTAAATGTTCTTTGTTATATAAACTAATATTCCAGATTTCTCTTTTACCAGCATTAATTTCGCTTTTAACCTCTTTTAAAGGCATTAAAGGTTTTGAAATACCATTTGTTTTTCCGATAATTAAAGTCAAAATAGTTTCTAAAAATGGCTGAAAGAAAAGCACAGCTGGAATAGAAAATAAATATAAACGATTTAAATCTTCAGCTTTGGCGGCCGAATTTAAAGCCGTACGACCATATGCCCAAGGCGCAATTGCCAAATTAAAAACGGTTGCAAATTTAGAAATATCAAAGTTTTTATTCAGCATAAAAGTTTTGGCCAGGCGTTCTAAAGGCAATTTTTCGGCAAAAGCCCCCAGCAAGTGAGTAAAGCCAAAGACAGAAGGAATTAAAGCCAATAAACCCCAAAAACCCCAATTTAAATTTTCCCAAGCATGCTTTTTGGCGGTGGCATAATCTTTTTTGCTTTGTTCTTTTTGCTCATCAGAAACATTAAGACCAGCCAAAGCATAAAAATTGCTATCGCCAGCGACATTTTCAATAAATAAAACCCGTGGTGCGGTTGCCATCAGTTGAGCCGCCACACCAGCCGCCGCCGTTAAAATAAAGGTCATAAGCTGACCCAAAGCACATTTCGCCAACAAACTTTTATTTAGGCGAATATTATTAATAGGTTTATTTTGTTTAAAACTGCTTTCTAGCTCATGAAAAGGCTTGCCCAATAAACTAAAATGTGGCAGACCTAATATATTACTAATTATTTTTGCGCCGCCAGCGGCAATTAAAGTTGGAAAACAATAAAGCCCAATATATTCTGAGCCTTCAAGCAGAGCTTCATATGGAATAATGCCAAATCTACCAGACAAAATAGAAACCAAAGCTTTGGGCAAAAATTGCATTAAAACTTCTTGTTGAATTTGCCTGAAGCCAGCTTTAAAACTACTTGCTTGAAAAACCTCATGAATAGATGAAGACGCAGAATTTTTGCGCTCAAATGGCTGAATATTATTGCTAGCAATTAACGGCTGATCAACTAAGGACGCATTAACGCCATTAACAACTGGTAAAACCTGTAAATTCATCGACTATAAAGATAAGATAGAAGTTTATTAAAAATGGACTGCTATGAAGTGATTTATCTTTTTTGAAACGCATACACACCTCTTTTATAAGTCATGGTTTGTAAATATAAGTAAAAAAATATTTTAGCAAACTTTATTATTTATTTATATTTGATTATTTATTTGTATTTGGCTGGGAATTTTTTTCTGGTTGAGCATATAAAAAGCCCCCGGCAAGCTGATAATCAAGAGAGTTGAAAACCATACTAAAGATAAAATAATGCCAGAGCTGGCTGGAAAACCCAAAGCCTGAAAAACATAAGCATAAATGCCTTCACGCACGCCTAAACCGCTTATGCTAGGCGCAAACAAAGAACCCAAAGTTGCCAAAGGATTCATAATCCAAATAAAAAGAAATTTAATTTTAAAACCTAAACCAAAGCAAAGACAAAGCAAACAAAAACTTACTAAAACTTGAATAATTAAAGAGCTAAAAAGTAAAGCGAAAATAGCAAATTTGGAAGATTGAATTTTATTTAAAGACAAGGCAAATTCTATAAATTTCAACTTTAGGCTTTCTAAAAAACTTTTTTTGTCTTCTTCTACTTCTTCTTCTTTTAATTCTTCTTTTGATAGTTTTACAAAGTTGCCGAGTTGTAAACTTACCAAAATTGTTATTGTACAAGCTAAAGCAATAAAACCCATTCCAATTAAAAGGCTATGAGACAGAAGTGAATTGGTTTTTTCAATTATAAATAAAGCAATAAATCCAATCCAAGCCAATATCGTAACGCCAAAAGCTCTATCTACAAAAACTGAACCAGCACAATCAATCCAGCGGCTATGCAAATATTTTTTCTTTAATAAATAGG
The DNA here is from genome assembly GCA_947494115.1 of Candidatus Caenarcanales bacterium. GTDB lineage: Bacteria > Cyanobacteriota > Vampirovibrionia > Caenarcaniphilales > Caenarcanaceae > CANLTT01. The sequence continues at coordinate 11,796 of CANLTT010000047.1, forward strand.
CTCGCACAAAATCGCCACCAAGAGAGCTGGGTAAAAAGTTATTACAAAATAAACCAATTAAATAAAGTTTAGCCAAAGCAAAATCAAATTTTGAATTGCCTTCTGTAATGCCCAAACAATTACAACAAATTTGCCAACGTATAACAGAAACAACTTGAGACAAACCAAATAAAAACAAAGCACAAATTATAAAAAACCAATTAATCTTTAAAGAATAGTGCAAAGACTTGAATTCATCGCCAAATTGATTAATCAAATAAAAAATACAAAAAGCCGAAAATAAAATTTTAAAGCCAATTAAAATAATTTTTTTAGAAAAACTAGACATTGTTTAATTTTAAGCATTCACTATTGTATATGAATTTTTAGGCAATTAGACAAAAAACCTTCTCAGTATATACAAACAGCTTCCAGACCATAAGAGTTATACTTAATTTGTCTAAAACCTTAATAAAAATGTCTGCTGATAAACTTGCTGATTCTCAAAAAAAGCTCGAACTCGCTACTAATGTTGTAATTGCCTTTATTAATGCTAGCGGTAAACCTGCGGCTGGTTCTGACAAAACCGAAAAAACCTCTGGCAAAACCGAAATAGTTCTCAATGAAAAACAAATTTTACATTTACTTGAAAAAACTTATAATAAAATGCATGAATTGGTGCCTTTGCAAGAACGCAAAATCGGTTTAGGTCATTAAAACGTTGTTTTCAGCTGAATTAAAACAAAAAATACCAAGTTTATGTACTTTTTTTGAAGCCGCATTGCAAAAGGCCAAATTGTCCCACGCCTATTTACTTTGTGGCTCAAATAATCTGCTTAAAGAGAGCTTCGCAATTGAGCTTACCCAAATTTTAAATTGCGAAACCAAAAATGCTTGCAAGCAATGCCGAAATTGCCTTTGGCTTATGCAAAACAATCATCCAGAGCTACCAATTATTCTGGAGCCAGATTTAGAAAAAAGCAAAAAAGGGGTAATTTTGGTTAAGCAAGTTCAGGAGCTTTTGGGCAAATTGCAATATAAATCTGGTTTTTACCGCACAATTTTAATAAAAAAATCTGAAATGGAGTTTTTGCCTGCTGAATCGGCGAATTCACTTTTAAAAACCATAGAAGAACCTAATCCGAATATTTTATTTTTGCTTTATGCCAATGATGCTAATGCGGTTTTGCCGACCATTGTGAGCCGTTGCCAAATTATTCATTTTCCAAATCAAGTGCCAGTGGCCAATTTGCAAGCCGAAACTGCTGAAATTATTTTACAAACTTTGAGCAAGAAAAACACCAATTGGTTCCAAATTAGCCAAATAGCCGCTCAAATAGCCGATTCTCCAAATTCTTTAATTGATTTTTTGGACGCTTTAACCGAAAATTTAATTGAACAAAAAAAAGCTTATCCGGCTTCTTTGGCTTATATTGAGAAAACCAAAAATAGACTTAAAGCTTTTTGCGCACCAAAACCGGCTCTAGAAGAATTATTGTGGCATTTGAGCCGCTAGTTTTTTTAGCCTATAGCAAACCCCCGCTAAAGAGATCTAGAATATGTGAATAATAAAAATAAAATGACATATTCTAAAGATTTAAGGAAAAAAGTAATAGAGGCATTTGAGGG
>CANLTT010000048.1 GCA_947494115.1 Candidatus Caenarcanales bacterium
CTTGTTTCTCGATTGGAAGCTTTTCAAACACAGACAAAAATTCTTCTTTTTTTGTTAAATATTCATAAATTATTTTATTTATTTTTTATTTTATTTATGCATTTTGATCAATTGTGCAAGCGTTTTTTTTAGCTCTTTGCGTGAAACTACTAAATCAATTTGGCCGTGTTTAAGCAAATATTCAGAAGTCTGAAAATCTTTAGGCAATTTTTGACGAATAGTTTCTTCAATTACTCTAGGTCCAGCAAAACCAATTTTGGCTTTAGGTTCGGCCATAATAATATCGCCCAGCATGGCAAAACTTGCGCTAACGCCACCATATGTCGGGTCAGTTAAAACCGAAATAAATAAAAGTTTATGTTTTTTAAGAGCCAAGAGTGCGCTTGAAGTTTTAGCCATTTGCATTAAACTCAAAAGTCCTTCATGCATACGTGCGCCACCCGAAGTTGAAATTAAAACCACCGGTAATTTCTTTTGTATGGCGGTTTCGGCTAAACGGGCAATGCGCTCACCAACCACCGAACCCATACTTCCACCTAAAAAACCAAATTCCATTACACCAAAGGCTGTTTCAAGGCCATTTATTTTGCCAATGCCCGTAACAATTGCTTCAGTTGCCCCAGATTTTTTTTTGGCTCCTATAATACTTTCAGGATAAGGCTTTAAATCAACAAAATTAAGTGCATCGGTTGGTTTTATTGAACCATTAATTTCTTCCCAAGTATCAGCGTCAATCATTTGTTCAATGCGATCGTAAGAGCTTATTCTAAAATGATGTTCGCATTTAGTACAAACCATTAAATTGGCTTTTAATTCGGTTGTATAAATTGTAGTTTTACAAGAAGGACATTGTGCCCACAGCTCTGAAAGCTCTTGCTCCGAAATTAATTCTTGTGAAGGCTTGGCTTGTTCTAAATTTTTGCGCCTTTTAAACTTAAATAAATCTTTAATGCTCATTTTTCTACTCTAAAACATTAGCTTATGAATTATAATCTTAAAGCATCTGGCATTTAGTAGTTTGTTTAGGTTAAAATTTATACAAACAATTTGGGCCATTACCTCAGTTGGATAGAGGATCCGGCTACGAACCGGAGTGTCGGGAGTTCGAATCTCTCATGGCCCGCATTTTGTAAGTTAAGATTATAATTATAAAAAACCTTCAATTTAATTATGCCTAAACAGTTGTCTAAAAACAAAACCTTTTTTAGCTCTCGTGTTTTGCTTGAGAAGCTAAGAGCTAAATTGTTAAGCTTTTTAATTTTTTGTTTGGTCTTGGGTTTACAACCAGTACAAGCTTATACCGATATTTCTTCCCGAGATTGGTCGGCAGAAGCGATTAATGAGCTTAGTGGCAAATATGGAATTGTGATTGGTTATCCAGATGGTTCATTTAAGCCCAAAAAAAATATTTCCCGAGAAGAAGAAGCGGCCGCTTTATACCAATTAATGCGCTGGATTGAAGCTCACCCTAATTCGGCTTCGGTGGACGATTTGCGCAAAATTAATATGCTTATGAGTCAATACCAACAAGAATTAAGTCATTTACAAAATGAAGTGCGGGCTTTACATCAAGAACAAGATAGTTTAAAAAATCGCATTGACCAAGTTGATGCACGCTTAGACTGGAATGTTAAAAATCGTGGTTTGGCTCATATGCTTGCAATGGGCAGTGGCAAACTTTTGGTTGGGGCAGGCAAAGATGTTATTACTTTGGGTAAAGGTTCGGTTTGGTTATTTACATTTGGTAAAATTAATTTATTTGAAAGAACCAATGCACCGCCAGACCCCGCCGATAAAACAAATCGTTATAATGGCCCAATTCAATTTTTAAATGGTTCGTCTTTTTAAAGTCAATTATTTTTTAAGGTTTTTGGCTTTGAGAATTACTATGCCCATGCAAATTCCGCTGACAGACAGATAAACCAAAGATAAACCTACAAGTGCATTATAAGTGTTCCCAAAAGCACCATAAATTCGGCCTTTATGAATTTTTTCGATTAATTTAATATTTTGTTTCCCGATTGCATTTTCCAGAGGCTCTTCAAAAGCCAATAAAAAAGCGGTTGCACCCTGAATTAATAAAAAAGTGCCAAAAAGCAAACCCAAAATACCATGTGTTTTTCTTAAGATTTTATGCATAAAAACATCTTAAAATGGTTGAAGACAAATTAGGGTTATTGCAATTGATTCTCTTTAAGCTTGTTACAAAGAATCAAAAACAAAAAGTTATAAATCTAAAAAAACTTGGCATTTATAAATTATGAATATTCGCACGGCAACTTTAGTTATTAAATGCATTATTGCTCTGTTTTTTTTGATTTGTGGCTTTTGGCTTACATTGCTTTTTAGTAGCGCAGAATCAAAGAATGTTTTTTTGAATAATTATCATACTTATTTAGGGCTTGGCTCTTTTGTGCTCGGTATTTTAATGGCCGTGGGCGGAGCCAATTTAATGCGAATGTTATTAGGTTTTGTGCTTTTAGGAATTGGCCTTTTTAGTTTTAATTATTTTTTAGCCTTCAGAGATAGTATGCTGGGACAGATTATAACCACTTTTGCCGCACCCGCTTTGTGTATATTTGGCATTATTTTCATGATTGATTTCGGTAAAAAACTTTAAAATATTTTCTGCAAAGCCTTAGCCATTTGTGTATTTAAAGCATGGCCACCTTTTAGGCTGACAAAATGAGCTTTTATTTTTAATGGATTAATTCCCGTCAAACTTAAATCGCCAAATAAATCAAGTAATTTATGTAAAGCTGGCTCATCTTCGCTATAAAGAGGCAAGTCAAAGCCATCTGAATTATAACTAAGCATTTTTCCTTTAAGGCCAAGCAATTGGTGTTCTTCTTCTGAGGCAAAAGTGCGAGCCTTGGCCAAAACCTCAATTCCAGCATTTAAATTCCAAGTTGTCCATGTTTTGGCTTTATTTATCGGCGATTCAAACAAATAAGTTAATTTAAAATCTTCGGCCGGATAAGCAAAAATTGCTCGGCCAGAATTATCCGAAACACATAGATTTTCTTTTAATTCCAAACTTGGTTCAATTGTCTCTTTGTGTGGCCAATCTTTCAATAAATCAAGCCAAATAGCCGCACTTCCGTCAGCTAAAGGTATTTCAGAGCCATGAACCAAAATTTCAAGTTTATTTATTCCAAGCAAATTAACGGCCGCCAGCAAATGTTCGACAAAACAAAGGCTATTATTTTCATTGCCTAAAACAGTGTTTCGGTTTGCCGACAGAATATTTTGAGTATGAACTTGAAAACGGCTCTTGTCTGCAAAACTAAAGAAAATGCCCTCTGTGTCGGGTTCTTTGAATTGAACACAAATTGGTTTTTTAGTTAAAGCACCTTCTAGCTCTGTCTGTAAAAGCATTTTGACAATTTATAAGTAGTTTTATTCTAGCAAAATAGCTCGCTTGCGAAATAAAAATCAACTTTAAAAAAGAGAGATTGTTTTATCAGCCTAGCCAGAAGCCCATTAGACCATACTACTTGATACTTTTTGTGCTTCAGCTATACGTTTATCCCTGTGTTCACCAGAAGAACGCTCGTAAAGCTCATCAAATACAGAAGCCGCAGTAGCAACATCTTTTGTAGCTTTGAATTTATCTCCAGCCTCTTTTTCGGTATTATTCAATTCCCAGTCAATAAAAGTTAATTGCTCCTCTAAAGAAGCTTCTGAAACATCTTTGCCTATGACTTCCTTCATTTTTTGCTGACGATCTGGATGCCACTGTGCTATTCCTTTAGCTTCTCCACCATCCCCAACAGTATTTAAGTCAAAATTACTTTCCACTTTTAAATTACCTACAATTGCGGCCGCTTGATGAGGTGGATAACCTTTTGACGTAAAAAATTGGAATATCTGTTTTTCAGGAGAAGAACCAGTGGAAGGAGCAGTAGAACTAACATTACCGCTATTTGCCAAAAGTGGATGCCCTGAATTATTAAAGGAACTTTGATTGGGAACTCCGTAGTTATCTGATTTTAACAAGCTGTCTGCACTGCTATTGTCATTATTAAGCTTGATCTGAACGCCACCGTCTTTAGTAACGCTTACTTGAGTATTACTGCCTGCGGCTCCACGAACTTCAATTGTCTTATCACCAGCCTGTATTGCAAAACTACCACCACGATTAATACCAGCCATAAAATAACCCCCAAAATATAATGAAAACCCTTATCTACTATTTACAATAAATGGTTTTTCTTAAGGTTTTATTGTCTAAATTTAAAGAAGAGCATAAAATCTCAAATAATTTTTTCAGGCAAATTGCAAAAATCAAATTCGCTTTTTATATAAAACTCAGATTCAGCTAAATTTCTTATAATCAATTTAACCTAGATTAAGCTGTTGAAATCTACAGAAAACAAGTCGAATATTTACTTTGGTTTAACCTAACTAATCTGTATTAATGAGAGATCCCTAGAAAAAAGATGTTAGACTAAAGCCAATTGGGTACTTAATCCTTAAGCTTAATTATAGGAATTTAACTAATTTACATTTCAAGAGGTTGCGAGCAATGTTTGAAAGATTCACAGAGAAAGCCATTAAAGTCATCATGTTGGCCCAAGAGGAAGCTCGCAGGCTCGGACATAACTTTGTAGGTACAGAGCAAATTTTATTGGGTTTAATTGGCGAAGGAACTGGTATAGCGGCCAAAACGCTTAAGCAAATGGGCGTAAACCTTAAAGATGCTCGGGTTGAAGTTGAAAAAATTATTGGTCGTGGCTCTGGCTTTGTAGCAGTTGAAATTCCTTTTACGCCACGTGCCAAAAGAGTTTTAGAATTGGCTTGGGATGAAGCTAGACAATTAGGCCATAATTATATTGGAACTGAGCATTTACTTTTAGGCTTAATTCGTGAAGGCGAAGGCGTTGCGGCTAAAGTGCTTGAGAGCTTAAACATTGATATAAGCCGTGTCCGTAGCAATATTTTACGTATGCTCAGCGAAAGCGGCACTGTTGCAACTGGAGTAGGAGCCGGCTCACAAACTAGTTCGAGCAGTTCTGGCTCTGGTCGTTCTAAAACCCCAACTCTGGATGAATTCGGAACCAATTTAACGCAAGCCGCCGCCGAAGGCCGTTTAGACCCAGTGGTTGGTCGTGAAAACGAAATTGAGCGTGTAATCCAAATACTTGGCCGCCGTACAAAAAACAATCCAGTTTTAATTGGAGAACCGGGTGTTGGTAAAACCGCAATTGCTGAAGGTTTAGCGCAAAGAATTATTAATGGTGATGTTCCAGATATTTTGCTTGAAAAACGTATTATACAACTTGATATCGGCTTGCTCGTAGCTGGAACCAAGTATAGAGGCGAGTTTGAAGAAAGACTCAAAAAAATTATGGAAGAAATTCGTAGCAGTGCCAATGTGATTTTGGTAATTGACGAATTGCATACTTTGGTTGGAGCTGGTGCGGCTGAAGGTGCTATTGATGCCGCCAATATTTTAAAACCAGTTTTGGCTCGTGGTGAATTGCGCTGTATTGGAGCCACGACTCTTGAAGAATATCGTAAACATATCGAGAAAGATGCCGCTTTAGAAAGGCGTTTTCAGCCAGTTCATATTGGTGAACCTTCAGTGGAAGATACAATTGAAGTTTTACGTGGTTTGCGTGAACGTTATGAACAACATCATAATTTAACTATTACGGATGAAGCTCTTACGGCGGCCGCTATTTTGTCGGAGCGTTATATTGCTGACCGCTTTTTACCAGATAAGGCCGTTGATTTGATTGATGAAGCCAGTTCATATGTGCGTTTAAAAATTAATACTTTACCACCCGAAGGCAAAGAAATAGAACGTAAACTCATGCAGGTGCGCCGTGAAAAAGAACAATCTGTGCGAGATCAAAATTTTGAAAAAGCCGCCAATTTACGTGATGAAGAAAGCGATTTTATGACTCAATTAGATGAAATGCGTCGTGAAATCCGTGAAAAAGCTACAGCAGACGCAAAACCTTTAATTGTTACCGAAACCGATATTGCTAATGTTGTCAGTCGCTGGACTGGAATTCCTGTTGGGGAGCTAACAGAGCAAGAATCTTCTAAACTACAACATATGGAAGAAACTTTGCATAAACGTGTAATTGGCCAAGATTTAGCTGTAAAAGCGGTTAGTCAAGCCATAAGACGTGCTCGAGTTGGCCTAAAAAATCCTAATCGCCCAATTGGTAACTTTATTTTTGCTGGCCCTACGGGCGTAGGTAAAACCGAACTTGCTAAGGCTTTGGCTTCATTTTTCTTTGGTTCAGAAGAAGCCATCATAAGAGTAGACATGAGCGAATTTATGGAAAGACACACCACAAGCCGCTTAGTTGGTTCTCCTCCCGGTTATGTTGGTTATGGTGAAGGTGGCGAATTAACCGAAAGAGTACGTCGTAGACCTTATTCGGTGGTTTTATTTGACGAAATCGAAAAAGCGCATCCAGACGTTTTTAATATAATGTTGCAAATTTTGGATGAAGGTCGCTTAACTGACTCTAGAGGCCGAGTGGTTAGTTTTAAAAATACAATTATTATTCTTACTTCTAATGTTGGCGCACGTTCAATTGAAAATGATAGACAAATGGGTTTTTCTTCTGAAGAAGCGGTTGAGCCAGACAAGCGTTATAAACGTATGCAAGCTAAATTGATGGAAGAAATGAAAAGAACCTTTAGGCCAGAATTCTTAAATCGGGTTGATGAAATTATTGTCTTCCACCGCCTAAACCAAGAGCATTTAGCGCATATCTTTGATTTAATGGTTGCTAATTTGGTTCATCGCCTTAAAGACAAAGAAATTGGTTTTGAAATTTCGGGTGAAGCTAAAGACTTTTTATGCCGTGAATCGCAAACAAATGACAGACCTGGAATTGGCATACAAGTCGAAGGCAGTGAAACGATTTCCCGTGATGGCGCAAGACCGCTTTTAAGGGTTATTCAAAGAGAGCTTGAAAATATTTTAGCCGAAAAAATTCTCAGTAAAGAGTTTAATTCGGGTGAAACAATTGAAGTTACGATGGACGAAAAAGCCGAAAAATTAATTTTCACCAAAGGAAAACCTTTCGCAAAGCCAGCCAACAGCGAAGAACCTCTTGACGAAGAAATTGCCCCCGAACTTACAAAAAGCTCTTCATAAAAACATGACAGCCGAAAATAATAAAAGGCCTTGGGGTTTTTACGAAGTTTTGCAAGATAAGCCCAATTTTAAGCTTAAGCGCATTGAAGTTTTGCCTAAATGTCGCTTAAGCTATCAAAAGCACAAACAAAGAGCCGAACATTGGTTTATTGTGCAAGGTCGAGCTTGTGTAACTTTAGAAGGGCAAGAAATTCAACTTAAAGCTGGTGAGGCGATCGATATTCCTTTGCAAGCCGCCCACCGCATTCAAAACCCAGACGAGCATGAAGTTTTGGTTTTTATTGAAATTCAAACTGGCACTTATTTTGGTGAAGACGATATAGAGCGTTTGTCTGATGATTTTGGGCGGGTTTAAAATATAATTCATAGCAATTCTAAAAATAAATTTCTTGGCTTAATTTAAGAGTTTAGGAATTCTAAAAATAAAAAACCTCAAGAATTGAGAAAAAAACCCAGCCTTACGGTGTCCCCTGAGAAGAGGCACTCAATGATTATCTTCTTTTTCTCTGCTGTTTAAAAGAAGAACCCCAATGTTTAACTTCTCTCTCTGAAAGCCCCCTTTCAGGGGGTTGGGGGTTTGAAGGTGAAATTCTTTAGGAAACAGCTTTCTCAATCGACACTTCAAACTTTTGTACCGTAGTCAGGGATAAAAAATACTTTACACCGAGTCAAAGCTTTTTTGAATGAGGGGTTTTATAATAGTGAAAAATAATTATGGAAATAAATTTCGTTTTTAATTTGTGGGATAATATGTTCACGACAATAAGTATTATTGCTAGCTGTTTTATTGCGTTTTGGATTTATAAACTTACGAAACAACTATCAGTAAAAGAAAAATTTGAACATGAACAAAAAATTATAGAAGAGATTAAAAAATTATCCATTTACAAAAGTGTGATTCTTTCTGATGTTTCGAAATATCACCCACTCAGAGAGGATAGCACAAATGCAACATACTATAAACAAGGAGCTGAAATTTATACAATTATTCCTGAATATGGTGTTCAAGTTATTTTAATTCCAAGTGATGAAAATATTCCTATAGGTTTGATTCCTTTTGACTGGATAGAATATGTGAGACAAGAGGGAGATAGTGAAGATACAAAGCCAATTATAATTTGTAAATTTAAAGGAATTAAATGGTATAAAAATTTCAAATCCCCGTTTAAAGAAATTAATTATAGATACAAGAATCCAAACTACAATGAGAAGGATGATCCTGAATTTTTGAAATATACAAACATTAAACCAAATTCATTAAACCAAAATTAATTTATAAAAAATAATTATGAAACAGGAAACTATTCATAAAATTACAGCAAACTTCGAGAACTCATAACACAACTGATTAAGAGAGCTTGTTTTTTGAAGAACTTTAAAGAAAACCACAACCCACTGAAATGAGTCTCTCAGAAAGCCCCCTTTCAGGCAGGGATTTTGCATGAGTTTGAAAAGCCTCACCCCCAGCCCCTCTCCTAAAGGCGAGGGGAGTTTTTGTTTCTGTTTAATTCAAAATTCTTTTGCTTCTCTTGTTTTAAGTGAGTCATCCAACGCTTCATACCCCCTTTCTCCTTTAGGAGAGAGGGCTGGGGAGAGAGGCTTCTTCACCCAATTAAAATACTTTAACTCATGCAAAATCCCTGCCCTTTCAGGGGGTTGGGGGTTTTCTTGGCTTAATTTAAGAGTTTAGGAATTCTAAAAATAAAAAACCTCAAGAATCAAGAAAGAAACCCCAGCCTTACGGCCAGAGCCCTGAGGAGGGGCACTCAATGATTATATTCTTTTCTTTTTTTGTTTAAAAGAAGAACCCCAATGCTAAACTCCTCTCTCTGAAAGCCCCTTTTCAGGGGGTTGGGGGTTTTCTTGGCTTAACTTTGCTTTATTTCTTAGATCATCACCGTTTAGGAATTGCTAAATAAACTTTCTAAAAAACCCAAAACTCTTTAATAAGCATAAAAATGGCCAAGCAAATGACCATAATGGCAAAACCTTTTTTTAGGCCTTGGGCATTTATTTTGGGGCTTAAAGTTTTGGCTAATAAAGTGCCTAAAGCCGTGCACAAGAAAAAATAAAAGGCTTTTGGTAAATCAATTTTTAGGTGGCTTGCGCTCAAACCAATAAAAGCATTAGTGGCAATTATAAACAAAGAAGAGCCAATGGCCTGTTCAATCGGGAAAGCTAATAATAAAGTTAAAGCTGGCACAATCATAAAACCGCCACCAATACCGACCAAGCCAGTTAAAAAACCAATAAAAGTCCCAACTAAAGCAATTAAATAAATATTTTGTTTGGCTGGCAATTTAACCGAAGATTCTTTGCGCAAAAGCATGGCCACACCAGCAATTAGCATTAAAATAATAAAAATAATTAAGCGTAATTTAGGGGCGAAAAAAATAATTGCTTTTGCTCCAATCCAAGCACCAAGAGAGCTAAAAAGTAAAAAGCTTAAAGTTGTTTTTAAATTGACATTGCCTTTTTTCCAATGCTCAATCAAAGCTAATAAACTGGTCATTCCGACAATTAATAAGCTGGTTGGCATGGCCTCAGAAACTGGCATTTGAAAGATATAATTTAAAACTGGAACCGTCAAAATAGAACCGCCAGCTCCAATTAAGCCAATACTCAAGCCAATTAAAATTGCTAAAAAATAGCCTAAAATCTGCATTTTTTTATTTTGGCATTAAACATTTAAATAAGCCATTTACTAATTGAAGAAAATTTGATATTCTTTAGCTTCTTTCTGGTAAAAATTTTTTAAAAATCGTGTCTAAAGGAAAAACAGCAACTAAAAAAGGTGGTATTCCAGAGGGAATGCAGTTTAAGAACATCAAATTGCAGATTCCCGCTGGTCAAGCGAACCCAGCCCCGCCAATTGGTCCAGCACTCGGACAGGCTGGCGTAAATATTATGGATTTTTGCAAAAAGTTTAATGAGGCAACCAAAGGAGAAAAAGCTGGTTTATTACTTCCAGTTATTATCACGGTCAATCTTAAAGATAGATCTTTTACCTTTATCATCAAAAAACCGCCAGCTTCTATTCTAATCAAAGAAAAATTAGCTCTTAAATCTGGCTCTGCAAAACCAAATCAAATTAAAGTTGGTCATTTAACCAAAATACAATTGCGTGAAATTGCCGAAGTTAAAATGCCAGATTTGAACGCCAATGATATTGAAGCCGCCGAAAAAATCATTACGGGAACAGCCCGCAGTATGGGAATTACAATAGAGGTTTAAAAAATGTCGCATCGTAAAAATTCTAAAAGAAAACAAAAAATCAAAGAGCTTTTAGCTCCATATGCAAGCAAAAAAATAGCTGGTGATAAGGCTATTGAGCTTTTAAAGAGTATGCCTGAAATCAAATTTGACCAAACCGTCGAAATTGCCGTTAAATTAGGCATAGATACAAAACAAGCCGATCAGCAAGTTCGTAGCACTGTTAGCTTGCCAGCTGGAACTGGTAAAAAAGTGAGAGTGGCCGTTATTGCTCAAGGTGATAATGCTAAAGCCGCTATTGAAGCTGGAGCCGATAAAGTTGGTGCTCAAGATTTTATAAAAGAAATTGAAGATGGCTTTTTAGAATTTGATAAACTATTGGCCTCTCCAGACATGATGAGGGATTTAGGTAAACTTGGTCGTGTTTTGGGGCCTAAAGGTTTAATGCCAAACCCCAAAGATGGTACCGTAACAAATGATATTGGCCCAGCCGTTAAAAGCATTAAACTCGGCCAGCAAGTTAGTTTTAGAGCCGAAAAAGACGGAGCCATTGTTCAGTTTCCAATTGGCAAACTTTCTTTTGCGCCCGCCGATTTATTAACCAATTTGAAAGCTTCTCTCGATACAATTCAAAAGGTTAAGCCATCTGGAGCCAAAGGCATTTATGTTATTTCGGTTTATGTTAGCTCTACAATGGGCGGCAGTGTACAAATTGATCCAACCCGATTAGTAACTGTCTAAGTTTGCTAAATTAAGAGCTATTCTGGCACAATAAATAAATACCCCAGAGGCTCTTTTTAAGGTACGATAGCTCAGCTGGTTAGAGCGGAGGATTCATAACCCTCAGGTCGGGAGTTCGAGTCTCCCTCGTACCATTTTTATTTTTTTGAGTTCAAGCTCAGCCAGAAAGTAAAAGTTTTGTGCTTGTAAACTCCAGCGGCTTTGGGTAGGGTTTATTTCACTTGAGCCAAGATATTGTCCGAAGTTTCAGAATAGCGGAGCGAAAAAAATCCTATCTCCTAGACAGCTTTTTAAGCAAGCGGGGTTTTAGGGGTCGGCGTGCACAAGTATGCCACGAAGGTATACCTCAGAAGTCAGCAACCCAGAGTTGGAAAAATATACCTTGTTTCTTTTATACACGTACTTAATTAATATCGGTTTGCCAAATTAAAAAATACCAAGCCAAATTGGGAATAAATATTATTAGTTTATTCTTTTTACTTTTATATGCCAAACTGGAAATTTTCGGCTTCAGCGGCGGTAGCCAAAATTACACAAAGAACACAATCTGCAAATTCTTTTTCGGTAATTTCACCTTTAAAGTTTTTTAAACCCAAAATTTTTATAAGCATTGCCGCTTACCGTGATCCAGAAATTATTCCAACCATCAAAGATGCGATTGCTAAAGCTAGTTGCCCCGAAAATTTAACCTTTGGTGTCGTTTGGCAAGCCTTACCTGAAGATGAAGAAATTACCAAACAACTCAAAGAATTGCCTTGCAAAATAATTGAAATAAATGCAAATCAATCTTTGGGTGCTTGTTGGGCACGTTCTTTAGGGCAAAAATTGCTTTATGATGAAGATTTTATTTTGCAATTGGACAGCCATCATCGTTTTAATTTTGATTGGGACAGTATTTTGCTTGATCTTTTGTTTCAGTGCCCAAGTTCTAAGCCGCTTCTTTCGGGTTATACCGCACCTTATATACCGCCCAATGAGATTCCCCCTGGTTATGTTGCTAATCGCTTGGCCGCTAATTTTTTTAATGAACATGGTATTTTGGGTCTGATTGCGGCTGATAGTCTGTATGAATATACCGAACCACAATTAGGAATGTTTATTGCGGGCGGCTTTATTTTTGCTTCTCGCCAGTTTTACCTAGAAGTTCCATATGACCCTTATTTATATTTTAACGGCGAAGAAGTATCTCTTTCGGTGCGTGCTTGGACTCATGGCTGGGATATTTTTCATCCGCATAAAATCGTTTTTTACCATTACTATACTCGCTCTGAGTCTAAAAAGCACTGGGAAACAGATTCAGAATGGTATCGTTTAGAAACCCAGTCTAGAGAGCGCATTAGACAATTATTCAGACTTGATTTAAGCCATAGCCATAATTTAGAAATTTATGATTTGGGTCAAAAGCGTAGCCTCGAAGAATATGAGATTTTTTCTGGGGTAAATTTTCGGCAACAAGAAATCTCTGCAACCGCCAAAAAAGGCCTTCCTCAAACTAATAATATGGCTTTTCAAAAATTATAGTCAGTCTCTCGGGTTTATTCTGGTAAATTTTGGCCTTGTGTTTCATAGCTCCAAAAGCTAGTAATCATACTTATTAAATAGGCAAAAGCAAAAACCAGAGCCGCCCAGCCATAACCGCCCAAAACTTTAACCACTGGGCCAATCGCAAGAACCGCAAAAACCGTACACAGGCGGCCAATATTCAAGCAAAAACCTGTAGCGGTGGCTCTAATTTGGGTTGGGAAAAGTTCGGGTAAATAAATATACATAGAAGCTTGCGCTAAACCAATAAAAAAGCCCAGTAAAGAGGTTTCCCAATAAATAATTAAGCTAAAAACCGAATTAGAACCAAATAAAAGTAGCGAAGCTAAAAAACAGCCAGCAAAGCTTATAATGAGCGTTTTACGGCGACCGATTTTATCACAAGCAAAGCCAGCCAAGGTGCAACCCAAAATAGCCGCCGAACCCTGAAACATTGTAATAATGCCTCTCTGTGAGCTTGTATTTGATAAATTTAATAAACTATCAATCCAAGCTGGAATCCACGACAAAGAAGCCCAATAACCAATTAATAAACCCGTGAAAGCTAGACTACCAGTCAATAAATTATGTTGATATTTGGCCTGAAAAATTTTTTTAATTGGCATATTTTCTTTTTCGTGGTTTTCCCAGCGGTCTGATTCTTTGAGAGTTAAGCGCAGGCAAATTACTAAAAGTGCTGGCAAAGCTCCGATAAAAAAAACATGCCGCCAATTTGCAAATAAATAATTTATAGAACCAGCTAAA
>CANLTT010000049.1 GCA_947494115.1 Candidatus Caenarcanales bacterium
TTTGTGAAATTTATGAATATCAAAGTTATCAAATTTCTTTTTTGTTTCTGTTTTCATTGTCAATTCCTCATTTATTCAACTTATTTTACTATTTTTGAATTGACACAGTTTATTAAACATTCCCGAATAATCAGGATTTAGCGTTCCAGCGACAAAATTCAGCGAAGCCGTATTGATAAAACTAGACCCATTAATTGACAGACCGCTTGGGTTAATGATGATTAGATGAGCTTTTTGGCCGAAGATTTCAAACTTGCCATTCAAAGCAGAAGGAAAACCAAGGCTAGTAACTTCATTCAATATAGTGCTCGCAGAGCCAGAAAATAATAAATTCAAATTAGGATCAAGCAAACCAGCCAAGACTGAAGAGCCAGCCGTAGTTGAATTATTCCAAACGAGTGATTCATCGGCTAAAACGGAAAACTCTTTAAATTTAAGATGTGAAAGACCGCTTGAATTGGGAGTAGGAATGTTTAGGACGGTAACTTTATTCGGCAAAGCCAGCACCGAAGGCCTAAACTGAATTGGAGCATTTGGATCAACTACAGGGGCACACAGGCATTGATTGGTTAAAAATAAGCAAAGCAGAATTAACCTGAAAAATTTAGACATCCATTGGCTCCCGAAAAAACATGATCACTTGATGAAAACATACCCACCCAAAAAGGAAAAAAAGAAAGTGCTTTCCCAATTAATTATTAGCCGAATGTTAGCATTTTGCTGTCAGTTTGTTGTAGCTTCGGTTTTTTCTTCTAACTCTTAGCTATTTGTTTCAATTAGAAGTTCAATATTGAGTTTTCCATCTGAACCACCTGTTTGGATGATTCGTTTAATAAAACCATTGATTGGGCTTTTACAAGCTGATTGAGAAAGAAAAATAATAAATAAAAAGTAAGTAAATGATTTTTTCATGGTTTAAACTATTGTTTGTTTTTTGTAGCCCGTTTGTGGTACAATAATAAATAAGTTTATCAAATAAAATAATGGCAAAAACAGCAACCGTAAGGGCACGAATAGAGCCAGATTTGAAAGAAGAAGTTGATTTGATTCTTGATTCAATGGGTGTAAACTGGACTCAGGTTATTACAATGTTAGCCAAACAATTGAGAACTGAAAAAAAACTACCATTTAAAGTAAAAGCTCCAAATGCCAAGACTAAGCAAGCTATTGAAGATTCTATTAAAGGTAGAAATTTAACAAAATTTAACTCGAAAGAAGAATTATTTGCCTCTTGGGATTAAGCTTTCAATGTATACACCTCATCAAACAAGCCAGTATAAAAATGATATTAAAAAAATCAAAAAACAGGGTAAAAATTTACACCTTTTGAAAGATATAGTTAGTAAGCTTTTGGACGGTGAAATATTATCAGAAAAATATAAAGATCACGAATTAAAAGGTAATAAAAAAGGAATTAGAGATTGCCATTTAGAGCCAGATTGGCTACTTTTATACCGAATGGATAAAGAAAATAAAATATTAACTTTAATTAGAACTGGTTCTCATTCAGACTTATTTTAAGCTAACCACTCCAAGCCTTCATCATAAGACGACTAAAGGCCATAAAGACCACAAAAGCAATTCCACCAATAATATAAAGCAAGGTGTCATTTGTGCCAAGGCCGATGAAACGAGGCACAGCAAAACCAGCAATTGCAAAAATAATAATTGGTGTTAAATCAAAATACTTTCTTTGCAAGTCTGGTTTTTGAATTGAATGAATTTGATTTTCTGAGGTGTTTCCCTTTTTTGTTATCTCTTCTCTTTCGATTACTTTTAAATCAAACAACCTTTTAAAAAATTTTGAACCAGCTCTTTCACCATGAATTCATCAGATTGCTTAAAAATTAAATCGCCAAAATTACTTTTATTCATCAAATAAGACGTAAAAGGTCCATAAAAAGAAATCAAAAGCGGATCATATGATTCTCTGGCCTGAATCCAGCCAAGCTGGGCGCATTTTTGAAAAATCAAAGTTAGTTTTTGCTGAGAATGAATCGGAATTTGCGAAATACGATCTAAAATTTCTTTATCAAGCTTTCCAAGAGCTTTTTCCATCATTTGCATTCTAATAAACGGAAAAGTTTCTTTAAAATAATTAAAACTTAAACTACCTAATTCCTCAAAAAAACCTAAAGCATTATTTTTATGTTTTTCAAAAAGCTTGTCTTCATCAAGAGATTGAATGGTTTTCACAATTATAAATTCTTCTAAAACTACCGCAAATAAGCTTTGTTTATTACCAAAAAGTCTAAAAATAGTTACTTCATTTACTTTGGCTTTTTGGGCAATATTATGCGTAGTTGTGGCCTGATACCCAAATTGAGTAAAGGCTTCAAAAGAGGCTTCTAGAATTTTAGTACGAGCATTACGGCGTGGCATTAGGCGATCTCCTTTTTGAATAAACGCACACTAATACCAAAAATAATTAAACCATAAAGCAATAAAACCCCCAGTGAGACAATTAAATGATGAAAACTGGCTCCTCTTAAAATAATGCCACGTGAAATTTCTACAAAATGGGTAACGGGCAATAAATAACCGATAATCTTGAATATAAGCGGCATAGAGTCAAAAGGAAAAACATAACCAGATAAAAAAATCGAAGGCAATAAAGACATTTGCATAAGTTGAGCCGCCTGAGCCTGATTTTCGGCAATAGTTGAAATTATTAAACTTAAGCCCAAAGCCGAAAACATAAAAATTATAATCGCCAATTCAAGCAATAAAAGGCTACCTCGAACGGGAATACCAAAAACTACAAACATACAAAATAAACTCAAATTAAAATCCATAAGTCCAATACCAATATAAGGAATTATTTTACCAATCATCAAGCCAAGAGGACTAAGCGGCGTTACTAATAATTGTTCTAAAGTGCCTCTCTCTTTTTCTTTGACAATTGAAAGACAACATAAAAAAGAAGTTACCAAAAACACAATTATCCCAAGCAGAGCGGGCATTATAAAAAAAGGCGTTTGCAAATTTGGATTAAACAAAAAACGTGGTCTTATTTCGATATTGCTTGTTTGGGCTGGCAGTGAGCCTTGTTTTGTTTTATTTATAATTTCAGCGGATAAAGCAAAGCCCAATTGTTGAATAGCTCCAGCGGCCTGATTTGCCACGGTTGAATCGGAGCCATCTACTAAAATTTGCACAGTAGCTTTTTGGTGAGTATTCAGTTTGCGCCCATAATCTGGCGGAATTGCTAAACCTATTTTGGCTTTGCCACCAACCAATGAATCCATTAATTCATCTTTGGAATAAACATATTTTTTGATTTTAAAATAAGTTGTGGCCTGCATTTTATCAACCAATTCAAAAGAAGCCTGAGAACGACTTTGGTCAAAAATATAGGTTGGCACATCACGTACTTCATTATTAATCGCAAAACCAAAAATACAAAGCTGAAACAAAGGAATAATCACGGCAATACGCAAAGTAGTGGTATCATTCAGAATATGAATTAACTCTTTAAGCAAAACTGGTTTAACTTCACGCGTCCAAAAATTCATAATTGTTTGTAATACCTCATAATTCTCGGTTGGCTTGCCTTTTGGTTAAAATCACAAAAACATCTTCTAAACTAAGCTTGCTATCTTTAATCTCAAGATTTTGGCAATTTGTATTATTTAAAATTTGTTGTTTAAACTCATCTATTGGCCTTTGAATTAAAATTGAACAATGCAAGTTTTTGCCAAATAGCGTTAAATCGTGAATATCAGCCTGTGTACGCAACAAGCCATAAATAGCCATAATCGGGTCGCCGGCAATTATAATTTGTTTATAACCAATGGTTTGTAAGTCTGGCATATTAATCAACTCATCCAAGCTACCAATCGCAATCATTTGGCTTAAATAAATATAACCAACTCGGTGGCAACGCTCGGCTTCGTCCATATAATGAGTGGTTACAAGCATTGTCATTCCTTCAGTCGATAAATCAAAAAGCAAATCCCAAACTTCACGACGGGCAACGGGGTCAATTCCAGCCGTAGGCTCATCTAAAAATAAAACCGAAGGCTTATGTAATAAAGCACAGGCTAAGGCTAATCTTTGTTTCCAGCCACCAGAGAGAGTTTCGGCTTTGTTTTGCAAATAAGGTCTTAAATTTGTACGTTCACATAATTCATTCATGCGCTCTTCAAGATGTTTTCCAGATACACCATAAATGCCGCCATAAAATTCCATATTTTGCTTAACGGTTAAATCTGGGTAAAGACCAAACTTTTGCGACATATAACCGACAGAACGGCGAATTTTTTCTCCTTCAGAAATTACACTTACCCCTTCAATAAAGCCGTTTCCTTCATTTGGTTTTAATAGGCCACAAAGCATACGAATTACAGTTGATTTGCCCGAGCCGTTTGGGCCTAAGAAGCCAAAAATTTCACCACGCTTTACTTCAAAAGAAACTTTGTCTACAACTGTTTTAGAGCCAAAAACTTTGGTTAAATTATCCGCAACAATCACAGATTCACTCATAAAATGACCTCTTTAGCCATATTTTCGGGGTCTAAATCCCAAGAAAAAGCATTATTAACAATATATTGGCGAGTGTAATTTAGCTCATAATCGTTTTGGACAATATTTTGAGTATAGTTTTTTTGCCAAATTAAATTAGGTTCTATATTCTCAAGACTAGCAATTAAGAGACTTGAGCAAGTTTTAAATTCATGCATAATCTGAAATATTTTTTGAGAACTATCTGATGAAGCTGAAATTAAGCTTAAATCGTTTTTTAATAAATTAGGGTTTTGTATAAAAACAAGGGCATGTAGATGGTTTGGCATAATTACAAATTCATCTAAAATAAGCTCATTATGAAGTTTGGGCTGATCTAGCCAACAATATTTGATTATTTTGCCAGCTGAATTTAAGCGCATTTTGCCATTTTTCACTTGTCCAAAAAGGTTTTGGCGATTATAAGTGCAAATTGTAATAAAATGCGCTTTTTGATGTTTAATCATTTTACGGTTTGGAACAGGGTTTCTCATACTTTTTCCTTTCTAAAATTAAATCTCAAATCCAAATCCATACCCGGTCTAAAGAGCCTCTGGTCATTATTAATGGATACTTTTACTTTAAAAACTTCTTGCTTTCGGCCTTCAATGGTTTGTATATTGCGGGGCGTAAATTCGGCTTTTAGCCCAACAAATTTAACTCGGCCAATAAACTTTTTATTCGGATAAGTTAATGATTGAATTTCGACTGGATCGCTCGGCCAGACACGGCCATAAACTTCTTGAGGCAAATAAGCATCAACCCATAAATCATTCAAATTAATCAAAGTTCCCATAACCTGATTGGCCAAAACCAAGCTACCCGGCTCAATTTCAAATTCACTTAACTCGCAGTTACAAGGCGAAATTACGGTAAGTTCGGCCAGTTTGGTTTCTAATTCAGCAAGCTGGGCTTCAGATGAGGCTAAACGTTGTTTTTCGGCGGCTAGTTTTTCGGGTCGAGTGCCTTGGGCTAAGTCGAGATAATTGGCTTTTTGGGCTTGTGCTGAATAAAGGCTTTTTTGAACTTCTTCTTTTCTGAAGCCAGTAGCCAATTTTTGATAATTTTGCTTGGTCTCTTCAAAATGTTTAGTTGCCACTATAAGCTGGTTTTGGGCAATTTCTACTTGATCCTTTGAAATTAATTCTTCTTTAAATAGGTTTTCACGGCGATTGGCATTTTGTTTGGCTCTATTCATCTCTGATTCGGCTGATTGCATACTCGCTTGAGCCGCTTTTATTTCTTCTGGTCTGTAACCATTGGCTGAAAGCTGATATTCGGCATTTGCTTTTTGATAATTAGCTCTGGCTGAGGCAATTTGTTCAGGGCGATTTCCATTTGTTAATTCACGAATATATTCTCTTTGGGCTTGAATATTGGCTTTCATAGCCTGAATTTGGGCTTTTATTTCGTCAGCTTCTAAAACAAGTATGGGCTGGTCTTTTTTTAATTTTTGGCCTTCTGTGGCAAATACAGAGCTTACACGGCCATTTTGCCTAGAACCAAATTGCACTTCAGAGGCTTGTACCGTGCCAGAGACAGTTAAATTATCTTTGATTTGTTGGTTATTTGCCCAATACAAAAGTCCGCCACCAATAATTAATATTAACAAAATTATTTTTAAAGGTTTTTTCACGCAAATACTTCTCCAAGTGAATTTTTAGCTTTTATATTGGGTATTTTTTTGGAATTTGCTTTGGTCTGCAAGCAAGTGCTTACTTACATAAAATTATCAAACATTCCTAAAAAAAGCTAGTGTTTATTATTTTTAATAGCTCTTTTTGCTTGCGCAGTTATTTTGGCAATAAATAAATTCAACCAAGAAAGAATTTGAATTAAGCGGCTTTTTTATATGCCAACTTTACTGGCTTAAATTTTCTAAATATTTAATAAAACCAAGCACACCAAAGCCAGCAGGATTGTTTTTTGGCGTAAAATGTGTGTCTCTTTTTTCTGGCCAACAAGTGCCCGCAATATCAAGATGTACCCAAGGCGTTTCACCGACAAATTGTTTTATAAACATGGCTCCATTTTGCGAACCAGCTTGCCCGCCCGAACCAGCATTTAACATATCAGCAATTGTGCCTTTAACCACCGATTCTTCATAATCATCATACATTGGCATTTCCCAAACTCGCTCACCAGCCTCTTCAAAAGCTTGTTTTAAATTATTTGCCAGCTCACTATTATTTGTCATTAAACCAGCCGCCGTTTCACCTAAAGCCACCACAATTGCGCCCGTCAAAGTTGCAATGTCAATTATGGCGGTTGGTTTTTGTTGGCAAGCATAATAAACCGAATCGGCCAATGTAACACGACCTTCGGCATCGGTATTATTAATTTCCATTGTTTTACCGCTCATAGAGGTTAAAATATCGCCCGGTCTATAAGCTGTGCCACTTGGCATATTTTCGCAAGCGGCCACCATGACGGTAATTTCGATTGGTAAATTTAATTTTGTGATTGCTTTTATCAAGCCAATAACAGCCGCAGAGCCAGCCATATCATATTTCATTTTTTCCATGGCCTTGGCTGGTTTAAGCGATAATCCGCCTGAATCAAAGGTTATGCCTTTACCGACAAAAGCAATATGTTGGCTAGCTTTGACTTTAGGCTTATAATGAAAATGTATAAATTTAGGTTCATTAGCAGAACCTTGAGCAACCGCTAAGAAAGCACCCATACCAAGTTTTTCGCAGTCGGCTTTATTTAAAATTTTCAAAGTTAGCCCAGTCTGAGAACTTTCTTTAACAATTTTTTGAACCGTTTCGGCTAAATATGCGGGATTTACAATATTAGGCGGCTCCGCAATCAGTTCACGAGCCAATAAAACAGCTTCGGCCGAAATTAAAGCTTTTTCTAATTGGGCTTGAATTTGCTTTTCAGCGGCGGTGGAAGGCACAATTAAATTAATAGTTTCAATGCCCATAAATTTTTTGTTTTCGTCTTTTTGGCTTAAATATTTATCAAATTTATAAGGCGCAAGCAAGGTAACTTCAGCTATAGCACGGGAGATTTGGGCAATATCTAATTTATTTTCTAGGCCAAACACCTCAAAATTTATGGTTTTAGCTTTCAATGAATCTGCTCTACGAATAGCAATAGAACAGGCTTTACGAATTTGATTTAAATTGTTTAATTCTTTTTTTGAACCCAAACCAACGATTAAAACACGTTCAGCCTTTAATTTATTAAAAATCGGAAAAACCAATAAACTACCAAGTTTGGCTTCAAAAGCTTCCAGTTTGGCTATTTGAATTAAGCCATTTTCGCAAGCGTCATTAATTTCATTTAAAAAACCATTCAACTCAGGTTCTTTGTCTTTAGGAAAATCTTCTTGATAAGCTCCAACTATGATTAAATCAGCTTTAGTAGAGTTTAGATCTTTAGTTAAATGAAATTTTGCGGTCATGATATTTTTTGATTTAGGTTTAAAAGCTATGACTTCGCTCATTCTAGCAGAGTTGTTAATTTTTGAGAAGTATTTTTGATTGTAAAATTAAAAGCCACTCAGAGCCAAAAAAGCAATTGAACTGTTATTATTTTTAAAAAGTTATTTTGGGTTTTGTATGCATAAATCGTTTTGGATTATTTTGGCTTTAGTTTTTGTTTTAAGCTCTGCTGGCTTTGTTTCAAGCAAACTCAAACTTGGTGGTGTCAGCAAGGCCATTAAAGGCAGTGAATCGGTCGTTTTAGATTTATGGCTCGATGAAATTCCTTCTACTAATGCCGAATTATTCAAAACTGGTGATACGACAAATTTGCTGGTACGCAATAGACCTCATGGTAAGCTCGAAATTTTAAGTTCTCATTGTGTTCCGCTTTCAACTGACCGTTTTTATTTGCGCCGTGTGAGCGTACCAACCCAACAAGCCAAAGAAGAAGCCTTTCAAGAGCCTTTTTTGTGGCAATGTCGTTTAACTTTAAGGGATCCTTCGGCTCTTTCAACCGCCAATGGCTATTTATCTCAAGGCAATCAACTAAAAATCGGTTCACGCATAGCTCTAGAAGGGGTTTTATATCGAGTTGATGGCTATATTGTGAATATTAAACCCGAAAAAGTTTAAATAATTTCGGTTCTTACATTGCCGCTAGCCTTTACCTGCTCGGTAGGAACAATATATTCTATTTTTTGCGCTCTAATCCGTGTGCCTTTTTGGGTAGCAATGGGCGATCCCGTAAAAACTGCCATACTTGGATCACCGTTTGCATCAAGTAAAACATCCAAACGAGAAGATTCACAGATGGTTTCATTGCTTTTAACCCAAGCTCCGCTCGATAAAATAATTTTGCTTGGTTTATTACTCGAATTATGTTCCATTTGTATAATACCGCCTCTAATGAGCAAATTGGGCGAAACTGGCGATTGTGAAATTTGATACAAAGTGATGTCATTCATGTCTTCTGAGATTATGGCCTTATTTGCATTTATATGCCTTGCACCATCTGGAGAGAGCAGAATTTTAACGTGGCCAATTGCTTCAAATGGTTTGCCTTTTTTGATGATGAAATGGTCGGCAATCATTTTGGTACCTTTTTCGGCCATGAAAACTTCGGCTGGGCCGTCTAGAGTAGAAATTTGAGTTTCACGGTTTATATGAGCTTTGGGTGATTTAATTTGGATTTTTAAATTATCTTTTTCGTCAAAAATTTGGGCTGTAATATTGTCAGACTCAATTTTATTCATGTCTGCAGTTCCAATGCTTTTCTCGGCTTTTATTTTCCAGCTACGGTGCGCAGTGGCATCAAGCTCTGAAAGCTCAATTGAATTAGCTTCTGGGATAAATTCTTTTTTTTCGACATCTTTTTCAAAGTCTTTAACCAATTTGGCCGACTTCATAAAAGTAGTAGTCAGACCTATTGCAACGCCTACTACTAAGGCTAGAATAAGAAAAGTTTTTAAATTAAAAGTCATTTATTAAAGCTATCATACTTTTATTGTAATAACATTATCAACTCATGGAAGTAATCAATTCAAACAATAATATTCGCCTTTTGCCGCCACAATCGATCGAAGCGGAGCAAGCCGTTTTAGGAGCTATTTTGGTTAATGGCGATAAATTAGGCGAAATTATGGAAGTTTTTGGTGCGCACGCCAGAATTTTTTATGATTCAGCGCACCAAAAAATCTTTGATTCATTCACCGCTTTGAGCCGAGAGAATAAGCCAATTGACATTATTACCATGATTGACCGGCTTACCATAAATAATCAACTCGAAGAAATTGGCGGCCATGAATATATTGTTGATTTAGCCGAAAATGCTTCTATTTCGGGGAATGCAACTTTTTATGCGCAAATTATTAAAGAAAAAGCCGTTTTGCGTGAATTAATCAAAGCCGGCCAAAACATCACGGAGCTTGCATATGAGTCAATTGACTTGAATCAGACTATGGATTTGGCTCAGCAATCTATTTTTAGGCTTTCAGCTGAAACCACCACTGGCGGCCTAACTCCAATTTCCGAAATTACCACGCCCGTCTGGAATCAAATTGAAGAACGCGCTGAAAACCCCGGCTCTCTTTTAGGAACTTCTTCTGGCTTTACTGATTTAGACACCATGACGGCGGGTTTGCAAAGATCGGATTTAGTTGTGGTTGCGGCTCGGCCAAGTATGGGCAAATGTTTAGGTAAAGGCACAAAAGTTTTAATGTTTGACGGTTCTTTAAAAAAGGTTGAAAACATAAAACAAGGCGATTTATTGATGGGCAATGATTCAAAACCCCGAAAAGTGCTTTCAATTGCCCGTGGCCGAGAAAAAATGTATTGGGTCAAACAAAAAAGCGGAATTAATTATAGAGTCAATGAAAGCCATATATTGTCGCTCAAATGCGCCCAAACAGCCCAAATTTTAAATATTTCGGTGCGAGACTATTTGAAGCAACCCGCTCAAACAAATTATAAAGGCTATAAAACGGCGGTTGAATTTGCCGAAAAACCTCTAACTGTGCAGGCTTATTTTTTAGGTTTATCGCTAGGAAACCCTTCTCAAAGATTTATCCTTAAAAAAACCAAATCACTAAATTTATGTTTTGCTTCGTATTCTGGCAAATCAGCTTTAGAAAGCCCAAAAACAAAATTACAAGAAAAATATATACCGCACAAATATTTAATAAATTCCACGGCAAATCGCCTAAAATTGCTAGCTGGCTTAATTGATAGCAGTGGCCATTATGACCGTAAGCTTAATTGTTATAAAATTGTTCAAAAAAATAAAAAATTGGCCAAGCAAATTAAATTTTTAGCTGATTCATTGGGCTTTAGAGTTTTGCTTGAAAAAAAGAAAATCAGCTTAAAATTGTGCCAAGCCAAAAATGAAATTTATCGCCTAAAAATTTGGGGTAATTTAAACCAAATACCGACCAAGCGCAAAAAAGCAAATTGTTTAAAGCCAAAAAGCGATTGGAAACTTACTGACATTAAGCTTGAATACGACCAAGAAGATGATTATTACGGTTTTACCATAGACGGAAATAATTTGTTTTTATTAGAAGACATGACGGTTACACACAATACGGCTTTTTGTTTGAATATCGCCGAAAATGTGGCCATAAATAGCCGCTTGCCAGTAGCAATTTTTAGTTTAGAAATGTCGAAACAACAATTGGTAAACCGTTTAATTTGTAGTAATAGCGGCGTGGACTCGCAAAGGATGAGAACTGGTAATTTGCGCCAAGAAGACTGGGATCGAATTTCGGAGGCCATTGGCTTTTTATCGGAGGCACCTTTGTTTATTGATGATGCGCCAATTTTAACTGTTATGGATGCTCGCACCAAAGCCCGTCGTTTAAAGGCCGAACGCAAAGATTTAGGCTTAATTGTAATTGATTATATTCAGCTTATGCAGGGTAGTAAACAAGAATCTGGCGGAAATCGTACCCAAGAAATTTCGGAGATTTCACGTGGTTTAAAAACGCTAGCCCGAGAATTAAATGTACCAATTATTGCACTTAGTCAGCTTTCTCGTAGTGTAGAAGCCAGACAAAATAAAAGGCCAATGCTTTCAGATTTACGTGAATCGGGGGCAATTGAGCAAGATGCCGATATGGTTATGTTTTTATATAGGCATGAATATTATGAACCAGATGATACAGAGCACAGAGGCGAATGCGAAGTTATAATTGCAAAACAAAGAAATGGCCCAGTTGGTATGGTCAAACTACTTTTTCATGGCGCAACCACCAAATTCAAAAATTTAGAACCATTGCATTGAAAATTAAATTTGGTTAATAATCTCGCAAATTTGCCGCCCAAAAAAACTTATAGAGATACAGATGAAAGTAAATAAAAAAAGGTGCTGTCATGGCTTTTCCAATTGCCAATAATAACTCCTCACCGCCTGTAGTTAATCCTTATAATAACTTAAATCAAAACCCAAATACTGCTGTTGGTGATGGTAACTCAACTGGTCGCACTGATAGTTATGTTCGTAGCACTGGCGTTGTTTGCCCTACAGATCCCTCAGACAATTTAGTCTGTAATTTAGCTGGAATGTTAGGTGACTTGGACAATGATTTTACAAAATTTGAGGTCGAAATAAAAGCGGCCTTACTTAAAGACGTAAAAGAAAGAGAAGCTCTTGCTACCAAGAAAAATGCTCAAATACTTGTGATTTTAACCGCTTTAGGAGAGACTGCAACACAACAGGAGCAAGCAGGAACAGCGGCCTTAGCAAGTTTAGTTGGAGACGAAAACGCTTTAGGCCCAATAGGACAATTATTGCTAAAAGAAAAAACCACAAATACTGGTACAAAAGAATTTGAATTTATTGCCGAAAATCGTGCTATTTATCAAGAACTCTATAACATAGCAAGCAAAATAAAGCCTAATGATGTTAGTTTGCCAGACAAGAATGACACTAACCCAGAAAGTGTAAAGGCAGTTTTTAAAGTTCTTTCCGATCAAGCAGAGCAGTTTCATCAGACGCGCTCTACCATCATTGAGAAGGTTTCTTTAGATATTCCTGGTGCAGGAACAATGGGCTTTAGAGATATTTTGAAAAGTGTAATAGGCTTAAAGGGTGATAAGAGAGAGACAATAGTTAGCGCATTAGAACTTGCAGATCCTTTGCACCCTGATAATATTGCAAAGAACCCTGCTTTTAATTTAATTTCTCCAGCCCAAGTAAAATATTTTTTCTCCAACGAAAAGGGTGGTCCAAACGGCGGTCAAATCCTAATTTCAGAGATAATAAAAGATAATAAAAGAGAGCTAGAAGCTTTTATAAATGGTGAAAATTATGAAGATAAGGAAGATAAGAAGGGTTTAAAAGGAAATAATTTAGAAGCTCGGCAAACTGACTTATTAGAACAGGCTCGCAAAGAAGCTGAAAAAATGAATATGATTTTCAGTGATCCAGCTATGAACAAAAATGCAACGGCAGAACAGCTGGAACAACAAGCATCTTCAAGCCCTGCAGGTTCAGAAAAAGGAGATGCTGTTTTTGAAAGAGAAGACTACAAAGAGGCCAGCAAAAACTTTGCCTTAATTGCCGTTAAGCTTAGTTTGCTTGGCGTTTCACAAGATTTAATTTCTAAAATTGTAAGCGGCCTTGAGAGTGAGCAGAAAACAGTTGGCTCTGCCAAAATACAAAAAGTAGGCGCAGCCCAAATATTGGGAATCGGTCCTTCTGGAAACGATTTACTATCACCAGCGGAGATTGAACAATACAAAAAAGTTAAAGAAATTGCGGATCAAATTAAGGAAATTGAAGATGAATTCCAAGCCAAAGCACCAAATAATTTAAGCACCTTTATGAAAGAG
>CANLTT010000050.1 GCA_947494115.1 Candidatus Caenarcanales bacterium
TTATTAATTTAGATCCGTCAGGTTATTTTGAACACTTTTTTAAAATTATACATAGATCCTTTTAGTCTGGGTTTGCTATAGTCTCTATCCCATTCGGATCTAATCATTTGTATTTGATTTTCTAATTCATCTTTATTATTAATTTGTATTGATCCAGAGAGAGCTTTAATTTTATTTTCATCAAAACTTTCATTCATAGCTTCAATAAATATTTTTACTTTTTGTCCTTTGTATTCACTAAGATCAATAACTACTTCATAATTATTATCATTAGTAAAATCCTTAAAAATTTCTTTTATTATACTCATTATATTAAAGCTTAGTACTAATAATTATACCCTCATATATTTTAAGTATTATGAAAAGTTTTGAGGGTTTTAACTTGAATGAATTGAGATTGCCCATATTAAACGACTGTATAAAACAGGGCAAGTAAAATATATTATGAGCTGGGCATATACCTTGGGACAAATTTTTGTAATGTTTGACTTACCCACGCTAGAGAAGCGAGAAATTAGGGAAGCCAATAGATTTAGAAATACTTTACTCGACATGGGTTTTTTCATGATGCAAGAAAGTGTTTATGTGCGTAACTGTGTAACCATTGATAAAGCCGAATTGTGGCTCGACAAAGTTAAAAAGTGTTCACCCCGAGAAGGTGGCAATATTGTGGCATTTTTTATCACCGATAAACAGTGGAAAAGGGCGCAGGTTATAACTTGTACGCCAACACATCATAAACACCGCATCGAAGCTGGAAAAGAATTTGATAAACAAATAACCTTTTGGTAAATAAAAGAGTGCCTCTAGTGTGCGAATACAGGTGCAAGCAGAGCTGAAATTGACACTTGAGGCGGTATGTCAGTTATGATTAAGCCTTTGTTTAATGAACGTTTAGGTTTATTGTAGCAAGGTAGCCATATTTTTTGAATATGTAATGCTATCTTAACACGCTCATTAAACAAAGGGAATCAAAACAACAAATTCGTAC
Source organism: Candidatus Caenarcanales bacterium (assembly GCA_947494115.1). Lineage (GTDB taxonomy): Bacteria > Cyanobacteriota > Vampirovibrionia > Caenarcaniphilales > Caenarcanaceae > CANLTT01. The sequence goes on from CANLTT010000050.1 coordinate 992, forward strand.
TTTAGTTTATTTTTTATATCTTAACACGCTCATTAAACAAAGGGAATCAAAACAGTTTTTACTACAAGCAATTAACTTTATTTATCTTAACACGCTCATTAAACAAAGGGAATCAAAACTATAAGTGTTTCTATGCACATTAATATTGCATCTTAACACGCTCATTAAACAAAGGGAATCAAAACAATTTTATATTTTTATCTGTTCTAACCTTTATCTTAACACGCTCATTAAACAAAGGGAATCAAAACATGCGTACAACTTGAACCGTTTAAGTGTATATCTTAACACGCTCATTAAACAAAGGGAATCAAAACATAAGGGAAAAGCACCAGTTTTTCTCCTGGAATCTTAACACGCTCATTAAACAAAGGGAATCAAAACTTTGGTATATTTAAACAATAACAGGGTTTAATCTTAACACGCTCATTAAACAAAGGGAATCAAAACGATTGTCTTCAGGTCGAGGCTGGGCAACTCATCTTAACACGCTCATTAAACAAAGGGAATCAAAACGAAAGCATTCCCTTTCAATTACTCGATAGCATCTTAACACGCTCATTAAACAAAGGGAATCAAAACAGCCGATCCCAGCGGCTTGTAAACTTCTTAATCTTAACACGCTCATTAAACAAAGGGAATCAAAACAATCGTTATAATTACATGATTCAAGATTATATCTTAACACGCTCATTAAACAAAGGGAATCAAAACGGCTTTGGGATAGGCTGGGCGATTATTTTAATCTTAACACGCTCATTAAACAAAGGGAATCAAAACACCTTTTGTTTAAATCGAGTTTCCAGCTCCATCTTAACACGCTCATTAAACAAAGGGAATCAAAACGAGATGGGCAACTCTTTAAACTGCTCAAAAATCTTAACACGCTCATTAAACAAAGGGAATCAAAACATGTAACAACCGCTACAGGAATTGGCTATAATCTTAACACGCTCATTAAACAAAGGGAATCAAAACTGTAAGTATTAACTCTAGCAATGAGCGACTATCTTAACACGCTCATTAAACAAAGGGAATCAAAACCAAAGCTTAGGTTATCAACCTATACAGCAAATCTTAACACGCTCATTAAACAAAGGGAATCAAAACGCAAGGTTTAGTCTCATCATCCGTATCTTTATCTTAACACGCTCATTAAACAAAGGGAATCAAAACATTTAGCTACTCTTTCCAATAATTTCTTATATCTTAACACGCTCATTAAACAAAGGGAATCAAAACGTTGGTTTACAAGTCAAACTTTTACAGTTAATCTTAACACGCTCATTAAACAAAGGGAATCAAAACCGCAATAATACTAATTCATTTTGTTTTTTTATCTTAACACGCTCATTAAACAAAGGGAATCAAAACGGTAGCTCACCTTTGATTTGTATTTTGCCAATCTTAACACGCTCATTAAACAAAGGGAATCAAAACGCTTTAGAACTTAAGAAAAATAAGATATACTAAATATAGATTGTTTAACAATTGTTTTACATCATGTCAAAATATATAGGAATTAGAATATCTGACGAAATAGAAGAAGCTCTTACTAATATTTCAAAAAATACTAAAAAAACTAAGTCTTTTCATATAAAGAAAGCCATAGAGCAATATTTAGAAGACCTAGAAGATTATTTAGAAGGCCTACATATTTTAAGCCTTAAAAACAAAACTTATTCATTAGAAGAGGTTAAAGCAAAGCTAGGCTTAGAATGAATGAATATAAAATAGAATTTGATGATTTAGCCGAAAAACAGCTCTGTAAGCTAGATAAGCAAAGCCAAGAACAAATTATTTCTTTCTTGGAAAGTTTATTGATAAAAATTAATGAAAATGGAATTAATCCTTTTTTGCTAGGCAAGCCTCTAATGGGTGATTTTAAAGGTTTGTATCGCTTTAGAAGTGGCAATTTTAGACTAATTTGTAAAATAAAAGAAAACAAATTAATAATTTATGTTTTAAAAATAGGCCATAGAAAAGACATTTATGAATCTTAGAACGCTCATTAAACAAAGGGAATCAAAGCTAAGAGAGTGCACTCAAGTTAAGTTTGCAAAATACCCTTTCTTAATGAGTTGTTTGAGACAAATATAATTTATTTTGCAAGAGGTTTATTGTAAATTGGTATCAGAGTTTTACCATAAACCTCTAATTGGCTGTAGATTTTGCATTTGTGGAGCCATTCCCATTGGTGGCATTCCCATGGGTTGCATTTGCTGAGGAGGAGCCATCATCATACTAATTGGTGGGGAAGGTGGTAAATATCGACGATAAGCAACAGGCTGAGGAAAATAAGATTGATTGGCTCCACCACCTGCAGACGCACTACACCTATTAGCATTGCCAATATAAAAATCTCCACTACAATGAGGTTGAACAGGGCGTTTAACTCGACTAGTTCCCCAATTTGCCCCAAGGGAGCCACCTAAAGAACCATCGGCTCCAACACCATCACTAAAACCAAAAGAAGCACCCAGTGAAGTTGTATAGCTACGTATGGTTTCGGCATATGCACAATTAACATTACCGACAATATTTGCTCCATTACGAGCCGCCATTCTAGATAAGGCCACCAAAGCCGCTTCGCTTGTGCCATATTCTTCTAAAAATACATGGCCGCTACCAACAAAACTTACGCAACCCGGTTGCAATTGAGTATTTAAACCACAAGTAATCACAGAACCAGTAAAAGCTGTTCCACCACCAATTGAGCCAGAGGCAATAAATTCACGTTCATCATAAATACCAAAAAGACGATCTTTGATGCCATGACGCAAGCTAGCACCAATATTGATAATACGACAGCAATTGAACATTGAGCCATCATTAATCGTTTTGCTGGCATGAAACAGTATTTGAGGTGGTGTAAAGTTCCAAGGTGAATTAAAAAGATGTGTATTAGAAAAGGCACTCGGAGAACCTATGACGGTGCTTGTTGCCGCCAAATTGGGCCCCGCCGCACCAACAACACCAGTGCGCGCATATGAATTCACATTGACTTGATTCATATTTTGCGAAGCACTTTGCAATTGTGTTTGATTATTGTTGTAAGCACTATTTAAGGCTGGATTGCCTATTATGTCGCCACCAACATCAATATCACCATTGCCTTGAACAGTTAAAGCACTTGCTAAAATTAAGCTAAAGGCTGTAAATAAACTTTTTAAAAGCTTTTTCTTTGAATAAAACCTTGGCAATTTGTTCTCTCCTGGCAATTTATTTCTAATCTAATTTACCCTTGGTTTTAAACTTATTATCGAATAATTATAGGGATTTTCTGGAATTGCTCATGGATTGGAGTTTGTTTTCTAGGTCATTTGGTGTATTTGTCTTGAAGTATGATTAAAATGATTTATCGATTAGCTGATTAAATGCTTGTGATAATAAACTTCAGTCTAATTTTTTGCAAATATTTCGAATCGTCAGTTTATTCTCTTTAAACAAGCATAACCTAAGGTTTAATTTGTATTGGGGTCTTTAGCTGGAAAAAACACTTTGATAATCTTGTCGAATAAATGACCAGCATAAATTAAAGTTATAAAAATTGGAAAACTTAAAACCATCAATAAAGTTTTCGCTCCCACCGCTTTAAAATAATCTTTGGTTATTGCTTGGCCAATTGAAAAACCATTATGATTTTTGTTTTCTAGTTCAGCTAGCCAGTGCGGAGAACCAATTATATATTTAGCTACCAATTTTTTGCTGAAGAAAAGGCCTTTAAGCAAGAACTTAGAAATTGGAGATATTTTTTGCTTGTCTAGGGCTTTATTACGGCTACCAAACCAATCTGCAATAATATTTATATTTTTTAAAGGCATTTCATTATGGTTCAAAGCGGGCAAATCAAAGTCTTTTCCTAGCCAGATTTTAAAAGGGTCAGTAAAAGCACGCATAAAACCAATTAAACTATCATTGCTGAGCTTGCGGGCTTCGCCAAACATATGTGTAAAATGATAAACCTTCTTCATTGGAAGACCAATTAAAGCGCCTTTAATCCAAAACAAAAACTTTAAAGACAAAGCGGTCGCTAAAATTTTACTAAAAGAATCTTGATTATTGTCTGCGGGCTTTAATTGAGGCAAAGCTTCAAAAAGTTTATCTTGTATTGTTTTTTCTAGCCAGCTTTGGGTCTTGGATAGCAATTCACCCAAAACAAAACCAAAGCCCAAACCCATAAAACGAGTCAAATGATTATTCCAGTGTTTCGAAAATAAATCAAGACAAGCTAAAGCCGAACCAAGTTTAATTAAAACCTCAAGCAAATCAAATTTAGGCGTATTTTCTGGTTTCTGCGGCAAAAGCGAAAATTTCCTTAAAAGACCAAAAGCAATTTCTGCCAAACTAAAACCACAAATTAAAGCAAAAGGTTTTCCCGTAATATCAATTCCAATTGTTTCTTGAATGGTTTTGGTGGGGTTTATTGGGGTTTTTTGTACTTGAATATTTTGCGGTATTTTTTTCTGAAGACGAGGCGCAGAATATAAAGCAATATAAGCAAAAGCCAACTTAATTGCCATCTCTAAAGCATTACTCCAAGTTAAATCTTTTTGAATTTCTTCAAGCAAATTGGGCTTTTTTTCTTTTGTGGCCACTGACGGCAATGCAATAGCACTCGGCTGAGAGTTTATAAGCAGAGTATTATATGAAAACGATTTTATAGTGTCAATCATTAAATATTTTTAAAGTCTTAATCTAATTATAACAAATTTTCTAGGCCACTTTATTTTTGCAAACCTTGAGTTATCATTAGAAAGCCTAAAAGTAATGTAAATGACCGCGCAGGTTTAAATGGCCTGTGAGGAAAGTCTGGGCACCAATGGGCTGGTTGCTGGTTAAGAGCCAGTGCGTAAGGTTGTATATGCAAATATGCCAAATTACGTGAGGAAAGTGCCACAGAAAAGTAAACTGCCGAAAGTTCAGGTTTTTAATTTGAGCTTGGTTAAGGTGCAACGGTGTGGTAAGAGCGCACCAGCATTATTCGAGAGGGTAATGGCTAGGTAAACCCCGCTAAAGGTGCAAGGGATAGCCCGATTAATAAAGGTGGCCCGCCAAAATTAATCATCAAAAAGGCTTAACCGCTTGAGCTTTGGAGTAATTCAAGGCCTAGATAGATGGTCATTAATAACAGAACCCAGCTTATCGCAAAACTTTTAGGCTTTTTTAGATAAACCTAATTGCTGACAGAAACCTTGACTGAATGAACAATTAGACAAACAAAGGTTGATTTGCACAAAATAATTCTGCTCTATCAACACTACGGACAGTTTTTAAAATAACAAAATAAACAGGCTTTTCATGAGCAATAATGGACTGAATCGCAACAAGCTGTCAATCCGTCGTTTGGGGGCGGCACCCCATGAGCGGGGTTTTAGGGGTCGGCGACGAGACCCCTAAGAACAAGCCACTTCAAATATAATAAATTTGTAAAATTAGAACATTTTTTAAAATTGTCCATAGTGTTGCTCTATTAAACGTTGTCTGCAAGTTTCTCAATAATTTGTTTAGTTAAAATGTCTAAATAGCTCTTTTGATAAGCCGAAACAAATTCTGCCATTGGAAAACTTTTTTTGAGAGAATTTAGCTCTTCTTCGTTTAAGAGGTCAATCTTATTAAAAACCAATAAACTCGGATAATTTTCAAGGCCAAGCTGTTTGAAAAGGCCTTTAATTACTTCTAAATGCTCCAAACGGTTTGGGTGGCTTGCTTCAACGATGGTTAAAATTAAATCGGCTTCGGCAATTTCTTCGAGAGTGGCCTTAAAAGAGTCAATCAAAGTTGTCGGTAATTTTTGAATAAAACCAACTGTATCGCTAAGTAAAAAATTATTTTTCTCTGTATTCACTTGTCTAATGGTTGGATCAAGCGTTGCAAAAAGTTTATCTTCGGCTAAAACGTCTGAGCCAGTAAGTTTATTAAATAAAGTCGATTTGCCTGCATTTGTATAACCAGCTAAAGCCACCAAAGGCATTTTATTTTGTTTTCTTAAACGTCTTTGAACCGAACGGGTTTTACTAATTTCAGAAACTTTATCTTGCAAAAAGCTAATTCGGTCTTTTATACGCCGCTTTTGCACTTCCAGTTTAGTTTCCCCAGGACCACGGGTTCCAATGCCGCCGCCTAGCTGACTTAAACCAATTCCTTTTCCACGCAGTCTGGGAGCCAAATATTGAAGCTGGGCTAATTCTACTTGCAATTTACCTTCTTCAGTTTGTGCTCTCTGAGCGAAAATATCTAAAATCAATTCGGTGCGGTCTAAAACTTTGGTTTTTTGGCCTAAAACTTCTTCAAGATTGCGCTTTTGGGATGGCGTAAGTTCAGTGTCAAAAATTACTAAATCGGCTTCTTTTTCTTCGCTTAATAAATGCAATTCTTCTACTTTGCCCGAACCAATATAAAAGCGACTGTCTGGCTGACTAATATTTTGCGTCAATTCGTGGCAAATTTCGGCACCAGCAGTTCGAGCCAAACCGTGTAATTCGCTAAAACTGTCTTCATAATGTAAATGGTTTTTGCCGCCTGAAAGACCAACCAAAATGGCTTTTTCTTTTTGTTTAACCTTTAAACTTTGGGCTACTGAAGCTAATTCTTCTTCAATTTGTTGTATTAATTCCGTAAAATCTTGCTCTTGAATTTTGCGTATAGTTTGTTTTTCGCTTATAAACCAGCTCGGATCGCCAACTTGTAAATAGCTCAATTCGGCATAATTTGCAAATTCTAAAAAATCGCCTTTGGCCGCTCCAAAACTGGGTTTATCGGTAGCATTTATAAAAAGTAAAAGGTCTAGATTGTAACGTTTTAAAATTAATAATTCGGCTTTGCTTAAGCTTTCTTCGGGGCTTGCAATTATTAAGCGTAATTGTGCCAAGCGTGAAACACCTTCTCGAGCGGTTTGAGCTTGAATATTATTAATTTGATTTAAATCTCCAATATAATATTGCCGCACTTTACCTCTTCGATCGAGCAAACAAGAAATTGGCCTTTTTAATTTGTGCGCAAGTTCAGCCATTTCTGAGGCCAAGTCAGCCGAAACAATTTGGTGCGGAGCAACCCGACGTGTAAGTAGTTTTTGAAAAGACTTAATTTCGACTTTAGAAAAGCTTTGTCCATTTTTTTTCATCATATTTTTAAAATTATAGAATAAAGGCAAAGCCAAAAGACAATTACAATCAATCTAAAATAATGTCTTATCAAGGCCTAATATTTGGGAAAACTAATAATACAGGAAGTTTAAACTATTCGAGTTAGTATTAAAATAAAGGCAATTTTTTAGAAAATATGAAGGGTAGCGTAAGCGACATAGTTCTGGCAGTCTGTATTTTTGCGGTTTTGGCAATTATTATTGTTCCATTGCCGTCTTTTATGCTGGACTTTTTTATTGCGCTTAATATTTCGATTTCAATTGTTTTATTGGCAATTTCGCTTTTCCTGAATCGACCGATTGATTTAGCTATTTTACCAACTGTAATTTTAACTTCGACTTTATTTCGTTTAGCTTTAAATATTGCCTCTACCCGTATGATTCTTTCAACTGGCCATGCTGGTGAGGTCATTAATGCTTTTGGTAAAACAGTGGCTGGCGGAAACCCAGCAGTCGGCGTTATTTTATTTGTAGTTATCACCGTTGTGCAGTTTATGGTTATTACCAAAGGTGCCGAGCGTATTGCCGAGGTTTCAGCCCGCTTTGCCTTGGATGCTATGCCTGGTAAACAAATGGCGATTGACGGTGAATTGAATGCCGGTTTAATTGATGGCTTTCAAGCCAGAGATAGACGAAAAGACCTTGAAAGAGAAAGTTCACTTTATGGTTCTATGGACGGTGCCAGCAAATTCGTAAAAGGTGATGCAATTGCTGGCATTATTATGACGGTTGTAAACATGATTGGCGGCATGGGAATTGGTGTTTTGCAAAAAGGTTATGAGCCAGGTTTTGCGGCCAGTAAATATTTAATTCTGTCAGTCGGGGACGCTTTGGGTGCTCAAGTACCCGCTTTGATTACTTCCGTGGCAACTGGCTTAATTGTTACCCGCTCAACTTCTTCAGGAGAAAGCTTAAGTAGCGATGTTATAAAACAGTTTTTACAAACGCCAATGGCCATGATTATAGCTGGTTTATTGGTCGGCTCTATGGGGTTTTTGCCTGGTATGCCATGGTTTGTTTTTATTCTACTTGGCATTTTAACTAGTTTTATTGGGATTACCGCTATGAAAGCCGCTGAAACCACCGAAGTTGCCAGCATGGAAGCCCAAGTTGAAGAACAAAGTAAACCTCCAACTTCACCCGACCAGATGTATAACTTGCTTGGCGTGGACGCTCTTTCGGTGCATGTTGGTAGTAATTTAATTGAACTTGCCGATCCAGCCAGCGGAGGCCGTTTAATTGAAGATATTGGGGCTTTAAGACAGTCTATGACTTTAAATTTGGGCTATATTTTGCCGCCAGTACGTATTTGTGATGCCCGTTGTTCAATTGGGCCATATGAATATCGGATTATTATACGCAATAATGTGATTGCCAGCTCAGAGATTTATCCTCAGCGTTATATGATTTTGAAAGCGCATTGGGACAAATTGTTTTCTACGCCACCGCAAAATGCAATTAATGGCTGGGAACCCACTTTAAAAGAGGCCGCTTATTGGTTACAACCCGATTATTTGGAAGAATTAATTAAAGACCGTAAATGGAATAGACCTTATTTAACCGCTGTGCAAGCCTTAACTTATCATTTATCTGAAACTGTAATTGTGCACATCGAAGACCTATTAAGCAAAGTAGATGTTCGCCGTATTTTAGACCAAGTTCGTCAAATTGACCCGCCGCTTGTAGATTCGGTTGTGCCAAATATTTTATCTATTGGTGATTTGCGCCGTATTTTAACCAATTTGCTCAAAGAAAAAGTCAGCATTCGAGATATTCACTATATTCTAGAGCGGCTCGAAGACTTTGGAATGACTTCTAGAGATTGTGATTTGCTCTCTGAAAAACTTAGAATGGCCTTGGCTCGTCAGCTTTGCCAACAATATGCACCCGATAAAAGAATATTAGGCATTACGCTAAGCCCAGAAATAGAGCAAGAAATGGAAGAATCTTTGCAACGTATCGAAGATAAATTTGTGCTAACTCTTGACCCTGAGAGAGCACGCCGCATTGTTGGTAAAATCATAGAAGCCGTTGGCGAGGTTTATATACAGCTCGAAAGAAAACCTCTTATTATTGCAAACCCCGGTATTCGTTTGCCCTTAGCCCGTTTAATCGCTAATTTTGACTCTCAAATTGTGGTTTTATCTTATATTGAACTTTCTTCTGACTATAAAGTAGAAGTATTGAATTCAATTGATATCAATGATGTTTCTAATTCAGGACCTTTGAATTTACCGATGGCGAGCTAGCTTGGCTTAGATTGTACCCCAGTTTCTATTTCTTCTAGGCCTTTTTGTGGTGGTAAAGGCGTTAAAGAAGCTAAAAATAAACCAATAATGGTCATGCCCGTAATAGCTGGGAAATCTAAAAAGCTTTTACTAAAATAAAAACTCATAACTATCATCATAACCGAGCAAGTATAAATTACACTCAAAGGCGCATAAAGCAAAAAGATTTTACGCTCTCTAATACTGAGCTTTTCGGGTGGTTCTTCATTCATAACAATTGAACGTACATATGCCCAAGCCCGTCTGCGCAAAGCATAAATATTTAAGGCCAATTGCAAAGTATAATAACCATCAAGGCGAATTAAAGGGTTTAAATTAACGCTCAAACTAAAAAATGAAGTACTAACCAATAAAAAAAGTAAATCCGCAATTGCCGTGTGAGGAACCGCCGCATTCCAAAGTAAAAAAGCTATACAACCAATTACCGTCTGAAACAAAGGTCCTGCCATCATAACCCAAATTTTTTGACTTGTTTTAGGTAATCGATAAATGTCGCTAACATCAGTATAAAGCGAAGGAGTAGCATATACAAAGTAAAAACCCATTTCTGGAACATTGCCACCAAAGCTTTTCAAAGCCATTCCATGCGCAATTTCGTGCCCAGATAAAACTGCAAAAAGCATAAAAACAAAAATAATTAAAGTAATAACCCAAGATTCCGCAATTAAAGGCCAACCATATGTAATAAAGCGGGGTGCATTTTGAGCAAAACAAATTATTGCAAAGGTAAGAAGTATAATACCCAAAATTTTCATTGGCTCAGACCAAGCCCATCGTAAGCGAGGTTCCCAATAGTCTAAAAGCGGGTCTGGTTCTATTAAGCGAAAACGCTGAAACAAAAATTGTAAAATAGTTTTGCTTTTAGTAGATTGTATGGGCGGGGCAGAAGTTCCCTCTAAAAGCCCCCACTGCTTAAGCATTCCTAAAAATTGCTTTAAATCGGCTTCGGTATAACTTGTTCTTTTTATAATTTCAACAGGGTGCATATGTCCAAGCATTCGGATAATTTCGGCTTCGTCAAAACCTAAATGAAAAAACCTAACTGCTTGAGCGTCTCGAATTTGCAAAGTTCCGTCTGGGAAAGGCGTAATTTCTAAATCGGAGCGCAATTTTATTTTTTGTGATTCTTCTTCGGCCATATTAATTAATAAAAATATTTAATCTTCCTAAGAAATTCCCCATTTACACAGGGTTCTAAAGATATAAAAGAGGTTTTCCCTAAAATAAAAGGGTTTAGTCTAAAAATACAAAAAGTTTAATTCTCGCTTAATTTTTGGAGTGTTATTATATTTTGTAGAAGTATTACTGACTAATTCTCTCAAAATGCAAAAAAAATCAATATTAGTCCTAAGTTTGTTTAGTCTTTTGGCTTTTAATTTTATTCCAGCCCAAAAAGCTACAGCTGGTCTTGCTGGCCGAGTTAATACCGCTATTGCTTTAGGTAGCGTTGGCTTGGGTTTAGGCGTGCTTGGCGCAGGTCTTGGCCTTAGAAATGCCTGGGTTAATCGTGGCGGTGGTGGCAACAATTTTGGCGGCGGTTATACCAATGCTGGATATTGGGGTGTCTATGGTTATCCAGTAAGCTATGGTTATGGTGGCGGCTACGGCGGCGGTTATGGCTATGGCGGCGGTTATGATCCTTGCACATATTCAGCTTGTGGTTATGGTGCTGGTTATGGTGCTGGGTATGGCGGCGGTTATGGCTATGGCGGTGGCTATGGTTATGGCGGCGGCTATGGCTCTGGTAATTACTATAATGGCTCTTACTGGTATTAAAAAAAGCTAAAAACTAACTTAACAAATTATTCTCTCGGTCATTTGGGTCGGGGGAATTTTTTTTGCTTACCAAATTTGTTTTTCTTGTTTGGCTTCTAAGGCATTTTCAAAATTGTCTTCAAGATTAGCTAAAAAGTCAAAGCCTGCTTTTTCTTCAATTTTATCAATGCTAGTTAAAAACTTTTTGGGCGATTTTTCTTTGCCTGAAACATTTTGCGGCACCATAAAAGCTAAAGTTCTTGGTTTACCCGAAACTTCGTCTAAAACAATCATAAAAAAAGCGTCTGGAATTTGAACTTTACTTGTTTTTAAATATCTAGGTTTGCCAGTATAAATTGGACCGACAAAAACCCAAACTTCCTCTAAATTATTGGCATAATCATTGGCGATTTTTTTTTCAAGTTTTTCCCAGATGCCAGCATTTAAAGTGTGTTTTTGGGGAGTTATATTAGAAGTTAAAAAAGTTTGTAATTGGGCTTTTTTACCATAACGAGTTGCAATGGCATAATTTGGAGCCATATGGCCTCTGTCATAGCCGCTATGCGTATAATCTTCATGAGAAACTTGTACTGTCAGTCTTTCATCTTCTTCAAAATGGCTAGGACGTTTAGGGCTAACAGAATCTGGGGCAATTTGAAATACTTTATAAGCTACCCAAGCAGGATTTAAACGTTTTTGATCATATCCAACTACAAAACCTTTATTTGCCAAAATAGTTAAATTATTTTTATAAGTAGTAGCCTGTGGCTCACCAGCATAAACAATTTTTTCGGGAATTGGCTTAGGGCTTTTAAGAAGCAAAACGTTTTCACAAGCGCACAAAACAAAAGCCAAAATAAAAACTAAAACAAAATTAAATTTCATATAAATTAGGCGGTTTATTTTGTTTGATTGTAACAGCTGAAAAAATCTAGGAGTATATTTAAAGAACTGTGTCAATTAATGACTTAGTTCATTGTATCAGCTTGAGAGCTTAATTGTCAACCTCCCTTCAAAAAATATGGCTAATTGAGATATGGTCATTGCCCAGTTCTGAAGAGG
>CANLTT010000051.1 GCA_947494115.1 Candidatus Caenarcanales bacterium
AACTTTGTTGTTTTTTTATTAGATAAAAACATTTTTAGAAAGTAATTTTGTTTTTTATTTTGTTTAATTTCTTAGGCCCTAATCCTTTAACACATAAAAGATCTGAGGAATTTTTGACTTTAGTATGAATATCTCTATACTCAATTATACGGTGGGCTAAAACTGGGCCAATCCCGTCAAGCTCTGTTAATTCAGAAAGCCTAGCCGAATTGATATTTAATAAGGGATTTTGTGTAGGTATATCTTTGTGAGCATCAGAATTTAAATGGTGCACTCTGAATTTATTGTCTTTAAAAGGCTTATAGCTCGGACTAATAAGAAAGATTAATAAACAAATAAACCAAGCGGTGAGAACCCTTAATTGTGGCTTTAACCGAAACTGGTAAAAAAAATTTCTTAATTTAGGGCTTGCTAATTCTGGCATTTTAAGAGCACAATAAACTCAGATAAGAAATAATATATTTTCAGCAATTAGTCAAGCTTCTTGATTCTATTGTTTCTTTATGTTATTTCTTTATCTCGTACGTTTTACTAAAATAACTTCGCGGAGGTTCTATAAATTGATTTTTAAATCAAAAAACCGCAAGAGTAATTTCTTCAAAGCAGCCTGTTTAGGTTTGGCTTTGTTAAGTTTTGCTCCTGCGATGGCCAATGTGACAAGGGTCAGCGAATTAGTTGATGTTGATCCCAATGTCTGGGCCTACAAAGCTCTTAAGGAGCTCGTTGAAAAATATGATGTTCTGGAAGGTTATCCAGATAATACTTTTCGTGGTAACAAACCAGCAACCCGTTACGAATTAGCTCAGGCTCTGTATGAGGTCCTCAAAGTAGTTGACTTGGCCAAAGCAGAACCTGGTGATGTTGAGAATATCGGAAAACTCAGCTCTGAATACGACAAAGAATTAGCCGCTATTCGTAATAGATTAGCCGCTTTAGAAGGTCGTGTTAGCGCACTCGAAGCTGATGGTTCAAATACAACAACCAGCTGGACAGACAGAATTAGCGTTAGTGGTGATTTAACTAATGTTCTTCAGTCTGACTGGGGCGGAAATAGAGATGCTGGACACTGGGGCACTAGAGGCCGTTTAGGTGTAGAAGCTACTCTTATCGATGGTAATAGTGGTTCTGGCATTCTTGGAGAAGGTATTGCTCATTTCATGCTTAATGGCGGCAATGGCGGACCTGGCTCATATGGTTTCCACACTTCTGGCAATGCATTTAACGATGTATTGTTTGATGGTAGTAATCCTGGTGCTGTTGGTAACAATAACAGCCTATATTCTGGAAGAGTTCAAGATTCTAGAATGAATGCTTACTTGGATCAAGCTTATTACACCCAAGTATTCAATTTCCACCACACAGATCCTTGCTCTAATGAAACCACTGGCAATAGTAATTTCTTTGCCGTAGCAGATTTAGGTCAGCAAAGACTCTGGAATACTTTCCATAAGAGCTTAGTTCGTGAAGATTCTTTAGATGGCTTCATGAATCAAAGAATTCTTCGTGGAATGAATGGTGCTTCTGATGCTACAACCGAAGCTCTTCACTTGGGCTTAAATTGGTTGGGTGATGGCGTAGAAAAAGAAAAAGTTGATGAATGTGGAAACACCAAAGGCGGCGGCGTTGATGAATGCGGAAACGCACTCCCAGGCTTCTTCCAAGCTCTCAGCTTAGACTATGCTTTCGCAGGTCATAAAATGCCAGCTTCAGGTGCTGTTGGTGGTGGCCTAAGAGGCTATGATGACGTTAATGCAACAACTAATCGTATTTGGGATAGCTATAGCCACAGTGGTGCTGTAAACTTCCTCTACGATATTCCAGGTAATTTCTTTAATACTGGTTTATTAACAGCTGGTGCTAGCGGTGCTCACATTGATTTCAATGGTGGTATTCCTGGCGTTGCTGGTTTAGATGATACTTTTGGTTGGACATTCTTCACAAAAATGGAACAATGGTTCGGTAAAAACAGAACTTTTGGTTTATTCGCTGATTATTCTTGGGCGGCTAATTCCAAAACCAATTACATCTTGAATGGCCCTGCTAATCAAGTAATGCAATTGGGTGGCGTATTGAATACAACCTTCTTACCAGAAGCGCTTAACTTCAATAAAGACCAATTGGGTATTGCTTACTCCTTGTTGGATCCGTTTAATAGTGCTAGCAATAATCAAACTCCATTTGGTTTAGCTTTCACTCACTCTGGATACCCAACCTCTTCGGCTAACTATCTTCCAGCTCTTTATGTAGACCACAGACCAGAGCAAATTATGGAAGTATACTACCGTAAGTACATCACCGAAAATATCAGCATCACCCCAGACTTCCAAATGGTTTTGAATGGCAATGGACATAATACAGGTTTCGCTGGATTACTCCGTGCTACCTTCAAGTTACCTAACTGGAATGACCAAGGTGCTTTCTCTCAATTCGGTTATAGAGATTGGTCACAAAAAATTGCTAAATACAGAGCCGCTCATTCTGAGTAGTTTCAAAGTTTAGTAGTTAATTAAATAATTAAGGGTGCCTTATAAGCGAGGTGCCCTTTTTTTATTGCTTTTAAAGCCATTTTCGCCATTTAAACAAAACCAGCATCAAAATGCTAACTCCAAACATAAGGCCTAAAACTAAAGCTGGGCCGTTTTTCCACTGAAGTTCGGGCATAAATACAAAGTTCATCCCGTAATAGCTTGTTAAAAGAGTTAAAGGCAATATAATTACCGAAAAAATGGTTAAAGTTTTCATAATTCTATTCATGCCATTAGAGGCTTGAGAGCGGTAAGCATCAAATAAAGAAAAAATCGAATCTCGGTAAGACTCCATCGAATAAGTCAGACGATTAAAATGGTCATAAACATTTCTCAGCAAAAGCCGATTCCGCTCGCTAATCAAATCATGCTCCTGAAAACTTAATCTAAAGAGCATTTCTTGTTGAGGAAATAGAAGCCGCTTTAAATCAACAAGTTGTTTTTTTATTTCAAAAATCTTTTTTAAAATTCGTTCATCAGTTGAGCGAAAAAGTAGGTTTTCTAAATGGTCAATTTTTTGGTCAAAAGATTCAAGCATTCCGATATAGCTTTCGGCTAAAGAATCTAAAATTTCTGAAAGCAAAAAATCTGGTTTGGCAATTAAAAGTTTTTTACTGCGCAATTCTAAATTTTTCAAAGCCACTGGGAGCGTATTTTTGCAAATAGTAATTAAATAATTGGAACCCAAAAACAAATTCAATTCAGTGCTTTTAGAGCCTTCCAGAAAAAAAGTTACCAAAAATAAATAGTTTTCATAATCTTCAATTTTAGGATAATGCTCCCAATCACGACATTCAGCAATTGTATCTTCGCTAAAACCAAACTTTTTTTGTAAATTGTTTAATTCTTCTTCTGAAGGGTTTTCTAGGCTTAGCCAATAATTTGTTTCGGGGTCGTTTAAATTTAAATCCTGCAAATCGCTGACCAAAACCCCAGATTTTTGGCTAAATATTTTTAAGCTCAAACTATTTCTCCGCAAGCAAACGAATTGATACTATTTTAAAAGAAATTGCTTATAAAAATTTTAATGTTTGCTTATTTTGAAAATCCAATTTATCTTTTAGGCTTGCCCATAATTGCCCTTGGTTTTTATTTTTTGCGTAAATATTCAAGCAAAGCAAAAGCACATAAGGCCATTTTAATTTCTAATTTTAACTTGATAGAAGAAGCCAGCCAAAACCGAAAAGATTGGTTTCTTTATTTATTACCAAGTTTGCAGATTGTCTCGCTTTGCGCTTTTTGTCTTGCTTTAAGCGAACCTACTTTTTGGGTTGATCGTTTAACAAAATCTGGGCAAATAATTTTAGCAATCGATATTTCTCGCTCCATGGAGGCCACTGATTTAAGCCCAAGTCGCATTATAGCCGCTCGCCAAGCCGCTTTGAGTTTTGTTGAAAACCTGCCACCTGCCCTTGAAATTGGAATTGAATTGTTTCATAAAAACGCTATTTTGGCTCTGGCCCCAACCAAAAACCGCCAAATCGTGCAAAAAACTTTACAAGAAATTAATTTAAACACTTTAGGTAATGGAACAGCCCTAGGTGAAGCTATTTTGCTGGCGAGTAAAACCATTAATAAAAACCAAAACAATACCAATAAAGCTGATTTGATTCTTTTAAGCGATGGAGAGAGTAATACGGGCATTGACCCCATGACAGCTATAAGCGAAATTCAGAATTTAACAATTTATACCATTGGCATTGGTAGTATTGTGGGCGCAGTCGTTCAAGAGGGCTTAATTACTAAAATGCACCCAGACACTTTGCAAGATATAGCATATACTACTGGCGGCTCTTATCATGAAGTTTGGCAAGGAAATAAACAATTACAAAAAATCTATAAATCTTTGTCGGCGAATTATACTATGCAAAAAGTACAAATAAAAACTTGGCCTTATTTTTTAATTTGTGGCCTATTTGCGGCTAGTTTGGCTTATATTTTAGACTGGACAAAGTTTCGTAATTTATAAAAATGTTTAATCAAAATGCCATCAAAATTGCTTTGCAAGCTCTAGAGAACTTTAAAGACAAACCTAATAATAATTTTGATTTGTATAAATTTGCCTTAAAAGCGGCTTGTGAACTTAATTACAATTCAACAATTTTATGTCCAGTTTTAAGCGGCTCTGCAAAGGATTGGGCGCATTTTCAGGTGGTTTTAGTGAATGAAATTATTTATTTTACGCAAATTGCTCAAACACCAGCTTGTTTAATTTCAGGCGGTTTTTTAAATAATCTCGCAGAAAATAGACATTGTGAATTTGCTAAATATTTTTTTGAAAACTTATATCAAACCAATCATCAAATTAGCTTAGTCAGTTTAAATTCTTCCGAAAATAGTTTTAAAGTTTTTAGCAAAAATAATTTTGAACAAATCACTGAAAATCCGCACTTAAATGAAAACAAGCTTGATTTAAGATTTATTTTGATTAATTAAAATCCAAGACAAGTTAAAACCCAAGAGAAAGCGCGGGTCTAGCAATGTGCGTAAGCAATACCATGAACTTGAGAGGCAGTTTAATCCCCAGAAAAGCCCTCGTCATGCTCATCATCAGTGTTTTCTACTATTTTATATTTGTTTAAAACAGTATTCAATAAAGAGATAATCGAATCTAATTTAATATTGGCTAAGCGCACTAATTCAAGCAGTTCTTTGTTTTCATTCATGGTTTGGTCTTGTTTAGTAAAATCAACCTTTAAGACAAAAGATCAAGTCAAGTGATAAGCTTTTGTTTGACTTAATTATTTAAACATTATAACTTAAGCTATTAAATAATTATCATTTTATAGTCCTAAAAGTAGAAATTTTTTCAAAACAGGCTTTATTCTTGGGCTGTATGAGAAAATGATTTATTATCTTAGAATTTAGAATTACAATGAAAAAAATAATTACGAGCTTTGCAATTTGTTTATTTTTCTTAATGGGTTGTGCTCCAAAAGAAGAAACAAAAATCGTGCCCAATGCTTCTTTGAGTGTGCCTTTTGCGGTTAATAAAAAATTGCAAATCAATGTTTTAAGTTATAAATTTATTTCTCTGATTTCAGATTCTAATATTTCTCCACCGCCTGAAGGGCAAAAATATATCTTTTTGAAAGTTCTTTGGCAAAATACCGCTCCTAATAGAGGCATTCCAGCTTTTACTGCTCAAAAGGAAATAATGTCTATCGAAGTAAGCGATCCTAAGTCAGATAAAGTAATTGCCATAGATGGAAACTCAGTTTATACTTCAATTGAACCTTTTGAAGAGGCTAAAGGTAAAGAATTGTCTGCGGGTGAAAATACAACAGTTTGGGTGCAAGGCACTATTCCTAAAGATTTAATGCCACCTTTTCTTATTACTTTTAAGCCACAGCAAGGCCGAGACATGATTTTAGAATTGAAATAATTTAAATATTTAAGGCATTGGGTATTGAAACCACGGCTCTGGATTTACATTTTCAGCATTAACATAAATTCCAAAGTGTAAATGTGGGCCAGTTGCAATACCAGTATCACCAACTTTACCAATTAATTGCCCAGCCTCGACTTCTTGGTTTTCTTGAACCTCAAGAGAGGATAAATGTAAATAAGCACTAATAACACCTTGCCCATGGTCTATAAATAGGCAGTTTCCCTGTGTGGCGAAATTTTTACCAGCCAAAACAACTCGGCCTTTGGCAGGAGCCACCACTGGAGAACCAGTAAAACCAGCAAAATCGAGGCCTTTATGAAAATAATTATCGGCTAATTTGCCATTGTAAGTACGTCTTAAGCCATATCCTGATGACTTTCGGGCTGTATTAGGCAAAAGCCAAGGCTTAGAACCGTCCCAAAGTTTATAACTCGAAAAAGTGTTTAAAGCCAAATCAACCGCTTTTTTTTCGGCTTCGCTAGAGCTTAGAGCATTTTTGCTAGCCGTTAATTTGATATTTTGTAAAGGAAATTGCCCCGCCAAAACATTAATATTAAATTCTTGCTTGCCGAGCGGACATTCTAAAATTATTTTTTTTGTGCCGACTTTTGTTAAAGGCGTAGTTGGTAAACGTGTTATAAACTGAAAACCCTCACGACCAGACGAATTACGAAAGTTTTCATAGCTTACAATTTCTCGTGCAAAAGCATATTTTTTATTTTCTAAATTTAAAACACAATTTTCTAAAAGAGAATAACTATTACCAAAAGGATAAAACAAACCAGAAACAACGACGATTTCACCTTGTTTTACCGAAATTGGTCTAATCCAAATGCCTGCCGTGGTTGGCTGTGGCTGAAATATTAAAACCAAAAAAATGCCTAAAATTAAAAAATATTTTGCTTTCAAGTTGATAAATTGGGTTTTGTACAAATTTCAATAAGTTTAGTCTAAATCGAATAAAAATATTAATAATTCTATTCTCTAAATCAAGCTCTGTGCCAAATATATGATAGTGATTTTGCGTAAGTCTATTACTTAATAATTTTTCAGAATAATAATACTGTTTTATAAAAAGTCTATAAATATTACTAATAATTAGGTTTTTTTATTGGGCAGTTGAGTTCTTAAAGATTTTCTTTACTTCCTCTCTGTCGTCAAAGTGAATAGTTTTATCGCAAAATATTTGATAGTTTTCATGGCCTTTGCCCGCAATAACTATAATATCTAAAGCATTGGCTTCAAGTATGGCTTTTTGTATAGCCTCTCTACGGTCTGGTTCAATGCTAATATTAGCCAAGCAAGAAATACCCGAAAGAATGTCTGCAATGATTTGATGAGGATCTTCGGTGCGAGGATTATCAGAAGTAATTATATTATAATCGGCCAGTTTCGCAGAAATACAACCCATAAGCGGTCTTTTGGTAGGATCTCGGTCGCCGCCACAGCCAAAAACACAAATCAGTTTTCCGCCCGAGGGGACAATTTGGCGGGCAGTTTTTAAAACATTTTCAAGTCCATCAGGGGTATGAGCATAATCAACAATGCAAGTTGGTAAATTGTTTTGAGGTGGTTTTATTACTTCAAAACGGCCTGGAGTGGCTTGCGCTTTTTTGAGAATTTCTAAAACATCAATTAAAGGCATTCCTTCGGTCAAAGCTGTTGCCAAAGCCGCCAAGGCATTATATAAATTAAAAAAACCATTTAAAGGTAATTCTAAAAAACCAGTTTCGGTGGGGGTTTTAATCAAAGCTTTAATGCCTTCGGGGCTTAATTGCACTTGACTAGCCTGAATATCAGCTTTATCTGAGTTTATGCTATATGTTAATAAGGTGGCCTTAGAATTAGTTTTGGCTATTAAACGCTCAGCCCAAGGATCATCTAAGTTTATAATCGCAAAAGAATTTTCAGAAAGCCCCTCAAAAAGCATGGCTTTAGCACGAAAATAATTTTCCATTGTCAAATGATAATCGAGATGATCTTGGGTTAAATTGGTAAAAACAGCCGTTTTAAAATGACAAGCCCCAACTCTTTGCTGATCAAGCGCATGAGAACTGACTTCCATTGTAAAATGAGTACAGTTTTTTTGAAGCAATTCCGCAAAAATTTCTTGCAATTCTGGAGCTTGTGGGGTTGTTCTTCCAGAGCCTTCACCTAAAAATTCAATTATTTTTTCTTTTTCAAAAATTTTACCGCCTAAAGTTCCAATTAAGCCAACTCGCCTTGAATCGGGCGCAGACAAAATTTGGGCAATTAAATGGGTTACTGTTGTTTTGCCATTAGTGCCCGTTACACCGATTAATGGGATTTTTTCGGTTGGCTTATCATAAAACAAATGTGCCGCCAAGGCCAAGCAAGAGCGTACGTCTTCGACAAAAATAGCTGGAATATCGGCGGAAATTTGGTTTTTTTTCTTAATATCAACCACGACAGCTAAAGCGCCCGCCAAAAGAGCCTTTTGTATATAATTATGCCCATCGGTTTTTTCGCCCTGCAAACAAAAGAATAAACTAGCTGGCTTCACTTCTCTCGAATCAAAGGCAATTTGGCTTATATCAATTTCTAAACTTGGCAAATTTTGCACTGAAATATAATTTAAATTTTTTAAAAGCTGGCTCATATAAATAATTTGCAACCCAAAACTTCAAGTAAGTCTTAAAATCATTGTAATTATATGATAAATGCAGAGCAAAAAATATTATTAATTGGAAATCCTAATGTCGGCAAATCGGCTTTGTTTATGGCTTTAACTGGCGAATATGTCGAGATTAGTAATTATCCAGGAACCACCGTAGAGCTTTTGCAAACCAGCTTGCCAAATGGCAAAATTTTAATTGACACACCAGGTGTTTATAGTATTTCGGCTTTGAATGATGAAGAACGTGTAACCAAAGAAGCGGTTGAAACTTTACTTGAGGGCGACTTAGTTTTGAATGTGGTTAATGCCTTAAGCCTTGAGCGTGATTTGTTTTTGACTTTGCATTTAATTGATTTGCGAATTCCTTTTATTTTGGTTTTAAATCAGCTTGATGAAGCCGTAAAGCAAAAAGCCGAAATTAATTTAGAAAAACTGGGTGCTTTGCTTGGCGTACCAATTTATGGGGTTTCGGCTTTAACTGGTGAAGGAATTGAAGAATTAAAAGAAATTTTAAATACTAATTTTCAACCAAGCTTAGGAAATGGCTCACCCGAATTAATGGGATTAACCCCCGCCGCCCCCTTGCTCCTTCATGAAGAAGATCAAGAAACTCTCAAAAAATACCCCGATGTCAAAATACCTAAAGGTAACCGCAATAAAATTTATGCCAAACGCCGAGAGCGGGTAAATCGCTTGCTAACTGGCATAACTCAAACAAAGCCAAGCGAAAATAAAATCAGAAAAAAAATTGATGCGCTTTTGATTCATCCTTTTTTTGGAACCGTTTTTGCTTTATTTGTAAGTTTTTTCTTTTTATATCAAGTGCTTGGCGTTTGGGTGGCGGGCGATTTGGTGAATTTTTTAGAAAATCAAGTTTTTGATAAATACTGGAATTCTTCGGTTCGCTCTGTGGTAGCACAAACTTTCCCTTCTGAAATAATTTGGCTTAAAGATACAACTCGGCAAACTCGCTTTACTTCAGCCAAAGGCTTAATGTATAATCCAAAACTAAAAGAACAATTATCCAATGACAAAGTTTTATCTCATGCAGAATATATTTTCTCGCCAGCCGACTTAATTGATAAACCCAGCGAACAAACCGTTTTAAAACAAACTTTGTGGTCTTCAATTGGCACAATTTTAGCGGGCAAATATGGGGTTTTAACGCTGACTATAACTTATTTACTTGGTGTGCTTTTGCCTTTGGTTTATTTCTTTTATTTAAGTTGGGCTTTATTTGAAGACACTGGCTATTTGCCACGCTTGGCGGTTTTAGCTGATGGTTTTTTACGCAAAATTGGCTTAAATGGCCGAGGCATTATTCCTTTGGTGCTTGGTTTGGGCTGTGTAACTATGGCACTTGTAACCACTCGATTAATGAGCAATAAACGAGAACAATTAATTTTAATGATTTTGCTTGGAATTGCTGTTCCTTGTTCGGCGCAACTTGGCATTATACAAGGTCTTTTAGCCAGAGTTGGTGGTTTAACGGGTTGGCTGATTTGGCTTGCGGTTTTACTGATGGTTTTGGCTTTATGTGGCTTTTTGGCAAACAAATTAATACCAGGTGTTTCCTCGCCTTTGATACTGGATTTGCCACCTTTAAGAATTCCTAAAATCAAAAATTTATTTATTAAAGCTAATCAAAGAAGTTGGTTTTTTCTTAAAGAATCGGGTTTGGCTTTCTTTTGGGCTTCTTTGGTGATTGCGGTTTTTCAGGTTACAGGCATTCTTAGTTTGATTATTGCCGCTTTAAAACCCGCCGTTGGTGGTATTTTGCATTTACCTAAAGAAGTGGCTTTGTCTTTTTTGCTTGGAATGGTGCGCCGTGATTTTGGAGCTTTTGGTTTGCTTGAATTAGATTTAAGCCAAATTCAGGCTATAACCGCTTGTGTGACTTTAACTTTATTTGTGCCTTGCATTGCAAGTTTAGGTGTTATGGTCAAAGAGCGCAACTGGACTACCGCTTTAGGTATTTGGCTTTTTTCTTGGGTTTTTGGTTTTACCGTTGGTGGGCTTTTGACAAGGCTTTTAGAATTAATTGGCTTGCAATAATTAAAATCAAAAATTTATTTGCAACTCAAGTTTTTTATAGTTTCAATAACTTTATGATTTTGTGTTTCGGTGCCAATTGTTAAACGAACTAAGCCGTCAGGTGAACCTCTAAATAAACTTGCATTGCGGGCTATAATGCCTTTTGTGAGTAAATTTAAACAAAAACCTTTGGCATCTTTGCTTGGGGCTAAAAAAGAAATAAAATTGGTTTGGCTCTCAAAAACATTAAAGCCAAGTTTTTCTAATTCGGTTTTT
Source organism: Candidatus Caenarcanales bacterium (assembly GCA_947494115.1). Taxonomy (GTDB): domain Bacteria; phylum Cyanobacteriota; class Vampirovibrionia; order Caenarcaniphilales; family Caenarcanaceae; genus CANLTT01. The sequence continues at coordinate 10,865 of CANLTT010000051.1, forward strand.
AAAAAGTTTTTACCCTTTAAATTTAACTCAAGGCTTTTTTGTATATATTCTTGGTCTTCTAGAGCGGTTTTGGCGGCCAATAAAGCCAAAGAATTCACATTAAAAGGTGTTTGTATTTTGCGGTAATTTTCTAATAATTGTTTAGGTAAAACTGCCCAACCAATGCGCAAAGAAGCCAAACCATAAACCTTAGAAAAAGTTTTGCCAACAATTAAATTACTAAAATTTTGCACCTGATCGATATAAGATTTTTGCGCAAATTCGCTATAAGCTTCATCTAAAAAGACTTTTGCGCCTACTTTTTCGGCTTTAATTAAAATTTGTTCAATTTCAAGCCAACTTAAAATATTGCCAGTTGGATTATTTGGACAACACAAAAAAACCACTTTGATTTTGTCGGTAATTTGTGCCAAAAAGTTCTCAAGGTCGAGCTTAAAATTGTCTTTTAAATGTGTCTGGAAAAATACTGGCTCAGCTTTAGCCCATCTGGTGATAATTTCATAATAATCAAAAGTCGGAACATGAATTAAAGTTTTGTCATTTGGCTCTAAAAGCAAACGGCCTAAACATTCTAAAATATGGTCCATTCCGTTTCCAGCTACCACCGCCGCCGAGCCAATTTCGGGGAATTGTTCATAAATTCCAGCAATCAAAGATTCACTCATGGCATCGGGATAATAACCCAAATTAAAGCCAGCATTGTTTAAGGTTTTTAATAAAATTTCTTTTACTTTTGGTGAAGGCCCAAGCACATTTTCATTACTGCCTAATTTAATGATATTTTCGGCCGCAAAACCATATTGCTTGGCAACTTCGCTTATACTTTTGCCTGGTATATATTCTTTTAGACCGCTATCTGACATTTTATTTTTATTAAAATACTATTAAGTTATTGTAATATTATTTTCCCGCAAAGTGGCTCTAAATCACCAAAATTCTACTCATACAAAATCTTTCAGCCTAATAACCAATGGTGCTAAATAAACTTAATACTGTTTTTAAGCATATTGTTAGACTTGAAGCATAAACACAGAATTTAATTAAATAAAAAATGCCTTTTAAACTTTTAGTCTTTGATTCTAAGCCATATGAAATTGAGCATTTTCGCAAATTAAAAGATTTATACGATCAAAAAATCGAAATTGAATTTGCTGAATTTAAATTAAGTGAAAAAACAGCTTCTTTGGCTAAGGGTTATAACGGTATTTGTGCTTTTGTAAATGATGTAATTAATGATAAAGTGATCGAAATTTTAAGCGAACACGGTATTGAATTAATTGCCATGAGATGCGCTGGCTACAATAATGTTTCCTTAAAAAAAGCCGAAGAAAAACAAATTCCAGTCGTGAGAGTACCAGAATATTCTCCATATGCGGTTGCCGAACATGCTATTGCTTTAATGATGTCTTTGAATAGGCATACTAATAGAGCTTATTCACGGGTTAGAGAAAACAATTTTTCATTAAATGGCTTAATTGGCTTTGATATGCACGGAAAAACAACTGGCATTATTGGCACTGGCCGAATTGGTTTAGTGGCGGCTAAAATCTTAAAAGGCTTTGGTTGTACTGTTTTGGCATATGATGTTTATAAAAACGAAAAAGCGGCCGCCGAAATTGGTTTTGAATATATACCACTAGATGAGCTTTATGCTAGGTCAGATATAATTAGTTTACATGTTCCTTTGATGAAAGAAACTTATCATTTGATTAATGAAAGCTCAATTGCCAAGATGAAAGATGGAGTCATGATAATTAATACTAGTCGTGGACCATTAATTGATACACACGTTTTAATTGAAGGGCTTAAATCTGGCAAAATAAAAGCGGCTGGTTTAGATGTTTATGAAGAAGAGGAAAAATACTTTTTTGAAGATTTGTCCAATGAGGTTTTGCTGGATGATCAATTGGCTAGACTTTTAAGTTTTAATAATGTTTTGGTTACTTCTCATCAGGCTTTCTTTACGGAAGAAGCTCTTAAAAGTATTACGGAAACAACCATTAATAGTATTTT
>CANLTT010000052.1 GCA_947494115.1 Candidatus Caenarcanales bacterium
CAAGCTGTCAATCCGTCGTTTGGGGGCGGCACCCCAAGAGCAGGGGTTTTAGGGGTCGGCGGCAAGACCCCTAAGAACGAAGCAACCCAAGAACGCACATTTTGCAAATAAATTACTTTTTGATAAACTGTCCATAGTGCGGCTATCACAATCTTTGATTAATAAAAAATTCTTTTAAAAGAGCTGAGCATTTTTCTTCAAGAAGGCCACCAATAACGCTAATACCAGCTTTGCTTAATTCAAAAGAAGAACCTATTTTATTTTCACTTGCTCCAAAAATCACCTTTTGCAAACGACTTTGAATAATAGCTCCCGTACACATTAGGCAAGGTTCTAGCGTTACATATAAAATACAATTATTTAAACGCCAATTGTTTATTTGCTGGCAAGCCTTGTCTAAAGCCAAAATTTCGGCGTGCGCACTTAGTGTTTGTTTGTGTTCTCTTTGATTATAAGCTTCTGCCAATAATTCACCGTTCTCATTCAAAATCAAAGCTCCGACTGGTACATCATTTGGCAAAGCTTTTTGCGCCAGAATTAAGGCCTTTTCCATCCAATAATATTCAGTTTCAAGCATTATTCAAAAAATTTATTTAGTTTAAAATTAAAGCACTTTTGATTTATTCTTGAGAAATGCAAAAAAAACTTTTAATTCCCTTTTTTAGTGCTGGTTTTCCTGAACTAAACTCAACAGCACAAATTATTTTAGAATTACATAAACTGGGTTCTGATTATATCGAAATTGGTTTGCCTCATTCAGACGCTTTAGCCGATGGGCCTATTATTCAGTCGGCTTCGGCGGTGGCTTTAGAAAATGGCTTAAATATTGATATTTTGTTTGAGCAGGTTTCGTCTATTAGAGAGCAAATTCAAACGGCCAAACTTATTCTTTTTACTTATTATAATCCTCTTTTGGTTTATGGCTTGGCTAAGGCTTTGCAAAAATGGAAACAAGCTGGTGGCATGGGCTTATTGGTTCCAGACTTGCCTATTGAAGAAACTAAAGAAATTTTAGAAATTTGCAAAAAAGAAAATATAAAATTAATTTTTTTGATTGCGCCAACTAGCACGCCAGAACGCATTAAACGCATTGCTGAAATTAGCGAAGAATTTTTATATTTGGTTTCTGTAACAGGTGTAACAGGCGCACGAAGTTTAGTGAATGAAAGCTTAAAGCCAATAATTGAGCAAATAAAACAAGTTAAACCTTCTTTAAAAGTCGTAATTGGTTTTGGAATTAGTAATGTTGAAACCGCCAAACAAGCTCTAAATCAAGGCGCAGACGGAGTAGTAATTGGTAGTGCTTTTATGAAAATACTTCAAGAAAATGGCTCAAAAGCCGCTTGCAATTTGCTTAATGAAATAAAAGAACAAATTTAAGCTTTAATTGGGGAAACTTTAAAGATGGCTTCGATAATATTTTCAAGTTTTGTCCAAAAACCAGTTTTATCTAGCCATGGATTAAGGTAATTGCTAACAATACAATAATGAGCAGTATGCGGGGCTTTATGATGCCAAGCATGATGTTTGGTAGATTGCAGTAAGCCAATTTTTTGCAAAGTATCAATCACCTTACCATTTTGGGTTTTGCCTCGGTGTGCCCAAGCATGAAGCTGATTACCTTGCGAAAGTATAAACAAAACCAAGCCCGCCTGCCAAGACCAAAAGCCCAAAGCCCAAATTATTAAACCTAAAACCAAAGCAAATAAAAAAGAAATTCCAATACGGTGAAAATAATTAAAACTTAAAAAATAATTTGGCTCTTTATGGTGTTTTTCATTGGCTTGCCCGATTAATTTGCCCCAAAAAGGTGTATTAGCCTCTATATAACGGTCTTCCCACCAATGTATAATTCCAGAAATAAAATCAGATAATAAATAAGAAAAAGCAATTTGAGTGATTAACATTTAAGCCTCTTTTTATATAGTTCAAGATAAAACTATTATATTTAATTTAGTTCGAAATACAACTATTAAAAAGAAAAGCAATTATTGTAATCAAAGCAAAAATGCTCATCTAGAAAACCTAGACAAAGATATTAAAAAATATTTAATAATTATTAACTCAAAAATTAAGGCTTTTAATCAAACAAGAATTTTTTGAATTGGAATATTGGCCAAAAACAATTCATCCAGCTTTGTACGTAAAGGTAAATAAGCTATTTTTTGAATAATTTCTCTCGCAAAGCCATATATTAAAACTTTTTTGGCTTGCGCTAAATCAATTCCACGGCTTAATAAGTAAAAAAGCTGTTCTTCTTCTAGTTGGCCAATTGTAGCTCCGTGTGAGCATTTAACATCATCGGCTTCAATTTCAAGTTGCGGGCGTGTATCAACCTTGGCGGTGGGCGAAATTAATAAATTGCGATTTAATTGTTGGGCATTCGTACCAATTGCATTTGGCGCAACTCTAATTTTGCCAGAAAACTCAGCTCTAGCCTTGTCATCGAGAATACCTTTATAAAGTTGGCTACTGCGACAATTGGGTTTATGGTGGTTTAAGACAATTTGATTATGAGTTTGATTATTATCAGCCAAAACATATAAACCATTCAAAGAGCATTCTGAGCCAGCTTCATTTAAATCGGCTATTATTTTATGCCTCGACAAATGGCCTCCGAGCGCAAAACTATGCAAATGCAAAACCGAATTTTTCTTTAGATTGCAGTAGGTGCTTGCAATTTGGCTGGCCGTGTGGCTTTCATTTTGCACATAATAAATTTCAAACTGTGCACTGTCTTCAAGCACAATCTCGGTAATTATATTTGCAAAGTAGTTTTCTTGACCGAAAGTATTAATTAAAATTTCACCCTTAGAAAATTTGTCGCAAACTATCAATAAACGACAAGAATTATTTAAATTAGAATTGCAAAAAATATTTAAAGGCTGTTCTAAAGTGGTTTCTGAAGGAATATATAAAAATAAACTTTCGCTCATAAAGCTTTCATTCAGCAAATCTAAAGAATCTCTATTGGCAATTTTATTAAAATATTTTTCAAACAATTCAAAATGTTTTTCTTGAGCTGTTTTTAATGAGCAAAAGACAATATTTTGATTAACTTTTGATAATTGCAAATTCAAATTACCATTTTCTAAAAGCAAAATATTGTCTTTAGGCCATAAATCTGGCGTTTGCAAAGTGGTTTTTTGATTTGTTTTTTCAAAATTAAAAATAAATTCAAAAAGCAAATTTAAGTCTATATATTTCCATTCTTCTTTTTTGGTAGTAGGCAAGCCGGCTCTCAAGAATTCTTCAAAAGCATTTTGTTTGAAATTTTTAAAAAAAGCATTTTGTTCTTTAGCCAAATTCGCCTGAAAATGGTTTTCTAGAGTGTCAAGTGAAAACTTATCTTGTACAAGCATTAAACACCAGCCTCCAAAACTTCATAACCATGTTTTTCCAATTCTAAAGCCAATTCTTTGCCGCCAGAACGCTGAATTCGCCCTTCAACCATAACATGAACATTGGTAGGCACAATATAATCCAAAAGCCTTTGATAATGCGTAATCAGCAAAAGTCCTTTATTTGCATTCATCAAACGGTTTACGCCGCTGGCCACAATGCGCAAGGCATCAATATCCAAACCAGAATCAATTTCATCTAAAATCGCTAATTTAGGTTCTAGAACAGCCATTTGTAAAATTTCATTACGTTTTTTTTCACCACCCGAAAAACCTTCATTAATTGAGCGTTCTAAAAATATTTCATTCATTTCAAGAAGTTTTATTTTATTTTGTAATAATTCGTCAAAATCGAGTGGGTCAAGTTCTTCGTGGTTTTCATAAATTTGTTTTGAATTATAAGCTAAGCGCAAAAAATCGGCATTATTCACTCCAGGCACTTCAACAGGATATTGAAAACCTAAGAACAAACCTTTTTTGGCTCTTTCGTCTGGGTCAAGCTCTAGAATGTTTTCGCCTTCAAATAAAACTTCACCGCCAAGCACTTCATAATCTGGATGGCCAGCCAAGACCTTAGAGAGAGTGCTTTTTCCAGAGCCATTGCGCCCCATAATGGCATGAATTTCGCCAGCTTTAATTTCTAAATTTATGCCATTTAAAATAGTTTGTCCATCTATAGCGGCCTGAAGATTTTTGATTTGCAATAACATTTTTTTAAATTTTTAAACTAATACTATTTTAGTCTTAATTCTAAAAAAAAGTAACTCTTCAAGCTAATTTATAAAATTAAACTTCTACGCACCAATGAGCATATTTAGGATTTTTGTTTTTGACAGCACTGAAATAAAGGTTTTTTAAACTAGTTGTAATTGAGCCAATAGAGCCATTACCGACATCATAATAATCTACCGAAGTAATTGGGCTAATTTGTGCGCCAGTTCCACAGAAAAACATTTCATCGGCAATATAAAGCTCTGTGCGGTCAATTTCTCGCTCTACAACTTCTAGGCCAAGTTCGTTTTGGGCAAGTTCGATTATGCTTGAACGGGTTATACCTTCGAGTATATTATTGCTTACTTGGCTTGTAATCAGCTTTCCAGAACGCACAATAAAAATATTCATCGCACTTCCTTCGGCAACATGGCCTCTTTCGTCCAGCACAATTGCATCGGCAAAATTGCTAAGTAAAGCATCTGTTTTGGCCAAGGCGGTGTTTACATAACTACCTGCAATTTTAGCGCGCGCTGGGATAGCATTATCTTCAATTCGTCGCCAATTAGAGACAACCACCGAAACACCTTTGTCGGTATCAATATAATCGCCCATGGGAACAGTAAACATACAAAATTCACTTGGATTATTAAGTAAGGCTGGCCCAATCCGCATACCCGCTTTATAACTAATGGGTCTAATATACATATCTTCTTTAGGGGCATTGCGACGAAGTAATTCTTGGGTTAAAGCCACCATCTGCTCGGGTGTATGGTTTAATTCGAGGCGCAAAATTTTGGCACTTTGTTTTAATCTTTCAAAATGCTCAAGCGGACGAAAAATATACATTTTTTTATCTATTTCATTCCAATAAGCTCTAATGCCTTCAAAAACCGAAGTTCCATATAAAAAGGCGTGTGTCATTATGCTGATTTTGGCTTCTTCGAGCGGAACAAATTTACCTTCAAAAAAAACAGTTGTCATGAAATTTATAAAATATCAGTAAAAAATTATCTTATCAAGAAAGTCTAAAGCCTGCCTAAGCGATAATCAGGAAAATAAATTTTTATAATACTGTCAAAAGGCAAACCCTGAGCGGCTAAAGTACGTGCTCCAAATTGGCTTAAACCAACACTATGGCCAAAACCACCGCCTTTAATGGCTAAAGTAATATTTTGGCTTTCGTCTGTATTTTTATCAATTACAAAAAACGAACTTTTCAGACCACCTAAAGCGGCTCTCACTTCGTCTTTTTCAATTACAAAATCGCCTTTATCTGTGATTATAAGCAGTTCAAGTACACGTCCAGTATTACTTCTTTTTTGCACTTTTAAATCTTTTATTTCATTAAAATCTGGCCAAGCAAATTTCCATCTTTCTTTTGATTTCTTCATTTTACCCGCCAACTCGCCTAATTTTATTTTGGCTTCCCATCTAAAGGCTGGCGAAACAGCATCATAACAACCCCAAGTTTTAGCTTCTGGGCTAGTTAAAAACATATGTGCAGATTCTTCTAGCGATAAATCAAACTGATCTGGCAAATTAGAACAAGTGTTTACACCATTTAGGCCGATTTTATTGCCTTGCCAAATATCATTATAATTCGCCGAAAAACCACCATCAGTTGAGTAATAAAAAATTTGTGCAATTTGTCCAAACTTGTCTTTAAGCACAATGCCTTTGGTGTTTTTAATTGCCATGTCAATATTTCTATTGGCCGAACCTAATCCACCGTAAACTTGGCAGTCTTGTGTTGCGCATAAATTATAGCCTTCGGGCAAAAAACGTTGCAAATTGGCCAAAGTATAAGTACGGGCTAAAATAGCTTGTGTTTCGAGAGCGGCTGTGGGAGCATTGGCTCCAATTTCAAAAGGCACAACTCCCCGTAAATAATCTTCCAAATTTATTTCATTAATCACCGAATAACTGCCAAAAGAGTCGGGAGAAATTTCGATTTGACCCAAATAAACTTTATTATTTACTTTAATTGCTTGGTTCTTTGGGCTTCTAATGAGCAATTTGCGCCTGTGAAAACTATAATGTTCTTCGGGGGTTTTTTCAATCCAAGTTAAGACTTTGCTCGTTTTGGGCTTTTGCTGAATCCAGGCGGACGAAAAATTTTCTTGAAAAAGTTGTTGCATTAGCTGTTGCGGCCTAGGAGTTTCCGCCCAAATTTGCCAAGGGCTAGGATAAACAATTTGCCATTCTTCTTGCGGAAATTTTTGCTTGAGCGTGTCAGCCCAATACGAAGCGGTTTCATATGTACGGTAAGCTCCTGCAATCACCTTGGAAGAAGTTTGCATATTTTCGGGCGCAGGAAACAAAGAAACCTTTAATTGAAAAGATTTAGAATTTTGTTTAAGTGTTTCTTTAAAATCAAGTTGGTCGGGGCTTTTAGGATAAATAATTTCGAGGTCTTCATTGCTTTGTATTGTCAAAATATCGGCATTGGGGTTTTTACCAAAGTGCTGAATTATACCAATACGCACTAGGGGATTCCCCGCTTCTGCAAAGACTGGCATTATAAACAAACTAAACAAAAAAGCTACAATAAATACAAATTTTTTCATGAATAAAGGCTCTCCAACCAATTAAAAAGATGTTAGCAGAATCTAGGGTTATTTCAATAGACTATAGTTTTAGCACTTTATTATAAGGGTTTTGCCTTATACAGCTGTAAAAGCCTTATCTTGTGGAATAAGACCAATAGAATTATTTTTAGGAGAAATAAACCTTGTTCATTAAATTGCCAATAAAAGCTAAATTAGCCGTTGCTTTTGTAATTTTGGCCATTGTAATTTCTGGCTTATTATATTTTAGTTTTGTAAGTTATGAAAGAGCACTTTTGAGTGAGCAATATTTAACGCAAACGTCCAAAATAAAAAGGCAAATTTCTGAAATCAGTTATTCTTTGCCTAATGTTTTAGCAAGCCGCATGAGCCAAGATAATTTTGAAAAGAAAATGTCTGAAACTGATGATTCCTTAAGAGAATTAAGCGATTTAGAACAAAAACATAAATTGCTTCAGGCTGAGTTTCCAATTTTGCAACAGGGTTGGCTTCGTTTGAAAAAGTTTTGCGATAAACAATTAGTAAGCTTAGATAATAGAGACCATTTAGTTAATTATGAAGAATTAGACCAAATTACTTCTTCTTTGGCTCGAGTTGTAAATGGCACTTATTTGCATACAGACAAAATAATTAGCAAGCTCGAAAGAGAAAATAAAGGCCAAATTAATACGGCCAAAATTATTCAAGTCTGGGCGGCTATTGTGGGCATAATTTGTAATTTATTGGTTTTCATGTGGATTGGAAGTTCGATTAATCGTTCGTTTAATAGTTTAAAAGAGGCTTTAGTTAATTTAGCTAATTTTGAAGGCGATTTAAAACACCGCTTGCCTGAAAATAACAATGATGAAACTGATGAATTATCACGTAGTTTTAACCGTCTAATTGACCAAGTTAGTAGTATTGTTAAACAAATTACCGCTCAATCGCACGAGTTAGCCTCAAAAGCCGAAATTTTGGCCGCTTCTTCACAACAAGCTTCAAGTAGTGTAGAAGTTATAGCGCAAACTATCAGTGAGGTTTCTCATCGTTCTTCTACGCAAAAAGAATTGGCTGACCGCACGTCTTCATCAATTAGCCGCTTAGATTTGCTTATTAATGAATCAAAACAACAAGCAAATAGAGCTGTTGAAGAAGCCAAAGAAGTGCAAAACTTTATTCAAACTGGTTCTCGTATTGTAAACGAAATTAGAGAAACGATTTCTTTCATTAAAGGCCGCATGGAAGCTCTATCTGAAACAATGCAAAGTTTAGGTTCTGAATCGCAAAGAATTAATCAAATTGTCGATTTAATCAGTTCTGTCGCTTCACAAACTAATTTATTAGCTTTAAATGCCGCAATTGAAGCCGCCCGTGCTGGTGAACAAGGCCGAGGTTTTGCTGTAGTTGCCGAAGAAGTACGCAAATTAGCCGAAGAATCTGCCATTGCCGCCAAAGATATTGCAAGTTTAATTAATCAAATTCAGCATCGTATCTCTGATATGGCCGAGCAAATGCAAGTTAGTATGCAAAGTGTTTCTTCTGGAAACGAAGCTTCAATGAAGACAGAGCAAGTTTTTAGAATGATTGAAAAAGCGGTTTTAAGTGCACAAGAATCGGTTAGAGAGGTTGAAAGGGTTATTGATCAAGAGGTGGATACTTCAAGCCAAATTCTCAATTTAACTTATTCAGTTGCCGATCAGGCTAATTTGGTACAACAAGATGCCGAACTTGTAACTGCCAGTATTGAAGAGCATACCGCCGCAAGCGAAGAAGTTGCTTCAACGGCCACCGATTTTTCAAGCATTGCCAATAAACTTGATGCCCTGATTAATAAACTAAAAGTTTGAATTTATATAAGTTGAAAGACAAAAAAATAAGGTAAAATGAGCCAGTTTAAATTACGATAAACCTTGTAAATCCGCCGTTTGGGGGCGGCACCCCAAGAGCCGGGTTTTAGGGGCTGGCGGCGAAGCCCCTAAGAACGAGGTAACCCAAAGTTGAAAAGATACCTTGTTTCTTTTATACACTTACTTAGTAAAAGCCTATGCTGAAGTTGTTCAAGAAAATTGCTTTAAGGTTTGATTATAAACATCTTTCCAAGAGGCATTTACCTTAAAACCTAAATCTTCTAAAGTCAAAGCTAAAGCACTTAGACCAGTTAAAATATCACGATCGCAAACAAAGCCTAAATGCCCGATTCTAAAAATTTTGCCCTGCAATTCGGCTTGCCCATCAGCAATTACAATTTGCCAGTCTTGTTTTAGTTTTTGTCTAATTTGTTTAACTTCAAGGCCATCTGGTTTTTTAATTGCCGTAATCGCTGAACTAGCAGATGAATCGTCTGTTAATAACTCCAAGCCCATGGCCACAACCGAACGACGTGTGCATTGTTTTAATCTTTCATGCCTTTTCCAAGTTTGTTCAATGCCTTCGGCTTGCATTAAGCGTAAAGTCTCTTTTAAGGCGCAAATTAAAGAAACATTTGGCGTAAAAGCGGTTGTTTTGTCTTCTAGAGCCTTTTGGGCTTTTGTCCAGTCCCAATAAAAGCGGGGAAATTTTGATTCTTTATGTAAGTCCCAAGCTCGCTGTCCAACCCAAGCAAAAGCCAATCCGGGTGGAATCATAAAACCTTTTTGGCTACCCGAAACAATAATATCAATGCCCCATTCATCCATTTTTAAAGGCATTGCACCTAAGCCAGTAATCGCATCTACGGCTAAAACTGCCTTAGAATTTTTTACTATTTTAGCAATTTCTTCAAGAGGATTAACCACTCCAGTTGAGGTTTCAGAGAAAGTTACCAAAACCAATTTAATATCTTTGTTTTTTTCGAGAGCTTCTTTGATTTGTTCTGGTTTTACGGCTTGGCCTGCGGGTAAAACAATACGCTCAACATCAGCCCCAAATAATTCAGCCATATCAGCCCAGCGTTTACCAAAAACCCCGTTGATAACCGAAAGTACTTTTAAATTTGGGCTTAAAACATTAGCTAAAACGGCTTCCATTGCACCAGTGCCGCTTGCAGTATAAATAAACGGTATTGCTTTTTGGGTTAAGGCTATATTTTTTAGGCCTTCAGTACAATTCAAAAAAATCTCGGAAAATTCAGGACTGCGGTGCGGCAGTGGATGCTTAGCCAATTCAATCAAAGCTGACTCTGGAACTGGTGTTGGGCCTGGTATCATCAAAAAACGCTTTTGTTCAAACATATTCTTTTAATTCAAGTTTTCAATCAGTTTAGCAAAATTGTTATAAAAGGCAAATTTAAGCCTAAGATGTATAAACTTATATAATTATGCCGAAAGAAAGTTGCTAAGGTTCTTGAAAAAGTTTTATATTGTTATAAATGAATCTAAGAAAATTATTTTTAATTCTGTTTTTATTGGCTTTTGTGGGTCAAATTGAGGCTAAAAATGCTTTATCCGAAATTGCGCAAATATCTGGCGGCTCGGCAACACAAAACCAAGAACCAATTGTCAGCACCGAAATCGAAGACGTTAAGCGCAAAATTTCGGATTTATTATTAATAGACAAAGCCGAAATTACTTTTGACGGACAGTTTTTGTTTGAAATTAATGGAAACGACCAATTGACCAGCCGAGAAAGAGCCGAAGTAATTAATACTAAACTCGAAAAATTCTTAGGCCAAATTGATCGAGAACAAATTCAAGCACAGCCTAAAATCGAAATTAAACGTAAAAAAGACTATGAAATTCTAAGCATAAATGGTGAATACCTTTTGACGGTTACTTCCGACGATTTACAAAATTCAAAATATATTGATTTAACCGATTTGTCTAAGGCTTGGGCATATGAACTAGAAAATGCCTTTGAAAAATCAATAGCCGAAAGATTAAATGATTATGCTCCTAAAGCTTTAACTAAGGCTGTTTTGATTTTGCTTTTAGCGATTTTTACCAGTTTTGCTTTGTCTTATTTGGCGAAAAAAACTCTAAAAGGCCGAATGGCTATAATTTTGACTGGTTTATGGCTTTTTGCTTTAGTTAAAACCTTGGGCTTATTTCCGCAAACAAGGCTTTGGCAATATGTGCTTGAACGGGGCGTTTTGAAACCTTTATTCATTTTATTGCTGACTATTTGGTTGGTTACGGTTTTTAATAAAATTTCTTATTTACTGATCAATTGGTATTTTCGCAATCAATTACCCGAAAGTTGGTCGGCTACAAACCGCAAATTAAACCGTGCAATTACGCTTAAAAAGGTTGCCGAAACCACCAGCGATTGGTTATTAAATGTTATTGCGGCTTTAATTTTCTTTATTGTCATTGGTATTAATATCACCTCTGTGGTTACCGGTGCTGGAATTATCGGCTTGGCAGTTGGTTTTATTGCCCAAGATTTAATTAAAGGCATTTTAAATGGTTTTGCAATTTTACTTGAAGACCAATTTGGGGTTGGCGATGTAATTAGGGTTTCTGCTCATGCGGGCGTTGTAGAAGATTTTAGTTTGCGGGTAACACGCTTGCGCAATATGGAAGGCATTTTAATTACGATTCCAAATAAAGATATTGGCGTTGTAGAGAACCTAACCAATAATTTTGCGCAAGTTGATTTTTGTATTGGGGTTGATTATGAAACCAATTTGCCAAAGGCCTTAAAAGTTTTAACCGAAACTGGTAAAAAATTAGCTAAAGAATGGCCAGATAAAATTTTGCAAGACCCTGAAATATTGGGCGTAGACAAATTAGCTGAATATTCAATTGTTTTGCGTATGGCGATTAAAACCCTGCCAATGCAGCAATGGAAAGTTTCACGAGAATTAAACTTTAGAGTAATTCAGGCTTTTCACGAAGCTGGCATCAAAATTCCTTTTCCGCAAAGAGAAATTAAAGTTGAACCGCATAAAAAAGACCAAATTATTTAGCGCACTTGATTTCGGCTAGAATGAAAAGTCAAATTTAAAAAGGACAAAAATTGCCGCAAATTGCCAAAGTTTTAGTTGATATTTATTCTCAAGGCATTTCTGATGAACTTTTTGATTATTTGATTCCTCCAGATTTAGAAATTGAAATTGGTGATTTGGTTTATTTAAAATTTGGTTTGCGGCTTTGTAGAGGCTTTGTGGTAGAAATTTGTGATCATTCAAAATTTACACCTGAGCAACTTAAGCCAGTTGAAGGGGTTTTTCATAAAAAGCTTTTTGGACAAGACTATTTAAAACTTTTGCAAGCAATTAGCGATTTTTATTTGAGCGATTTTTTGACAACTTTAAAAGGGGTTTTGCCTTTGGGCTTATTAAGCTCGTTTCAGGAAAGAATAATTTTGAAAAGTTTTTCAGGGGCTTATAAACTATCGCCAATTGAAGAACAAATTATAAGCTTACTTTATGAATCAAAACAAAAAAGTTTAGCCTTGAATTTTATAAAAAAACAAATTAAAAGCTCTGCCCTAAATAAAGCTTTAGAACGGCTACAAGCCAAAAATATTATCGAAAAAACCGTTTTAGTCAAAAAGGCCACCAAAAGTGCCAATTATACAAGCAATCAAAACTTTACAAGTAGCCTCAAAAGCCTAAACCCCGAACAAGAACAAATTTATGAAAAACTTTTAGTCGCTCTCAAAAGCCAAAATTTTGGACAGTTTTTATTGCACGGTATTACTGGCTCTGGCAAAACCGAAATTTATTTAAAAGCCGCTAAGCACGTTCTAGAGCAGGGCAAGCAAGTTATTTATTTGGTGCCAGAAATTGCCTTAAGTGTACAACTTTTAGAACGGGTAAAAGCCGCTTTCAGTGAAGAAATTCTGACGCTTTGGCATAGCAATTTAAGCGATAAACAAAGGCTAACCGCCTGGAATAAATGTTTAATAGAAGGACCGCATTTGATTTTGGGCGCACGTTCGGCTATTTTTGCGCCAGTCCAAAATTTGGGTTTAATTATTATTGACGAAGAACATGATGCTTCTTATAAAAGCGGGAATCGCCCTTTTTATGATGCTCGTTTAATTGCCGAAAAAAGAGCCGAATTGAGCAAAGCCGTTTTGCTTTCAGGGAGCGCAACCCCAAATATAGTTTCTTTTCATAAAGCTCAAAATACTAATTCACTTTTGCAACTTAATAGCCGTTTTTATCAAGCCGAAATGCCAGTTGTGCAAATTATTGATATGCGCCGTG
>CANLTT010000053.1 GCA_947494115.1 Candidatus Caenarcanales bacterium
ACAATCTAATTGCTTCTTCTTTAAATTCTTTTTCGTATTTAGACATAAATTGAACTCCTTTTAATTATTGACTTGTTCTTCGTTCAATTTGTCCCCTTTTTCGGATCAACTTCAAGCGAATTGATGAAGACAATTGATACCAGCCCTGAATTAAAAAATAAAGATGTAAAAATACTCAAATTAATTGGTTCTGCTAGTATGAAATGTGTTTATTTGGCAGAAATTGATGGAGAAACTGTAGTTCTAAAAGTTAGACGAATTAGAGCTGACAAAGGTTTAGATAGTGAAATTCAGGATTTTGAGTATTTATTAAATCAAATAGCTCCATTATTAAAAGAACAATTTAATTTAGAAAATATACCTAATTACTCCGAAAGAATATTTAGCGATATTAGAGAAGAAGCTGATTTGGAAATTGAAGCAAACAATCAAAAGGCCATGAGTCAAGTAGTACAACGGTATAATATGAATAATCAATCTAATATTTATTTTGCCGTACCTCAAGCAAATGAGACTTTATCTAATGGAGTATTAATGATTGAAAGCATGGCCGAAGGTAAGCCATTAACCGCTCTCAGAAATGAATTAGGCTTAGAACAAATAAAATTAATCGAAAAAGAATTAACTAGGTTTTTTGCTTTTAGTGGTGATAAATTTATTCACGCAGATCCACACGATGGAAATATTTTTATAAAACAAGAAGCAAATGGCAAAATAAAAATTACTTTTATAGATTTGGGTTTAGCTCAAAAAATGCCGCCAATATCCCCAGAGTTGAAAAACTTAATACAAGATATTTCTGTTCTTCAAACAATAAACTCAATAACGGTAATAGACCTAAAAGTTTTAGGAGATATAGCTAATTTTGTTAATATAAAAGATTTGATGTCTGGGGGGATAGTTTCAACAACCATTTTAAAAAGTCTTTGGTTAAATACTTCTTTAAAAGACAAGTGGCAAGTTGCTAATAGCCTAAACATCGATCCTAGAGTAATTTTACCAGCCTTAAATAAATTAGCAAATCTAAAAAACAAATTAAAAGAATATGGATTAGATGAGCAATTTAATCAGCTAATTGAGCTTATTGGAAATAAAACTATAGTACAAATATTAAATAAATCTCAAAGCAAAACCTTAAAAGAGTTTTCTTTAATTTTATTGAATGAACTGGACAATTCAAGCAACTCAAACTTTCAGGTAAGTCAAGAATTATGGAGATTTTTATTAGCTATTTCTAAATCACCTTATATTTTGGAACAAATCAAAGAAAGTCCAGAGCTTATGCAACAAAATTCTTATAGCAATTCTGATTAAACTTCTAAAAGGCTATTTTTTAATAAACTCTGAAACAACTTCAAGCCATCGGTACTGCCAATTTCTTTTTCACAAGAACGCTCTGGATGAGGCATTAAACCTAAAATATTTTTTTGCTTATTGCAGACACCAGCTATATTAGCGACTGAGCCATTAATATTGCTTGTATATTTAAAAACTATTTGTTCATTATCTTCCACTTCTTTTAGCTCGGTTTTGCTTAAATAATAATTTCCACAAGCATGAGCAATTGGCATTTTGATGATTTCATCAGCATTATACAAATTAGTGAAAGGTGTATTTGTGTTTACGATTTGCAAATTGGTTTCTTGACAAATAAAACGGTTTTGTAAATTGTTTATAAGCGCACCAGGCAATAAATTTGCTTCAGTTAAAATCTGAAAACCATTGCAAATGCCCAAAATAAAACCGCCATATTTAGCAAAATCTTTAATTGAAGTCATTATGTTGGCCGCCTTAGCAATAGCCCCTGGCCTCAAATAATCTCCAAAGCTAAAACCACCAGGTATAATCAAATAATTGATTAATCGGCCAAAATTAGGGTTTTCTCTATAGTCAAACAAATGGGTTTCTAGCCCTAAAACCTCTTGGGTAACGTGCAAACAATCTTTTTCGCAATTAGAGCCAGGGAATTGAATAATACCAAATTTCATAAATAACACTTATAGCATCATTTTTTTTAAATTTAAACTTTTTATCCGAAAATTTGCGGGAATTCTTGGTCTTAAAGCAGTTTTTTAGTTTGAGGTCGGGCTTAACTGTTTTAACGAAAAGAAAAATAATTAATTATGAAGGGTGTTTTTATTTTTTTAATTGCATTTTGCTGTGCTGTTACAGTTTTTGTTTTTAGACCAAGCCAAATACCAGCTCTCAAACAGCCAGTGGCCAATAATACACAAGCTAGTTTAAATACTAATTCAAGCACCACTGACAAACAATCAAGCAATTCTGTGCATTTAGAGCCAAATCTCAATCAGCCTGAGTCTTTTGAAACACAAGCTTTAGTAACCTTTGCGCAGTCGCCACTTACCGAAGTTGATAAAAACAAATATCGTAATTTCTTTGAAGAATCAGTTGTCAGAGAAGGCCGATTATTTCAGTGGTATAGACCAAATTTAACATATGCAATTGACCGTGCAACTGAAAGACGAATTACAAAAAGTAAAGTTCGCCGTGCCTTTGAGCATTGGGCAAGAGAAAGCAAGATTTTTACTTTTCAAGAAGTAGACGATGCAGAAAAGGCCGATATTTTTATTCAAGTTGCTTCAGCCTCACAAAAAGACCGCATGGGCGAAGCTGGGCCTGATGAAGCATATGAAAATGGCAAAATACAGATTGGTGGCCGAAGTATTAGCAAATATATTGTCAAGCACGCCAAAGTAACCATTGCAATTGACTTTTTTGATTATGATAAACTCAAACAATATCAACAAGCTCAATCAGACCAAGGTTTTCAGACTTTAGTTCATGAGCTTGGACATGTTTTAGGTATTATGGGACATAGTCCAATTAATGGTGATTGTATGTATTTTCAGGCTCACGCATCTGGCAAGGCTTGTGATGAATTAGTTTCTGAAATAAATACTTTAGCCATGATTTATGGCCGTGAAAATTCATTAAATCGTGGTTTTTATTCCCAAAAGCATCTTTGAAGCCATAAACTTTGCTGTTTCAAATTATTTTGAATATAAACCGTCTTTAAGGGCAACAACTTTGTGTTTAGATAAATTTAATAAAATTCCCAACATAAAACCAACTACAATCAGTGAGGTTTTTCCGTAACTAATAAGCGGCAAAGGCATACCCGTAACAGGTAATAAGCCAACGACACCGCCTAAATTAAAAATAGCTTGAATGCTCAAAGAAAAAACAATGCCCAAACCTAAAAGCCTGCCAAAGTTGCCCGGAACCTTAAGCGAAATTTCGGTGCCACGCCAAAGTAAATATAAAAAGCTACCAACTACCATCAAAGAACCAATAAAACCTAATTCTTCGCAGATAATCGCAAATATAAAATCGGCATAACTAACGGGCAAATAACCTAATTTATGAATTGAGCCGCCATAACCATTACCCCAAAACCCCGCAGAGCCAATTGCATTATAAGATTGCAATAAATTATAACCAATGCCTAAAGGGTCTTTTTGCGGAGCCAGCCAGCCTTGCAAGCGTTCAAGTTGATAAGGATTATGCAAAAGGCTAAACCAAATTCCAAGCAAACCAGCCATGGCAGAACCAATTGCCAAAAATAAATTTAAACCACCAGCCACCAGCAAACAACCACAAGAAGCTAAAATCAAAATGGCTGTGCCTAAATCTGGCTCCTTGAGAATTAAAAAAGCCATGGCCAAACATAAAAATAAACGTTTTAAAATTGTTAGGCTATTCCACTTTGCTTTAGCCAAGCCGTCAGCCATTAAAATTAAAACCGCTATTTTAGCAATTTCCGAAGGCTGAAAACTTAAAGAACCTAAATTAAGCCACCTTTGAGAGCCGCCAGCCACAACTCCAAAGCCCGAAAAATCAACCAAAATTAAACAAATTAAAGCTAAAAAACTTAAAAGCCAGCCCAAACGGCGAAAATAACGATAATCAATTAAGCTGGTTATAAGCATTAGGCCGCCAGCCATAATCATTGTGCCGCCTTGTCTAAAGAAAAATATATGCGGATATTTAGCGGCCTTCTCTGATTCATAACTAGAAGCACTTAAAAGCATAATTAAGCCAAAGACGGCCAAGCCAAAAATAAAAAGCAAAAAAGAATAATCTAATCTTCCAATAATCTTTTTGCGTATTATGCCGTTCATTGCTTAAAATAAAATTTACTTAGCGATTTAAAAATGTATATATTACCCTTTGAAAAAATGCACGGTTTGGGCAATGACTTTATCTTACTTCACTCTAAGCATTTGCCGCCAGACTTGCCCTTAAACAAATTAGCCCAAAAACTCTGCGATCGCCGCTTTTCGGTTGGAGCTGATGGTTTAATTGTGGTTAAAGCTGGAACTTCAGGGGCAATTTTTGCTTGGGATTATATCAATTCAGATGGAAGTATTGGGCAAATGTGCGGAAACGGAATGCGTTGTTTTGCCAAATATGTTTATGACCGTGGCCTAATAAATCAAACTGAATTTGAAGTTGAAACTTTGGCTGGCATTATTACACCAAGCATTCAAGACGATGGCCAAATTAAGGTTAAAATGGGCGAACCAATTGTAAATCCAGCTCAAATTCCGCTTGCCTTAGAGAATAATGTTTTTAATTTGCAAGCTTATGACCAAAATTTTGACTTTATGGCTATTGGTATGGGAAATCCACACGCTATTACTTTTTTAAATTCAGAACAAAACCTAAAAGATTTAGACTTAGAAAAATACGGAAAATTTATTGAAAATCATCATTATTTCCCCGAAAAAACTAATGTTGAATTTGCTTATATAAAAAATCCAAATTATATAAATTTAAAAGTTTGGGAAAGAGGTTGTGGTTATACTTTGGCTTGCGGTACTGGAGCTTGTGCCACGGTTGTCGCTGGTATTAAAAAAGGCCTAATAGACCAAAAACAAATTACTACGGTTGAGCTACCCGGTGGCCAATTGCAAATAGAATGGAATGAAAAAGATCATAATATTTATATGACTGGTCCGGCTGAAACTGTTTTTATTGGTCAAGTAGAATTAATTTTATAAAACAGCTAGACAAACAAATAAACGTTTTAGCTTAATTTTCGGGCATTTATTTGCTTAAAGCTTGCAATTCATCTTTAGGGTCTGGATAATTAGACTATGATTTCGATTTTGGGTATTTGTTTAATCATTTTGTTTTCTTGGGCTATTTCAAGAGATAAAGCCAAAATAAACTGGAGAACAATTATTTCGGGTTTGGCTTTGCAGGCGGGTTTAGCTTTTTTTATTTTAAAAACTTCAATTGGCGAAAAAGTTTTTGAATTTCTAAGCAAAGGAATAATGGCCATTTTAGCTTTAGCTGAAAAAGGTGGCGAATTTGCTTTTGGCTCTCTGTACAAGGATGCTGGCTTTATTTTTGCTTTTAAAATTACACCAGCTATTATTTTTATTTCGGCCTTGGTGGCGGTTTTATATTATTTACGTTTAATGCATCCTTTACTTAAAGGTTTGTCTTGGGCTTTGCAAAAGTTTATGCAAGTAAGCGGCGGTGAGGCCTTGGCAAGTATTGCAAGCGCATTTGTGGGTCAAGTTGAATCAGCTTTGCCTTTGCGGCCTTATTTTGCAAAACTTAGTCAAGCACAGTTTTTTGCGATTATGGTTGGCGGTATGTCTACAATGTCTGCGGCACTTTTGGCTACATATGCAGGTTTAGGCATTCCTTCTAAATATTTGCTTGCGGCCAATTTAATGGGCATTCCGGCTGGCTTAATTATTTCGAAGCTTTTTTGGCCTTCTTCCTCTGCTGAAACCGTGCAAGAATTACCCGAACCCGAAATCCCAGAGGCGGCTAATTTAATGGATGCGGCTGTGCATGGTGCGCAAGAAGGCTTAAAAATTTCTTTAGGCGTTATTGCCATGGTTATTGCTTTTGTTTCATTGGTAGGTTTAGTTGATTTGATTTTAAGTAATTTTGATTTGACTTTAGCCAAAATTTTTGGGTTTTTATTTTCACCTTTAAGCCGTGTTTTAGGTGTTCCAGCAAAAGAAGCTAATTTGGTTGGCTCTTTAATTGCCGAAAAAATTGCCTTAAATGAATTTGTGGCTTATTTAGATTTAGCCAATAAAATAAAAATTTGTCCAATCTCTGAACGTAGCCTTATGATAGCCACTTTCGCAATTTGTGGTTTTGCTAATTTTGGCAGTGTAGCGATTCAGCTAGGGGCTTTTACCCAAATGCTTCCAGCTCGCCGTGCTGAGTTTGCCGAAATGGGGCTTTTAGCAATGCTAGCTGGAGCTTTGGCTTCGTGTTTATCGGCCTGTTGGGCTAATTTGTTTTTTGGCTAAATTGCAATTCTGTTTCTAAAACCAATTGTCTTAAAGCGTCTTCGGGGTCTATTTTTAATTGCTTGGCTCTCTCACAAAGACAAAGCAAAATCTGAGACAATTCTTCTGGGTTTTGAATATTATTTATTTGCTCATCTAAAGCGGTTTTGCTTAAGGTGTAATTTATTTTTAATTTGTCGGCTTTTTTTAAAACTTTAAGGGCGCGCGCTAAACTGGGCAAGGCTTTGGGTATACTTGCAAAAGGTGAAGCGGCTGGCTGGCTGGCTTTTTCTTGGGCTTTAATTTTTTCCCACTGATCAACAACGTCTTTACTGCTTTCAATTGTCGAGGCTGTGGGGTCAAAAACATGCGGATGACGCAAAATCATTTTGTCATTTACCCGCTTTGCAACTGCTTCAAAATCAAAAATATTTTGTTCAGCTTTAATTTGAGAATGCAAACAAATCTGAAAAAGCAAATCGCCTAATTCTTCTAAAATATCTTCGGCAGAACCTTCTTCAATAGCCGAAAGTACTTCATATGTTTCTTCGATTAAATATTTTTTTAAAGATTGATGTGTTTGTTCACGATCCCAAGGACAACCTTCTGGTGAGCGTAGTTTGGCAGTGGTTTCTATTAGTTTTTGAATTTCAGACATTTTTATTTTGTAAAATTGAGACCTAATTATAGCGAACTGCAAAATTGCAAAGGTTATAATAAACAAAATTTATTTTTATTTTTATGAGCACACTAATAGAGCATGACTTAGCTTTGAATCGCCCTTTAATTGGGGTAGACGAAGTTGGGCGTGGTGCTTTGGCTGGTCCTGTTTATTCGGCGGCTGTGCATTTTGACCTGAAAAATAAGAATTTATTAAACTATGCTCATTTAGTGAATGATTCAAAAAAAATAAAAATTAAATTACGCCAGCAAATAAGTTTAGAATTAAAACAATTTTGTACTTTTGGCATTGGGCAAGCCTCTTGCGAAGAAATAAATCAATTAGGAATTTTGCCAAGCACTTTGCTTTCGATGCTAAGAGCCATAGACCAAGTTACAAAGCTCAAAAAAAAAGAATATTTGGTTTTGATTGACGGCATTAGCCAAATTAAAGAGCTTGCTTTTGAGCAAAAAACCTTAAAAAAAGGCGATAGTTTGTCTTGGCATATTGCGGCCGCCTCTATTATTGCGAAAACCGCCAGAGATGAATTTATGCAAAATTTAGCCAACTTGCCTGAATATGCGCCTTTTGCTTGGCATAAAAATGTTGGTTATGGAACTTTAGCTCATCGTCTGGCTTTGCTTGAGCACGGTTCAACCATTCAACATCGAACTAAGTTTATACGTAAAATATTTAAAAATGTTTAAAAAAAAAGTTATAGCAATTATTGGCCCAACAGCCGCTGGTAAAAGCCGACTTGCTCATAAATTGGCTCAAGAAATTCCAAGCGAAATTATTTCGGCTGATTCACGTTTGGTTTATAAAAAAATGAATATCGGCACGGCAAAACCAACCACCAGTGAGCTAGCTGAAATACCTTATCATTTGATTAATTTGATTGAACCTAATTGTGAATTTTCTTTGGGCAATTATTTAGAGCTGGCTGAGCCAATTTTAGAAAATATTTTAGGGCAAAATAAATATGCCATTGTGGTTGGTGGCACGGGTTTTTATTTGCGTGGCCTTTTAGAAAACCTAAATTTGCCCGAAGTGAAGCCAGATTTAGAATTTAGGATTAGTTTAAAAAACATTGCCACGCCTGAATTGTATGCTGAGCTTAAAGCCAAAGACCTAAATAATATTTATAAAATGCACTTTAATGATAGGCCTCGTATAATCAGGGCTTTAGAAATTATCAAAGCTAATCTGCAAAATGCTAATGCAAATAAAACCCCAAATTTTCAGATGATTTGGCTGGGAATTAATTATACAGAGCGGCAAATGCTTAGAACGAAAATACAAGAAAGAACGCAAACAATGCTTGCAAATGGTTTAATTGAAGAAACTCAAAATTTAATTAATGAATTCGGTGAATTAGAAATTTTCCAAAAAACAATTGGCTATAAAGAATGTTTGGCTTATTTAAAAAATCAAATTCCTAATTTAAACCAATTAGCTGAGTTAATCGGCATTTCAACTAGTCAATATGCCAAAAGACAAATGACTTGGTTTAGGGCAAATAAGGCTATTCATTGGTTATCAGCCGAGAAAGATTTAAGTTATTTGATCGAAAAGGCAAAAATGTTAGTTTCTGACAGTGAGTTGGTAGATTAAAGTAGGGTAATAAAATAAAGATGCAAAGCTTACTTTTAGACAACTTTCAAATTATTAACAATAGATACAGAGTAATTCGCCTCTTATCACGCGGAGGAGAAGGCTATATCTATTTGGTGCAAGATTCTTTAAATAATAATCAAATTTGCGTGGCGAAGCAGATGTATTTAGGCCAAAACGACCTTTACGGAATTGAAAAAGATTATCAAGTTTTTGCGGGCTTATTTCATCCTAATATTGTGCAATTGCTCGATTTTTTCTGGGACAATGGCGTTTTCTTTGTAATTATGAACTATGTGGCTGGCGAAACCATGAAAGACTTTTTGCGTAAGCAAGGCCAACCACTTGATGAAGTTAAGACCTTAAACTGGGCACTTAAATTGGCTCATGTTTTGCGCTTTTTGCATAATAGACCGAATCCAATTTTTCATGCTGATATTGCCCCTGAGAATATTGTTATTACGCCAAACCAAGAATTAGTGATTATAGACTTTGGAATTGCACGTTCTGGTTTTGAAGCGGTTGGTCTGCGTGAAGGCTATTCAGCTCCAGAGCAAATGGATGGCATTTTAGACCCAAGTTGCGATGTTTATAGTTTAGGGGCAACTATGTATAAATGCCTGACACTTAAAGACCCCATTGGGCCAAGTGCCGATCCTAGGCTAGAAAACCCTAAAGTTAGCCCACGCACAGCCGAATTAATTAAAAAAACTACCGCCAAAAGTAAAACAGCTCTGTTTGGTTTCGTAAAATTGCGTTATGCCAATATGGATGAATTTATTGAAGCCGTTCATGAATGTTTTATTAGTGGAAAAGCTTAAATTCTAGAATTGATTTTTGGCTTGTTTCTAAAGAAAGTTCTTGCCAAGAAAAGTTGCCTGCGTGAATTTCGGTTTTTTGATTTATGGAAGTGATTGTTTCATGATTAGAGCAAGTATTCCAAGATACAATCATGGTTTCAAATTGCCAAGAAATTCCATCAAATAATTGCAAGTTTTCTGAATGCATAATTTATAAAATAAACCTACCTAGGACTTTATCATTTTGTTTTTAAACTTGCTTTATTATTAAAAGTAATTCAATTATATTTATTTATTTTCTCAAGCTTTTTATTGAAAATTTCTTTTTTATTAAACATGAGAATTAATAATTTGAATTGAGTTTTATTTTAACATATTTAAATTTGTAATTTTATAAGGTTTCTTTTTAGAAATAATCTTATGTACATTAATACTTTATCAAGCTACCCTTCTGAATCTAATAGAACAGAAATTACAAGAAAATTAGTAGATTTTTTTAATATATTTTTTTACTAACTTTCTACACTTACCCCTTATACAAAACTTGATAATTTCTATTAATAACTCCTTCCAAGTTAGGTTTTCTTTAGTTGTAGTTTCAAGAGTTTTATTTACAAATTGAAAACGAGATAACAAATACAACCAATCAAGAGGATAAGTCGTCTTCTCTAGAATAAGTCTAATTAAACTCTCTTGATCCTTGAAGAATAGAAAACTTTTAACCTTAAGAAATGGAGATTTTTTTTGAATACAAATATCTGGGTATATCAATAATAAATTTGGATGCATATCTTTATATTCTTTAGCTTGAGATTCTACATAAACTTTATAAACAAAACCTGTTTGGGTTAATTTCTGTGTTAATTGCGTCTCATATTTTTGAATTATTTTTAAAACATTTTTCTCTTTTTCATTAACACTTTCCCAAAATTCTTTAAATTCTTTTGACTGAATTATATTTTGATTGAATACAAAAAAATAGCTTTGAATATGAGAAGGAATACAAGTATTAGTTCCAGGCATTCCTTTTTTTGTACTTTCATGCATGGAATTGCCCCAAAAATCAACTTCTTTGGATTCCATTATTTTATAGTATTCTTGAATGTCAAAGAGTGGTCCAAAGCAAGTGTCATTCATTAAAGTTAAACTATCATAAGTGCTTAATTGTTCTAAAGATTCTGTAAAAATAGCCTCCTTCCAAGCTCCAAAGTCAAAACCTTCATTTTTTCTTTCCAATATCTCATCACAAAACAACTCAAGGTTTTCTTTTTCTGCATAACCTAATTTTGAGTTTGAAACAAAGATAATTCTACTAAATATGGGCTTTAAATGTTCTAACCAATATAATACATATCCTGCAACATCATTCTGCCTATTATAGTGAACAAAAATGAGAATTCTGTTTTTCATATAAATTGTTATTTTTTCAAGATTCCAACAGTACTTAATAATACTTTTATCATAGATTTAATTCTAAATTTTAGATTATAAAGTTCATCTGACAGAAGCAAATCATAGAACTTGTTGTTCACCCAAAATTGTTTTTCATATTTTAAAGTTGTTAAAGTGTATTTGTGCATTTTTTCGGAATTTTTAATAGTATTATTTGAATGCCAACGGTAATTAAATAAAGGAATATCTATGTATCTAAGTTTAGCTATTTTAGATATTTGCAACATTAAATAATAGTCTTCCAGTGGTGCTTTTTCTGAATAACCTCCTATTTGATCAATAATACTTTTTCTAATTAGATAACCATTAGGGATATAATTTCCTTTTACTAAGCTTCTATAATTACCAAATTGAATTGAATTAAAGTTAATATCTTTTCTAGCTTTTTTCAAATAATCTCCAAATGTCTTATATTTAGCTTTTTCTAAATCATATATATTATTTCTACATAAGTCCCAATAACATTTTTGTCCTAGTTCATCGATAATATAATTATCCCCCACTACTAAAGCATATTCCTGATTATTAGAGAGAAAATTATAAAGTGTTTCTATGGCATTTTTCTCTGCAATATCATCCGAAGCAATTAAATAAATATACTCTCCAGTGGCTTTCTCTAAAGCAAAATTTAAAGTTTTAATAATACCTTCATTTTCTTTTCTTGTGAAAATTACATTTGCAAATCTTTCTTTACATTGTTTTTCCAATTCCATAATTTTATTAAAAGTATTATCTTGAGATCCATCATCTACAATTATTAATTCAATATTTTTATAACTTTGAGAAATTATGGACTTTATAGTCTCTTCTACATACTTCTCATGATTATAAGCTGGTATTAAAACAGAAATTAAACTATTCAAAATATTTTTCTCCATATCCCTGTTAATAATACTAATATAAAATTTTTCAAATGTTTTAATATCGTAATTATACTGATATTATTTTTCAAACAAAATATTAGTAATAGTAAATCAACTTTAAGCCAGTCAGTAAAATTATATCCTTTTTTTGTAATAGCTTCTGGGTTGTCTTGACGATAAAAGAATATTCCTTTAGAGAAAACAACTTTATTGCAATTAAAATAATAAACCCTTGTTGTATACTCATCTCCATTTACAAAAGATGTATTAAAACCAATCTCTTTTAGCAATTTTGTTCTTCGGAGAGAAAATCCATGTATTGTCTTGTCTACGCTTAATTCACAAGCTTTTTTGCCTGTAAGTACTAAGTCATATTTATTTTCAGGTGGATAAACACCTTTTGCTAGTATACTATCGTTATCGTAGTAAAATAACATATTAGGAATAACTGCATCAGCATCAGTTTCTATCGCTCTATTATACATATTTTCCAGTAAATCATTAGAAAACAAATCATCCTGAGAAGAATAAAATATATACTCACTTTGAACATAAGGTAAGGCATATACCAAAGTTTTTACAGCTGAACCACCATTCTGTTTTGTTAAAATTCTAAACCTTGAATCTTTTTTTTCGTAACCTCTTAATATTTCCAAACTATTATCAGTAGATGAATCATCGACACAAAACACTTCAAAATTTTCAAAGGTTTGTGCAATTAGAGAATCTAAAGTTTGTTTCAAATACTTTCGGCCATTGTAAATTGGAATAATAACGGTTACTAATGACTTATTCATTTATAAACAGGTTGAATTAATTGGGTTGCAATTTTAACATGGGTTTATTATAATCTGGAAACTATGAAAAAGAAAATCTCAAAAGCCGAACAATTTGTAGCTTGGAAGAATAAACTAGAAAGGATCCTCAAACGATTATTAAAGAGGCAAATAAAACAAAATAATATATTTAAAGTTAATTTACTACATTTATTAATTTTTCTTTTTAGATTAGTTTATCAAATTTTGCGAATACCTTATCAAATTTTTAGATTAATCTATCAAATTTTGCGAATACCTTATCAAATTTTTAGATTAATCTATC
>CANLTT010000054.1 GCA_947494115.1 Candidatus Caenarcanales bacterium
TCTCATTTGGATTTTTTATAGTTGATTTAATGTTTCCTTAATATTTAGAATAGCAAATTAATTTACAACAAGTCAAGACCAAGCTTTGAAAATTTGCTAACTATTGTTGAATTGATTGAAGCCATTTTTCATATTTTTTTGGATAAGCTCTAAACCAAATTGCATCAGCGCAAAAGTCTAATTCTTCAGGCCAGCAAATCTGATTACCTATGAGCTGAACTTGTTGAAAAAATTCTTTATTCTTAAGCTTCTTGAATGGCTCTTTATCAATTAATTCGGCAAAGTCTTGTCTGGCAATATCTCCACTGGAATAAACTACTTCAATTTGATAATTGTCTAGTGAATGTACAGAGACAGCTCTTGGTATTTCAAACATTATAAATTATTCCAAAGGGGCTATTAATTCAGGCATAAACAGAATATAAACTTAAAGCATTGAAGTAATCTTACCACCAGAGCCGTCAAGCCAAAACAAAAAACACTTTAAAAATTCACAAAAGAAAGTCCTTTAAACATGTATACAAAAATCCTTTGCTTCAATAATTAATTTTTCAATTGTAAGTTGTTCTTTATTCATGTAACTTGAATTTTATTATAAAATTACTTAATTTTCTCTAAACCAACAACTCAAGCCCGTTACAAAGAAAGAAGTTTAGCTAAATACTTACCAGTGTATGATTTTTTGTAAAGGAAATAAAATAAATTATGTCTGAAATCGCCAAATTAACGGATAGATTTTTAAATCAACTCAAAACCAATAGTTCGGTAAACACCTTAAAAGCCTATAAAGCCGATTTGAAATTTTTAGAAAATTCTTTTACAAGTTTGCATGAGCTAAACGAAAACAATTTAAAAGAATTACGCTTAATCTTGCTTGAAAACTATTCAACTAAAACTATTGCCCGCAGATGGAGCGTTTTGAGAGAATTTTTTAGGTTTTGTCAATTGAATAATTATTTAAAACATAATCCAATTGCTGATTTAGAGGTTGATTCAGCGAATAATATCAGAACAATTAAAAGCAAAGTAAAAAGCGAATTTATAGAACTTATTTGTAATCATCCACCCAAAGGCCGAGACAAAGCTTTATTGTGGTTTCTTTATTCAACTGGAGTGCGCCCAAGTGAATTATTTAAATATGGTTTTCTAAAAAATCTCAATTTAGCCGAACGTGAATTTTATTTACCAAATCGTACAACTTTTTTATGTTCAGCCGCTTTTGAACACTTAAGTGATTATTTAAAAAACCGCCATAATTTAACTTTGAATGAGCCAATTTTTATAAATGACCAAACTGGCCAACCTTTAAAAGAAATTTTTGTTTATACTCTTTTTACTCAAATTGCCGAAAGTCTAGGCATTCAAGCCACTTTACTTGATTTACGGGATTCTTTAATGTTGCGTTTATTACAAAGCGGTGCAAGCCCAGATCAATTAAAATATCTTTTAGGTTTTAAGTCGATTAAATCTATTGAGCCAGTTTTGCTTTTAAATTCCCCAAACCCACAAAATCACATATGAAAAAACTTTTTTTAATTTCGCTTGCTTGCCTTTCTGTGAGCGCAAATCCAAATGCTCAACTTTGCGAATTATTCAAAAAAGCGGGCGCAAAAACTCCTTCCGATATGGCTACTATTGCCGTCATGAGTGGAGTCATCAAAAAAGACAAAAAAGATCAAGCCAAAAGTTTAATTCAAAAAACAGCCGAAGAATACAATAAAGCAAATCCTAAACCCACAAACCCCGCTTGTGAAGAAATAGAAAAAGCCTTGGCTAAAGCAGATATTTTAAGTTTTCAATCGAAATTGCCCCAAAATCCCGAAAAACCTTTAGCTTTAACGCCGCCGAAAACTCCCCAAATTAATAAGCCGACTTTGACGGAAACAGCTAAACCTAAAAATTTAGCCGAAACTTTAAAAGACTTACCCAGAGCCGATAGTTATAAAATTTATAATATTCTCAAAAACAATAATTTTCTTTCAAGCGAAGCCAAAAAAGATAATAAACGTAAAGAAATTATCGAAATTATAAATCAGTCTTTAACCAGTAAAAGCGGCCGCCTCGACAAAAAAGACCTTGATAAATTAGAAAAAAACTTAAAAGAAAAAAATACTTAAAAGTTTAATTTTTGAGAGATTTAACTTAAGCTAATTTGAAAGACATTGGATTTAGTCATTGATTGTCTATTGCCAAGACTCAGCGCTGGTTATGGGGGTTTGTGCTATTATTTAAAAACAACTTTGATTTATAACCATGAAATTCCTCGACCCGACTAATGATTTGGCTTTTAAAAAAATTTTTGGCAATGAAAAAAAGAAAAATATTTTAATCAGTTTTTTGAATGCCATTTTGGGCTTTGAAGGCGAACACCAGATCGAAGAAGTGGAAATTCTTAATCCATACCAAGCACCAAAAATAGAAGAACTGAAAGAAACCATTTTAGATATTCGAGCCAAAGACCGCTCTGGAAGCCAATTTATTGTGGAAATGCAAAAGAACGATAAAGGCGATTTTCATAAGCGAAGCCAATATTATACAGCCAAAGCTTATACTGCTCAATTAGAGAGCGGCTTCAATTATTCGAGTTTGCAAAAAGTTTATTTTATTGGCATTTTAAATTTTAATATTTTTGAAGGCGAAAATTATTTATCGAGGCATTTGATTTTAAATGAAAAAACCCTTAAACAAGAGCTTTCAGACTTTGAATTCAATTTTGTAGAACTGAAGAAATTTACCAAAGAATTAAACGAATTGGCTAGCTTGGCCGACAAATGGATTTATTTTTTAAAAAATGCCAAAAGCCTAGATCTCATCCCCTCGGAGCTAGAGAAGACCACCGAATTAAAAGAAGCCTTTGAGATTGCTAATAGCTTTGGTTGGAATAAAAAGGAAATGGAAATATACGATTACATGAGGCTAAAAGAAATGGATGCTGAAAACGAAATAAAAACCGCCGAAAAAAAAGGATTACAAAAAGGATTACAAAAAGGAAAACAGGAAGGAAAACAGGAAGGTTTAATAGAAGGAGAAAAAATTGGTTTACAAAAAGCTTTACAAAAACTCATAACTAGCGGCCTATCAGAAGAGCAAGCCAGAAAAATTTTAGAATTATAAAACTTTATTTGTAACTATTCCGAAACTGGATTAAACCCTTGGCTTAGGCCGTTCCCTTGACACCTTTTGTCGTGGCATACTTGTCTGACAAAGACACTCAATTCAAATTTTAGGTTGTATTGTTTCTTTTTAATTTTTAATACTGTTCATAAAAAACCAATTAAAAAGCCAGCTTTGAGGGAAAATTAACTTATGCGTGTTTTTTCTAAAAATTCAGTCTTTGAAGAAATTGGCTTAAATCCGCCTTCAAAACTGGCTAATTTAATTTTTCAATTGGCTTGGAATAATTTGCCTTTAAACCCTTTAGAAATTGCCCAAAATTTTTTTACAGTGCCGATTGAAGGCCGCTTAATTGCCGCTGGAGAAGAATTAAATTTGGCGCAATGGAAAGGTTTAGCCAGCCAATGGGATTTATGGGAACAAAGCCAAAATTGTCAAATTCGCTTGGATCGGAAATTGGTTTTATACTTGCTTAGCGAAAGCCTTGGCGAAAAACCAAGCGATGAAAGTTTTTCTTGTCATTCAATGACCGAGCTTGAACAAGAT
Source organism: Candidatus Caenarcanales bacterium (assembly GCA_947494115.1). Taxonomy (GTDB): domain Bacteria; phylum Cyanobacteriota; class Vampirovibrionia; order Caenarcaniphilales; family Caenarcanaceae; genus CANLTT01. The sequence goes on from CANLTT010000054.1 coordinate 3,661, forward strand.
GTTTTAGAAAATTTTATAGAAGAAATCATTGAAAATATAAATATTAATTTGCAAGACCTAGAGCCAAATGGCGAACTTTTGAAATATAAAAATAAACTTGTGCATTTGATTTGGGTTATAAAAACCAAAAACAGTTTTGGAAAATTAGCAATTAGTTTGCCGATTGAAAGATTAAGCAAAATGCAAACCCAAATAATGCGCTCTGAGGAAGATTGCCATGAAATTACTTTAAAAATAAATTTGCAAGTTGGCTTTAGCAAAATGACTTTAGCCGATTTAGCCCAAATGGAAGCAGAAGATTTTATACTTTTGGAGCGTAGCGATAAAAATTGCTTGCGCATCGGTGAAGATTATGCAATTCCAGTTTTCATTGAAGAAGGCCAAATTCCCCAAATAAACTTACCCCCACAACAGGAAATTTATAATATGAATCAAGGCTTAAATAGCGATATGCTAAGTAATTTTCCAATTGAAGTAAAAGCTGAATTTAGAAATGTAAAAATTACGCTCAAAGATTTATTTGCCTTGCAATCTGGCTGGGTTTTACCAATTGAACAAGTTACCGAAAACGAATTATTTTTAACTTCGCAAGATAAAACTATTGCCCGTGGTGAATTGGTGATTTCGGGCGATAAATTTGGCATTTTAATTAAAGAAGTATTTTTAAATCAAAGTCAAACCGAAGAAATAAACTAAAATATTTTGTATTTATGACAATATTTGTTAATATTATTACCATAACTTAATCAAAATTTAACTTTAAATTGTTCCACTGGCGACTTCGAATGTGTTTTTAAATAGCTCTTCAATAAAGAGAAAGTTTTTTATTTTACTTTTTTTAATAAACTTTTATGCCAGCAGAAACCGTAATTCACAATTTACAACCAAAAAACAATATTGTCGATTTTTCTCATCCCAAAAAACGCCGTGAAGTTATTGGTAAAGTTTTGGAAGAAAAATTACCTCCAGGGATGTCTTCGGGCTTAAAGGCTGGCATTCATAATATTTTTGATGGTCTTCCTTTTAAGGTCGCTGAGCTGTTTTTGGCTTGTAGTTTTATTCAGGGTTTATTGCAGTGTTTACAAGAAGCACTTTTACAATTATTTCCTAAAGTAGCGGCTGGGCTTGCAATTCGCAAAAGCTTAAAAATGGGTGCATATGAAGCCACGCTTGAAATGCCAGAATGGATTAATTTTTATTTATTGCCAACTTTATTTGCCGCCACTATGGCTAAGTTTATGGCTAAGCATTTTAAATTGCCGCATTTTGAGGCCTTAAACCAAAGAATGTATAATTTAGAAAAACAAGCTGGCCAAAAAATCGAAATTGGAACTTTAAGCAAAACAACTTTGCATTTGAATGCTGAAAATTTAAATCGGCTTTATGTTTCTAAATTTATGCTTTTTATTATGACGGCTTTGCTTTCTATGGCTGGCGGGGCAATTGTTCCAGCTATAAGATTGCCAATTTTTCAGAAGCTTTTTGGCACACTTGATTTTTATAAAATTTGTGGTCTTCCTTCCAAAAATGATAATCCTAAAGCCGCTCAAGAAGCCATGAAACAAGCTATTAAAAATATCAAATATGCGCTATTGGCAATGGCATTGGGGATTCCAAGTTTAATGGCTTTGTCAGCTAGCTTAGGAAGACTCAACTATGCCAAAATAAAAATACCACAAGCTATAAAAACACTTTCAAAAATCTTTGATTTGGGCGGTAATTTTGGGCTTTCTAAAGTTTTGGTTTCTTTTGGGGTTGTTTTTGCTGGTTTATATACTTATCCAAGTGTGGCTTTAAATCCCGCTGAAAAGAGAGAAATGAAATATAGAGTTTTGTTTTTTTCAGTGCCTTGTGTTTTGTTCTTTAAGCAATTGGTGGGTAATTTGGTGGCTTTTGCAACGGCTTTAGCTTTTAAAGCAAAATATAAAGAATTAAGACCTTATCGTGTAGTTGATTCGCCGATGAGTTATTTCAAAGAGGCCAAAAGCGGCAAAAGAGATATTTTTGATTTAGGTTTAGTAGGCATTGGCAAGCATGAAGGCCTTTATACTGGCCGCTTAGCAACTGAACTGAAAGAATTACAAAAAACAAAGCCGCATTTATATAAGCAATATTTGGGTTCTTTGCATTTTGCTGAACATTGGTTTCCGTTTTTGTGGGCTATTGTAACGGGTTTTGCGATTAATGGTTTAACTTATAATAATACCGTTAAGGCTCATGAACAAGACAATAATGATTCAAATCCTAAACTTGTTCATAATTCTGGAAAACAGCTTAAATTACAAAATGCTTAGAGACAGTTTCGGTAAAATAAAGGCCATATTCAATACTTTCGGTTATAGCCTGAAAAGTGGCCTGTAAAATGTTTTCATGCAAACCAGCGGTATTCCATTTATGCCCTTCATGATCGGCGGTTTCAACATTTACCCGAGTTTTGGCGGCTGTTCCGTCGTGGCTATCTACAACTCTAACCTTAAAGTCGGTCAATTTAAAGTTTTTAAGTTTTTCATAATAACGGCCTAAGGCTTTTCGTAGAGCATTATCTAAAGCGTGTCCAGGACCAACACCTAAACTTGCCGTATGAAAAATCTCGTCACCAACTTTAATGCGCACGGTGGCTTCAGCTAAATTATTTAAACCAGCAAAAACCTTAAAATCAATTACTTCAAAAAAGCAGGTTTTGCGGTCAAGTTTTTTAAGAAAAAGCAATTCTAGGCTACCATCGGCTTGGTCAAACTGAAAACCTGAATGCTCTTTTTCTTTGATTTCGGTTAATAATTCTTTGGCAATTTCATCTGAAACCTCAAGTTCACGGTTTTTAGCAAAATCTAAAATATTACTCAATCCCGACTGTTCACTTACAATCGTTTGGCTGGTATTGCCGATTAATTGCGGATTGATATGTTCATATGTTTTGGCATTACGCCTCATGGCACTAGCGTGCAAACCACCTTTATGTGTAAAAGCAAAACGACCGACAAAAGCCTGCTGGCGATTAGGGTTTAAATTGGCAATTTCGCTGATAGAATGGCTTATATGCGTAATTTTTTTTAAATGGTCTGGGCTTGGCAAAACCGCTTGCTTTAGTTTTAATTCGAGATTGCAAATAATGCTTACCAAATCAGCATTTCCGCAACGTTCACCATAACCATTAATTGTGCCCTGAACTTGCAAAGCACCAGCTTGAAGAGCCGCCAAAGAATTTGCTACCGCCAAACCGCCATCATTATGCGTATGTATCCCTAATTTTATCTCAGGGAATTCTTGAATTAAGCTTTCAATCGTCTTTTGAATATCATTAGGCAAACTACCGCCATTTGTATCACATAAAGTTATATTATCAGCACCAGCTTCTAAAGCGGTTTTAACAACTTGCAAACTATATGTTTTATTATGAAAATAAGCGTCAAAGAAATGCTCTGCATCAAAAACAACTTCTTTATTTTGGCTTTTTAAATATTTTATACTGTCAGAAATCATCAATAAATTATTTTCAAGCGAAGTTCTCAAGGCCACTTCTACATGTAAATCCCAAGTTTTGCCAACAATCGTAACCACTGGAGTATCGGCTTTAATGAGGGCTTGCAAAATAATATCATCTTGGCAATTTGGGCTATCGGCACGGCGTGTACTTCCAAAAGCGGTTATACGAGCTTGTTTTAGTTTAAGTTTTTTAATTTCTTCAAAAAATTCAATATCTTTCGGGTTTGCACCGGGCCAGCCGCCTTCGATATAGTCAATTCCAAGTTCATCAAGCAAATGTACAATTTTTATTTTATCGCTCACCGAAAAAGAAATTCCGTGCATTTGTGAGCCATCTCTTAAAGTGGTATCGTAAATTTGAATTTTATTTTTACTCATAATCAAATTATTCTATAGATTTTACGGAAATTTATCTTTATTTAATTGGCTTAAGGGACAAAAAGAGACCTGAATAAATTTGGAATGAATGACAGAAAGGAAGCTTTCAGAGAAAATGAATGTACCAAGTTAAAAATACCTAAAAAATGTCAAGAAGAAAATGTTTAAAATGCAATTCCACTAAAATTATAAAAAAGGGATCAAGTTAGGGAAACAACGCCATAATAGAAACCTCAATTTTTTCAATCGCTGATAATAAGCAAAGCCTGAGCTTTCTATCAAAATTATAAAGAGCTAAAACATTTTCAAACTTTGTATTATTTATGCGTTGAAGGTTTTCTTAAAAAAATTTTAATGCTTTCAAATTCCCCACTTTTTTCGGCGACGCTCAACTAATTCTTTAATAAATTTTATAAAATTACTCTGCATAGAAATTCTTTAAATCGGGGTTTGTATGCTCTTTTTATTATATTTTTTAGTTTTATGCAAAATCTTTATATTCTTCCAAAGGGTTTTTTAAGCAATGGTCTTTTCTGCGGACTTAAGGCTTCTGGCAAAAAAGATTTAGGCCTGCTTTATTCTGAATCGCCTTGTACGGTGGCTGGTGTTTTTACCACAAATTCAGTTAAAGCTCACTGCGTGATAGATAATCAAGAAACTTTAAAACACAATCAATTTGTGCAGGCCATTTTGGTTAATTCTGGTAATGCCAATGCTTGCACTGGAGAAATTGGACTTAAAGCTTTAAATGAAGTTAAAGAAGCTTGCGGTCAAAATTTAAATTTGCATAGTTCGGCAGTTTTAACCGCTAGTACTGGCATTATTGGCGTTCCATTGCCAGCTGATATTATCATTTCGGCTTTGCCCCAACTAAAAGCTGGCCTTAATTCTTCAGCCGAAAACTTTGCCTCTGCCATTTTAACCACCGACTTAAAAGTTAAATTGAGTGAAGTGCAAATTGGGAAAGCAAAAATTTTAGGCATTACCAAAGGTTCTGGCATGATTCATCCGCAAATGGCCACCATGCTCGCTTTTATTGTAACCGACCTTGAGATTAGCCCAAGCGATTTAAAAGAGGCCTTGAATGAAGCTAATGCCCAATCTTTTAATCAGATTTCGGTAGATGGCGATACGAGCACAAATGATATGGTTGTGGTTTTGGCAAATGGTGCTTCTGGTGAACAAATTAGTTTAAGCGAATTTAAAAAAGCCCTGAATCAAGTTTGCATAGATTTAGCCAAACAAATTGTACTAGACGGTGAAGGCGCAAATAAAATTTTTGAAGTTAAAGTTATCGGTCATCAGCTAGCCCCTCAAATCGCCCGAGGCATAATTAGTTCTTCTTTGGTTAAAGCCGCTATTTTTGGTTGTGATCCCAATTGGGGGCGTGTTTTGGCGACAGCTGGTCAATATGCTGTAATAAACCCTGCCAAAGCCACCCTCAAAATATTTGAGCATTTTTTACTAAAAGAAGGGCAAGTTCAAAATTTTGACAAAAAACAAATTTCAGATTTAATGAAAGAAAACAAAGAGATTTTTATAGAATTAACTCTTGGAGAGGCGTGTTTGGGCGAAGGTATAGCTTGGGGTTGTGATTTAAGTTATGAATATGTGCGTATTAATGCCGAATACACCACCTAAGGCTAATTATCACTGAAAGCCCCGCAATTTAGTGGCCAAAGCAACTTTTTCGAGGGCTAAAATATAGCTGGCTAAACGCAAATCAACTTTATACTGTTTTTTTCTTTGTATAACATCAGCAAAAGCCACAGTTAGCATTTTTTCTAGCTCTGTGTTTACACTGTCTTCATTCCATCTAAATTGTTGAAGGTTTTGCGTCCATTCAAAATAAGAAACAATCACACCACCTGCTCCAGCCAAAATATCGGGAATAATTTGTATATTTTTTGCTTCGAGAATTTTATTAGCTGATTCATCAATTGCGGCATTAGCGGCCTCTATAATAATTTTGGCTTTAATATTATGCGCATTTTCAACCGTAATTTGCTTGCTAGCGGCGGCCAAAACTAAAATATCACAATCGCATTCTAATAAGTCGGCATTTGAAATTGGCGTTTCAGCAGAAAGTTCATTAATTTGGGTTGTACTTAAGCCTTCAGACGAGTAAAAACCTTTTTCAGAATTTGAAATAGCTACAATTTTGCAATTCATTTCGGTTAAGACTTGAGCCGTACTAGAGCCAACTTTGCCCAAACCTTGGATTGCAAAACGACATTCACTTAGTTCAAAACCAAATTCTTTGCCAGCCGAGGCTAAAAGCATAACTACGCCGTAGCCAGCCGCTCCTTCTCGGCCATGACAACCTAATAATTCAAGCGGTTTACCCGTAACGCAAGCTGGCTGAAAACCATGCAATTTAGAATATTCGTCTAAAATCCAAGCCATAACCTGAGAATCCGTATTCAAGTCTGGGCCTGGTATATCTACTTGCGGTCCAATAATGCAATCAATTTTAGCGGCATAAAGCCTTGTTAAACGTTCTAATTCAAATTTAGATAATTGTTTAGGATCGCAAGAAATCCCACCATGAGCACCACCAAAAGGAATATCAGCAATGGCCGTTTTCCAAGTCATTAAAGCCGATAATTTTCTAATTTCCTCAATGGTTAAATTTGGCCTATAGCAAATTCCGCCTTTATTGGGGCCACGGGCATTATTATGTTGCACTCTATAACCTAAAAGAACCTCAATATGGCCATTGTCTCGCACTAAAGGCAATTCAACGTGCAATTCACGGTCGGGTGTATTAACCAAAATAAATAAATCTTGGTCTAGGTTTAAAATTGAAGCCGCTTCTTTTATGTAAGAATTTGCAATCATTTGTTTTTTTGTAATTATATTATTTCATTAAAAACTTATTAGCTTAATTTAACACAGAGCTAACCAAAAACACTATGCTTCTTGTAATATTTTCTTTAGATTGCTTTTTCGCTCATCTCAAGCCAGTATTAATCAATACAAAAAATATGCCTGTTTTAACTAAAATTCCTTCTATGCTATCTAGCCATAGATTTCCTGTTGGACTCAACCAAAGTTCACCAACTTTTAATAAACTTAAAGAAAGCAATGGCGGCATAAATAAACCACCTACAAAAAAAGCAAATACTCTTGGTGGTTTTCCTGATGACCCGCGACTAAAATTAACAACTGGAATTAATCAAATCCAATCTTTCAAACCTTCCTATAGGCCAGTCGTTCCCGCTGATATATATTCAGGCAATCCTAATGAACTTCCCCTAAGAACACCTCCCAAGGCTGTGCATGAAATAAAGCCTTTTAAGAATTATCATGCCATTGATTTTTTTGAAAAAGCCGAAACCGAATTACAAATAAAAGAATTTAAAACCTTAAAAGAATTATTGACTTATTTTCATGAAACCATAACTGAAGGCTTAGAAGCGCATGGTGTAGTTTCTGATCCTAAGTTTGAAGAAATTGTTGCGCACAAAGCTTGGAAATTATTTTATCCGAATGAAAAAATACCTAATTTGTCTCCTCGAGATATTTTAAGAAGAATACCAGTTGGTGCTTGGGTTAAGGCTTTAGACAATAATATGCCGCCTGAACTTCTAAAATTGGTTGAATTGTCTGGTCATTCAGGCAAAGAAGCCGAACGAATATTTCTTAGCAATGCTCCAGTTCCAGCTTCTTGGTCTACGCAGGAACTTGAAACTAATAGTAAAACGCGCCAACTTTTGGCATTGTATGCTAGTTTTTTAGGCTCGGCACATTCAGGCATAGATGGGCTTGCAAGAACAGCTAAAAGAAATGGCCTTCTAAGAGATTATAAATTTATTGATGGTGCGAATATTCCAGCCCCTTCACCAACAAAAATGATTCCGTTTAGCGGCAGTTTAATAGGCAAGGAATTACTTATATTTGACTTGCAAAAATCAACCGACACCACTGACTCGGCAGTTGGTAAATCGCTCATTCGTCAAATTGTGAACCATGTTTTGGGCATTGCTGATGAAGCCTATTTTGTAGCCAGTGAAGGCGATGCTGGACGATTATTGGTTGAAAATTTTAGCGAAGCGCAAATCACCGAAATAAATGCTTTAGGTGAAGTTTATCGTAGCATCGGCATGTATTTTAGATTTACAGTTGTAAAGTTAACTAAAGAAATAATCGAGGACAATAACTTAGAGGCTATTTGTAATAATGGTTATATGACAGATTTACATAATGCTTTAAATGTCGAAGCAAAAGTTAAAGAGGGATCTATAAAAGGCTTAAGCCCATCCAATCAAACATTACTTGAAGAAAGAACAGAAGCTTTAGAAGAGCAATTTGGATTAACCACAAATCCAGCAAATCAAAGTATAAAAGAACAAAGAGAAATACTTGAAAGAACTTACAATCAAAATTCCTCTTCTGCAAGCCGCATTCGTGCCTTTGTTCCAGCTGGTTATAATGTTCATACTCTTAGTATTGTTCTGAAGCCAAATCAATCTCCCGAAGAAGCGGCAAAAGCAATTCAGAAAATTTATAAAAGATCTTTAATTAATAAAGAGCATTTTAAGCCAGACAAAAACGGAAATTTACCCTTTTTGGCAGATGAAAACGGATCTCCTTTGAAAGCTTCTGAATGGTCTAATGTTACCGAAGAGGCTTTACGCAACTTGAATCAAGGTGGTTATGGAATTACAATAAAACCTGATGGAAGTATTGTATTAATGATGGATATTGTTAGCAGTTCTCCGCCTGAGAAAATTCAAAAACGCATTAATACTTTCCTTGAAGCAGAGCTTGTTGTTGTAAGCCCTCCTCAAGAATATGCAACCTTAGATATATCCCCAAACACGTCAGATGTATCTACAGGCAAGGAAATCCATCACGGCCTCACAGGAGCTTACTATAATTCTATTTCAATGAAACTTCTAGCTGCGAAGGCGGCGGGCAAAGAATTTAATGAACTGGCAAATCAAGTACCAGATCCGAAAAGTACACTACCAGTGGCAGCTGCAATAGCAAGGAAACCAAATGACGGAAGAGCTCCTGATTTTAACGCATTATAGCAAACCCAGACTAAAAGGATCTATGTATAATTTTAAAAAAGTGTTCAAAATAACCTGACGGATCTAAATTAATAAGCTGCTTAAAAGCCTGATCAATAGCTTCTACCGTAGAATCTACTT
>CANLTT010000055.1 GCA_947494115.1 Candidatus Caenarcanales bacterium
GTAATTGCTTTTACACGATCTTTTACGGCTTTAATATGCACCAAAGATGATTCCTGTCTGCGTTTAAGGCATTCTTGATTTTCGATTAAATATTTTTGCTCATCAGCTGAAAGATTTGAATTTAAAGAGTTTTTGACAATATTGATTTCAGTTAATTTATCATTTGCAAAAGCCAACCATTCTTTGATTTCGGGTTTTAATTTTGCTTCATAACTCAAATCCAGAGGGCTGTGCAAAAGTGAACAAGAACCAGCTATCATCAAATGCTCAGAATCAACTTTAGAGAGTGCTTTTTTTGATAACTCAATAGACTGATTTAAATTGTTTTTCCAAATATTTCGTCCATCAATTAAACCAAGCGATAAATATTTGCCTTTGGGAGCTTTGTCTATTATTAAATCAAATTGTTGTGGTGATCTAATTAAATCGACATGCAAGCCGTCCCAGAAAGAATCAACTAAATTAATATTATTCTCAATTCCTTCAAAATAAGTAGTTAATAAAAGTTTAGACTTAAAAGAACTTGGCAAAGCAGACTTCAAGAGACCAGACAATTTTTGATAAGCTTTTTTCTGATCATCACTTAAATCCATAACCAAACAAGGCTCATCAATTTGTATCCATTCAGCACCCAAATCACTTAATTTGACCAAAACTTCAGCATAAACTTTTACTAAATCTTCCAATAAATCAAAACGATTGAAATTTTCGGTTTTTTCTTTTCCTAAGCTCAAAAAGCTGACTGGTCCAAGTAAAACTGGTTTTGTAATTATGCCTAAATTTTTAGCTTCGGTAAATTCGGCAAAAGGTTTATCCCAAGAGAGCTTAAATTGCTGATTAGCCGAAAATTCTGGTACTAAATAATGATAATTTGTATCAAACCATTTAGTCATTTCGAGGGCAGTTAAATTGGCTTTTGTATTTCCACGAGCCATTGAATAATAAAGCTCTAAAGAAATTTGCCCATTGAATAAAGCTTTATAACGCTCTGGGACAACTCCAAGCAAGCAAGCTAAATCTAAAACTTGATCATAATAAGAAAAATCATTAGACGGAATTAAATCAATGCCAGCTTTTTTTTGTAATTGCCAATTTTTGGCTCTCAATGAGGCTAAGCTTTCTTTTAATTGACTTTCATTAAGCTCACCTTTCCAGAATTTTTCGGTGTTAAATTTAAATTCTCTTTCTTGTCCAATTCTCGGAAAGCCTAAATTATTAGCTAAAACCATAACTTTATTATACTCAGTAAAAATAGTGGAATCATTATACAAAATTTAACTTAAAAAAATATCAAAATACTTTGCATTCAAGTAAAATCTGTTTTTTTATTTTTATTATGGTTAGGAAAAGCTAATTTCAAAAAAGCAAATTGAAGTTAATATTTAGAAAGTCGATTGACCAAAAATAAAATGCTTTTAACAAAAGGGCTTGAAATAGAGCAATATACTGGTTTGAAAAATGGACAAGTTTTGCCTTTATCGGCACTAATTAGCCAAAACCTAAAAGATTTTACTATTGAGCCAGATCAAAGAAATATTGAATTTGTAACAGGAATTACTAAATCTTATGATGAACTTTTAGCTTCAGCTATTGGACAAAGATGGAAATTAAGAGACTTTTTAAGTAAGCAAAACCCTGAATGGACAGTTGTACCAAGCAGTATATTAGCTTTGCCATTTGAAAAGGAGTTTATTTTTAGTAAGCCCGAAGACCCTTATCATCAACATATTAGCCAAAAACATGGCTTGAGCGTCATTACAACCAGTATTCATTATAATTTAGGACTTGATAATCCTGAAGAAATAATCCGAATAGTTAATTTATTAAGATTAGAAGGACCTCTGACTTTAGCATTGAGTGCGGCTTCACCGTTTTATGATGGCAAATTTACTGGCAATCAATCCGAAAGATGGCTTTCCTTCCCAAAAGTACCACAATTCATACCTTTTTTCAGCTCTCATCAAGACTTTATAGACTGGACTCATGAACAATTAAAATCAGGTGAAATGTTTAATATTAGGCATTTTTGGTCATCAGTTAGGCCAAATGGAGCGTCTCGTCCCGAAAAAATAGATCGTTTAGAAATTAGAATTGCTGATATAAACACCGAATGGAAAACAATTATGGCTATTACGGCTTGGCTAGAATTGAGGACTTTATACTTTTTGCATAAAGAACCAGACTTAAAAGCTGATAGCAAAGATTTAAGTTTAATTGATTTAACTGAAGAAAATGAAAAACTAGCGGCAATTCAAGGCTTAAGTAGCCATTTTTCGGATTGGATTAATGAAAATGAAGACACTTCTTTTAAGTCAATTGAAAATAGATTACCTGAACTTTATGATTTAGCCAAAGAACTAGGAATTCAAGAAATTATGAAACCTCACTTTGAGACAATTGAAGGAATTTTAACTAATGGCAATGAAGCTCAGCAAAAAATAGCCTTATACGATCAAGGTTTATCAGTTGAAGAAATTGTTGAAAACTGGGTGCAGGAAAGTCTAGATGAAGATACTAAAATTTTAAATTCAATTTCTGCCAGATAAATATAATTTTATGATCGGTCAAATTGAGGAATTCTGGAAAAATTATAGTAAAACAAAAAGCTTAAATCAAATTGCTTTCATTGCCAAAAACCTGAATAATAGCCAAGGATTTGCTTTTAATGAAAATAAATTATTTTATGCCGCCAGTTTAATTAAATTATTTTGGGCTTGTCAATTAGTTTTACAAAATCCATCTTTCAATCAAGATCAAGAATTGGAAAATCATTTGGCAAATATGTTAATTCATTCATCAGATGAAGCTGGACAGAAAATAGTAGATTTTTTAATACCAATTAAGAATGAAAATATTTATGAATATGAAAAAGCTTACTTGCAAAGACAAAAGTTAGAGCAGTTTTGGCATAAATACGAAAATAATTATTTAAAATTAAAAGCTAGCCATAAAACTTTTTTGCATGAATATAGTTCATTTGATGAGTGGATTAAAAAATATAAAAGTCCTAATTTAATAAGTGCAAATTTAATGGCTGATTTATGGCAAAAAATCTTTTTTAATCAATTTGAACCTGAATTAGAGCCAGAAAACCAAATTAAAATTCTTAATTATTTACAAAGAAAACCAATTTGCAAAAATCTTAAACCCGAAGAATTGAATTTTCAGTCATCTTTAATTGCTTTTGCCGCACCCGCTGAAGCCATTATTTTTAGTAAAGCCGCTTGGTTAAATGAAGCTTTGCACGAGACAGCTATAATAAATTTTAAAGAGCATAAATGGTTAATAATTTTTTTGACTGAATTGGGCGAAAAACAAGGAATTAATTTAATTAGAAACTTCAGTAAATTTTTATGGCAATTAGCTGGAAACAAATCGATTTAAGTTAATTGTCAGTTTGAGCACTAAATGAATCTGATTTCACAGATATTTTATTTACAATTACTCCGCTAAAATAAAGCTCTCTCAAAGCCAAAAGACAAATCATAGTTTAGACAACCTCGCTTTTGGTGATTAGATAAGCTTTATGTTTTTTCAAATCCTGAATACAATTCATAAAAAATGGCAAAATTTCTAACAACTCATTCAGCTTACTATTTTTACTAACCAATGGTGCGGGTAAAATTAAAGCCCAAACTGAGGGAAGTGAAGAGGGATAAAGCCATTTTCGTCTGGTTTAAGTCCGAAAAGCTGAATCATAATATTAAAAGCTCCAACGATATAGGCAATTCTTGCTTCTAAGTACTCCCATACTCGACAAGAAATATGCTTCATTTTAAAATATCTGCTCATCATTGAAAAGACTGTCTCAACTAACATTCTTTCATTTCTTTCTCCTCTTTTGCATACTTTCATATTCTTTGGATCTCCTTCCCTAGCGTGAAAACCACTATCAACTAACTGCAAAGTCTCAGTCTGTCTTTCCACTAAATCATGAAACTCTGAATCATGTACATTGACTGTTGATAAGTCCCAACTCACAATTAAACCATATTGATTTAAACTAACTGCAAGGCTACAACCGACAATCCACCGTTTATTTGACTTTCCTTTTCTTCCAATTTGCTTATCACTTCTTCCTTCTCTAATTGGATGAATTAATTCAATTCCATAACTATCACAAACTCCGAATACCGTCTTCTCTCCAAGGAAATCGCAGACCAAATAATGGTATTTATTCAATAATCTAAATAGTCTTGTTCTTTCATTTAGGTTCGGAAAATCTTTTTTATGATTATATTCTAGCCACCGATAAAACTCTCTCTGACCGACTCCTTTCAATGCGTACAATACTCCAATAGTTACTATTTCGCTGACACTTAATTTACTTTGGCTGTCTCTTTCCCATTTTATTGTTAGGTTTTCATCTACAAAAAAATATCCAAAGTATGAGAAAATTATTATCCATGAGTTTTTTTGTTTTTGGTTCTAACTCTCATTAATAAACTAAACTCATGCTTTTTTCAACCTAGCACCATTGGTTAAATAGTATTTTTCAGGTTGTTTTTTATAGTTTATATGCTTGGCTTTTTATTACAATAATTCCTCCAATGCTTGGCTTAAAAGGCCATATAATTAATATTGGAATTGGTGATATTGCAAAAAGTGTTTTTATTTATTTAGGTATTCCATTTTTGGCTGGAGCTTTAGGTAGATTTATATTAATAAAATTAAAAAGCAAAACTTGGTATGAAGAAAAATTTATACCTACAATAAGCCCAATCACTTTGATTTCTCTTTTATTTACTATTTTAATAATGTTTACTCTCAAAGGAAATACAATTTTTCAAATACCCTTTGATGTAATTAAAATAGGCTTGCCATTACTTATATATTTTATTTTGATGTTTTGTTTTAGCTTCTTTATTGCCAAAAAACTGGGTAGTAATTATTCCAAAACAGCAAGTTTGTCTTTCACGGCGGCAAGTAATAATTTTGAATTATCTTTAGCGGTAGCAATTGGTGTCTTTGGCATTAGCTCAGGTGTAGCATTTGCCGCTATTATTGGACCTTTAGTAGAAGTACCAGTTTTAATTAGTTTGGTTAGTTTGGCTAAAAAATGGAAATACTCTAATAATGCCAAAGAAATATTACAATAATGCCAAAGATGATGAGAAAGCTAAATGGGCATAAACTTTAAATTCTGGAAAGCTGATTTGGTCGCTGGAATTACGGTTGCTATTGTGGCTCTGCCTTTGGCTTTAGCTTTTTCGGTGGCGAGTGGCGTTGAACCGAAGGCTGGCTTATATACGGCTATAATTGCAGGCATAATTGCTTCTTTATTTGGTGGTTCTCCTTTTCAGGTTAGCGGCCCAACGGGGGCAATGGCTGTTATTTTAATTCACATTGTTCAACAATATGGCCTCGAAAAAGTTTGGTTAGCTGGTTTAATGGCTGGAATTATCCAAATTATTTTGGGGCTATGCCGTTTGGGCGTATTGGTTAAATTTATTCCTTATCCGGTGATTACGGGTTTTACAAACGGCATAGCTTTAATTATTTTTTGCGGACAAATTAATAACTTTTTAGGCCTTAAAGCAGTTCGCTCAGCTGAATTAATTACAAGCTTGTGGGCAACTTTTAATCATTTAAGCCAAATAAATTGGTCTGCTTTTGGTATTGGTTTATTGGTGATTTTAACTAAGGTTTTTTGGGCGAAAATCAATAAAATAATTCCAGCTTCTTTAATTGGCCTAATTTTGGCAACTTTTATTACTTCTTATTTTAAATTAGATATTCCAACTATTGGCCAAATTCCTCAACAATTGCCCTTACCGCAAGGAATACCAAATTGGAATAGTCTTTCAAGTATTCACCAGTTAATGCCAGCCGCTCTTGCGCTTGCCGCTTTAGGAAGCATAGAATCGCTTTTATCAGCCATGGTTGCAGACAGTATGACAGTTGCCCACAGACATGACAGCAATAAAGAGCTAATTGGGCAAGGTTTGGCTAATATTATTATTCCTTTTTTTGGTGGCATTCCTTGTACTGGTGCAATTGCCAGAACAGCCGTTAATATTCGTGCTGGTGCTAAAACTTCGCTTTCGGGTATTATTCATGGTTTAGTTTTGGCTATTATTATTTTGCTTTTTGCCCCATTGGCGGCTCAAGTTCCTATGTCAGCTTTGGCGGCAATTTTAATAGTTACCAGCTTTAGAATGCTTGAATGGGAAGAAGTGAAAATGCTCATGAAAACTACTCGTTCAGACACATCGGTTATGCTAATAACTTGCTTTTTTACGATTTTCTTTGATTTGGTTTTGGCAATTGAAGTTGGTTTAATTGCGGCTGGAATTTTGTTTATTAGAAGAATGAGCGATTTGAGCTTAACCAAAATGCCCGAAGAAAAAATTTTCACCGACGGAATTCCTTTAGAACTTTCTAGCCAAATTGCCGTTTACCGTGTGGATGGCCCACTTTTTTTTGGTGTGGCCGAAAGATTTGTAAATGTATTGCACGAAATACCTGAAGTGAAAATTTTGGTTTTGCGAATGCGTTATGTTTCAAGTATTGATTCTAGTGGCGTGGTGGCTTTAGAAGAGATTTATCACGATTTAAAAAAACGCCATTGCAAATTAGTTTTAACGGGTTTAAGACCAAGTGTGCAAAATATTTTAAAAAGATCCGAAATTTTAAATTTAATCGGTGAAGAAAATTGCTTTGCTTCAACCCAAGAAGCTATTAAAGCTTGCACCCAAAATCTTGGATAAAAGTGAATTTCTTTTTATTCACAAGCAAGCATTAAAAAAGCAAACAGATTATTATTGATAGGATCAGTCGAATTGTGTTTAAGGTCTTGCAAAAAACTAGTTTAAATTTAGGGCAATCTGAAAAAAAAGAAAAAATATTGGTGCAGGGAAATAAGCCTCTGAAGGGTGTTATTCGCACATCTGGAGCCAAAAATGCTGTTTTAAAACAAATGGCCGCTTGCCTGCTTATTCCAGCAAAAGTAATTCTCAAAGATGTTCCGCCGCTCCAAGACGTTTTTCGCATGATACAAATTGTAGAATTTTTGGGCGGTAAATGTGAATTTGATCTCGAAAAAGAAGTTTTACAAATTGATTGTTCTAATTTAAATGGCTCATATGCTCCTTTTGAATTGGTGAGCAAACTCAGGGCTTCTTTTGTAATTTTAGGGCCACTTTTAACCCGCATGAAATCAGCCAAGGTTTCTTTACCAGGTGGTTGCCAAATTGGAACCAGACGCATTGACTTACACGAAAAAGGCCTGCGTGATTTAGGCGCAAAAATTTCTATAAGCCATGGTTATGTTGAAGCCGAATGCCAACCCAATGGCTTAACTGGTTGTGAAATGCGCTTAGATATTCCTTCAAATGGCGCAACCGAAAACCTTATGATGGCGGCCGTTTTGGCTCAAGGCTTAACTATTATTGATAATGCCGCTAAAGACCCTGAAATTGAAGATTTAGCCAATTTTTTAAATTCCTGCGGAGCCAAAATTAAAGGTGGTGGAACTGACCGCATTGAAATTGAAGGTGTAAAACTTGATGAATTGCATGGCACTGAATATATTACCCTTCCAGACCGTATAGAAGCTGGCACTTTTTTAATTGCGGCTTTGGCAACTGATGGTGATGTTTTAATTCAAAATATTGTTCCAGAGCATCTTCAATCGTTATTAGAAAAATTAGAAGAAATTGGCGGAAAAATAGATTGCAAGGAAAATACAATTCATATTTGTCGAGCAAAGCCTCTGAGAGCAACCGAAATTAGTACAGTTTGGTATCCTGGTTTTCCGACCGATTTGCAAGCACAACTTATGGCTTTACTCACCAAAGCCGAAGGAACAAGCATTATAAAAGAGAATATTTATGAAGATCGTTTTTCACACGTACAAGAATTGGTGCATATGGGAGCCGATATTCAGGTTAATCATAATGTTGCCGTCATGAAAGGTGTTGAAAAACTAACTGGCACTCAGGTTTTAGGCGGCGATTTACGGGCGACAGCTGGTTTGGTGATTGCTGGTTTAATGGCAGGTGGCAAAACTGAAGTTAGAGGTTTAAACCATTTAGACCGAGGTTATAGCCATTTTACCGATAAATTAATTGCTTTAGGCGCAGTAATTGAAAGAGTAAGCGATTCGAGTTAAAATTTTGTCTAATATTTATAGCTTAAATAAGGCTTAGCGGGGCCTAATTTATAAACCTCTAGGTTGGTAATTGCTTTTAATTTTTTATTGTGCAAAATATAAACAAAACTATGAGAACGTAAAGAAATATTAAAGCCTTCTTCACTTAAAACCTTCAATAGATTAACTTCCATTAAATACTCGCCAGTGCTCGGCATAAATATATTTTGAATATCTTCTTGATTTTGTTTTATAAAAGAATTGGAAGGAATATAAATATGCAAATTGCTAATTAAGTCTTTGATGGGCAAATCGGTATTATTACGCAAACGCAAAACATAATTGCCTTCATCAGTTAAATTATAAGTTTTCCAATAAAGCTGTCTTTGCGGGGCAGTTTTTTTAATGGCTCCAGACGGCAGATTTAAGAATATACAAAAAAACAAAATTAAAAGTTTTTTTAGTAGCATTAAATAATTTTTTGAGGGTTTACTCTTTATTTTTCCCTTTATCTTAGAGTTTTATATTAATTTTTATAAACTATTTTTTTGATTTCGGCCGCCAAGTTTTCATTGGTTTTTTGAATTAAAATTTTTTGTTTTTTTTCAAAATTTTCAAGTTTTTTCAAAGTAATTTGTTCTTGTTTTTTAAGGTTTTTAGCCTGAAATTGAACAATATTTATAACTTGAGAACTTTGAGAAATCGAAAATAAATTAGAAATAAAAATTAAAGTTAAAATCAGCGATAAATAAAATAGTTGTGGCCTTGGGCTTGAAGGTTTCCAAATTCTAATTACTTTTAAACTTGTCTCTGGTTTTTGTTTTTTTACCTTTGCTTGAGTATTTTGCTTTAAATTATTTAAGCCATTTTCAGCCAAAGGCAAATTTAGGCTCACCTCAAGAGTGTCTGCAAAACAAAAAGCAGTGTCTCGATAAATTTGCTGTTGATAAATTAATTCTTTATTATTACTCATTAGGTTTTTTATTCCCTAAAAAATAATTTTCTAAAACCATAAAAAAATTGCCCCTTTCTTTTTACAGAGAGAGGCTAAAGCAAGATGTTTATATTATTTAATTCCAAGCAATTCAACTTCAAATTTTAAAGTAGAACTTGGTGGAATAACTGGAGGAAAACCGCCTTCGCCATAAGCCATTTGTGGTGGAATAATTAAAGTTCTTTTTCCGCCAATTTTCATTCCTTGAATGCCTTCATCCCAACCTTTAATCACTTGGCCAGCTCCGAGCTGAAATTCAAAAGGTTGTCCACGATCTAAAGAACTATCAAATTTTTCGCCAGAAGGATAAAGTGTACCAGTATAATGAACCGAAACTTTTTGTCCAGCCTGAGCAACTGCACCGCTACCTTCTTGAGTGTCTTCTATTTGTAATTGTGTCATTTTTTTTGAGGAGATTGAGGAATTATTCGATTTAACTTCGTTTTTTGCATTGGAATGAGAATCTTGCTTGGCAATTCCGCATCCAATCAAAGAAAAAGAACAAAGAACAATTAAACAAAATTTACTTAGTTTTTGCATAAAATTTATTTTTCAGGAAAGTTTATTTTATAACAAAACTTAAGTTAATTTCGGAAAAATGCTTAATTCAATATCTGTATAAATATAAGCTTTTTTGCCATCAGCCTTCTTAGAATAACCTTTTTTGCTTCTTCTTTTGTGAGCTTTATCACGGGTTGTATTTACTCTAAGAACTTTGCCTTTAAACAATTCGGTAAATTCCAAAGAAATTTCGTGTTTATTAGCATCTGGCCTAACTTCAAAGGTATAACACTTGGTTTGCGCCAACGAAGTTGTTTTAGAAGTTATAACTGGAGCCAAAATTGCTCTCTTTTTGCTTAAATTATTTGTCATTTTATTTACTGATTGCCTCTACTTGTGTAAAACCTTTGCGATTTTTTCTGGTTAAAAGCCAAGCTTCAATATTTTTTAGATTTTTCTGATCGATAATAGTAACTTCGGCATTAAATAAATCATGCACATTTAAATGCTGCCAATGAATTATCTGACACCTAGGCACATTACTAAAGCTTTTAGCCAAGGTTTCGTAATTTTCTGTTTTTTGGTCAAGAATTAATAAAACCTTTTTATCAGACGCTTCCAAACTACTTAGCAAATTCAAAGCTTCTTTGGTTTTTGGTGCACTTAAATTTGGCAATTCATTCAGAATCATTAAATTGTCTTTTTTTACGGTCAAAGCAGAGCATAAGGCTTTTAAACGTGCTCTTTTTGGCATTTTTACGGTAATTTCATGAAAACGTGGTCCAAAAATTACGCCACCACCTCGCCAAAGAGGAGAACGAATAGAACCAGCTCTTGCCCGTCCAGTTCCTTTTTGTTTCCAAGGTTTGGCTCCGCCGCCTCTAACTTCAGATTTAGTTTTAGCTTGGGCATTGCGAAAAGGGCGTGTGTGTTGCAAAAGCAATAATTGATGAATTAAACCTAAATTGGGTTCTTCTAAAAAAACCTCATCTGAGACTTCTATTTCGCCAACTTGCTTTTTTGATTTATCTAATAAATTAAGTTTCATTTTTTTATCTCCGTCTTTTAAACAAGAACTTGTCTTTTACCGATTGATAAGGCTGTTTTATTCCATTCACCTTTTTTGAGGCTTGGCTTAACCTGAATTAAAGCTCCGTCAAAACCAGGTATTGCACCTTTAATCAAAAGAGCTTTTTTCTCTGGAATATATTTAAATAATTTCAAGTGGCTAATAGTAACATCTTCGCTGTCGCGACCAGGCATATGTAAACCCTTGAAAACACGTCCGGGGGTTGTACCAGCTCCAGCAGAACCAATTTGGCGGTGGTGCTTTGTACCATGGCTCATTCTGCGGCGGCTCTGATTCCAGCGTTTAATACGACCAGTAGTTCCTTTTCCGATTGGTCTAGCTTTTACATCAATCAAAGAACCTTCTTCACCTAAAATTTCGCCAGCATCCAATTCTGCTCCGATTTCATATTTGCTAACCACTTCGGGCGCTACACGAAACTCTTTAAGCGTGCGGAAAAGAGCCAAATTTTTCTTTTGTAAACTTGCAATTTGAGGCTTTGTAAGTTTTTTCTCTTTTACAATTTCGGCACCAATTTGCAAAGCACTATAACCATTTTTTTCGGTGGTTAATTTTGCGGTTACAACATTTTCTAATAGTTCTAAAATTGTTACGGGGATAGCATTTCCTTCGCCATCAAATACTTGAGTCATGCCAACTTTGCGGGCAAATAAGCCTATCATTATTTTCCAGCCTCCAATACTTGTATTCTAACACCAACTCCCGCTGGCAAGTCCATTCTCTGAAGGGCGGCCATCGTTTCATCAAGGGGATTAATGATTTCGACAATACGGTTATGAACTCTCACTTCAAAATGCTCTCCTGAACGTTTATCTACGTGAGTTGAACTGTTTACACAATAACGTCTAAGGCGAGTTGGCAAAGGAATAGGGCCGCTAATTTCGGCTCCGCTATCTTTAATTATCTCGGCTATTTGTTTTGCAACAGCATCTATTTGCCTGCAATCATAGCTTTTAAGACGTATACGAACTTTATTCGATTTGGAGCCACCACTCTTAGAAGTATTTGGGCTTTTTTTTGTTTTGCTGGAACTCATTTTAAAATTTAATAAATACGCTTACAAATTTTGAGGATTTGATTATACCTTAACTAATAAAACGAATGTAATAATTTGAAAAAATATAATAAAAATTTCAACGATTTTAAATAAATATTCTTGTGTATGTGCTTTGTAGAGAGAGAAAACTAATTAAAACAAAAAAAGAGAGCAATTTTTATAATGCCCTCTTAAGCTATAGCTATTGTATTAGTGCTTTACAGTTTAGAATTTACCAAAGGCCTCTTACTGGCTCTTGATAATCTGGCTCACGATAATAGCCTTGTGGAGGTGCTCTGCGATAATCAGCCATTGGTGGTTGCTGATAATAGGCTGGAGCTTGTGGCTGATACGATGGTGTATTATTTGGTAAAACTAAAAGATAAATTTCAGTTTTTGTTGGAACAGCCGCTGTCTGCACTGGAGCTGGCGCACTGTAATAACTAGGAGCTGAAGCCGCCGCATGACCACAACCACAATCTGAGGGAGCTGGCATTGCACCACCACCACCACCACCACAGCCGCCTGTACCACAAATATTGGTTCCATTTACGGCCGAAGCATACAAAATATCATTTGTAGTTTTATCGGCGTAAAAACCAAGCCTTAAGCCAAATTCACGGCTACTAGCACAAGGTGTTTTGATGGATTCATTATAGAAACCTGTTTGTAGGCCAAAACAAGCCGCAAATGCATCTTGAGCCACTCCTGATGAAGCTAAGATTAAAAAACCTAGGAATAATCTTCTTAACACTATTTTTTCCTCTTCTGGAAATTACAAAGTCATCATTCCCTCGCAAATTTGTATTTGTCCTTTTCTATGCTTGTACTAGGGGATCTCTCTATAGGGTAAAATATCTAAAAGCCTGATAAAAAAGCCTTTAGCAAAAACCGTATAGTATAAA
>CANLTT010000056.1 GCA_947494115.1 Candidatus Caenarcanales bacterium
GTGATAAAAATAAAGCCGATAAAAAAGTATCAACCCAATCACCAATATTTTCTTTTAGCTCTGAGAGAGTGGTTTCTTTGTTTAGTTCAAGCGTTCTTAAAATATATTCGCTCAAAAGTTGTATTTTTTGTTCGAGGTTTTCATCATGCGCCAGCTCTAGAATATCGGTTTCTTCGTCTTCTCGTAAAACAATTTCGCCATCTTCCATAAAATCTTGCAGACTTTTTTTCTTGCGCTTTTTTACGGAATTGGTTTGCACTTCGCTTTGTTTAAAAATATCAATTAATTCGTCTAAAGTAATTTTGCGTTTGCGTTGTTGTTTTAAACCTTTGGGGTTGCGCATTAAAACCTTGTCTAGCATTTTCGGATTTAAAACTTGATTATAATTATGTGTTTCGGGCAATTCTTCAAAGTCAATTTCTTCAAAGTCAATTAAGTCGCCATAATCATTTTGATCTTGATTTTCGGGGGGTTTTTGGTATAAATGCTGAGATTTTATTTTAAGCAAAACCGAAACAAAAAATATAATACGAGCCGCTTCTTTTAATTCTTGTTTGCTTTCGCTTTGTGTTAATTGATTCAAAAATTTATCAATCACAAAAACCAAATCAACGTCCCAAGGGTCAATTTCGCCTTTTCCAGACATTTCAACCAAAAGCTCTAAGCCAAGCTCTGTCCAAGTTTTATTCTCAATTTCGAGCATTTTTAAATTATGCTATATTTCTTTGCCAAAATAGCGACACAAATTGGGTAAAATTCAAACATTATGAAAAACGAAAAAGCAAATTTACAAAAATGGCAAGGACGCTTTTTTAAGTTATCAAGCTTTGTTTTGGTCGGTTTTATTATTTGGATTTTTATTTTGATTTGTCGCTATTTACATCAAATTGCCAGCACAATTGGTTATTCGGTTTTAATTGCTTATCTTCTTATTGGCCTTGTAGATTGGGTTCATTCAAAGGCTCGTTTGCGCAAGCGTGGTTTGGCTATTTTAATTGTTTATATTGCTATTTTCTTCGCTTTTACGGCTTTTGCTTTATTTGTTTTTCCAAATTTAATTACCCAATTACAATCTTTAATTTCGCAATTACCTTCTTATCCGCAAAAAATGCAAACTTGGCTGAATACTTATAATTTAAAAACAGCCGAAACTGGCTTAGATTTTTTGAATATAAACTGGGAAATTTTATCTCAGCAATTGACTGTTTACCTGAATAAAACAAGTAGTGGTTTTTTTAGCCGCTTTTTTGAACTTGCTTTTGGAACTATAAACTTTGCGATTCATGCTTTAACAACTTTGGTTTTATCGGTTTATTTTTTGCTTGATGGTCCTAAAATTTGGCAAGGTATTGTAAGCCCGCTTTCACCTAAATATCTTGCGCATGCCGACAATTTGCGCCGTTCTTTGAATCTTTGTTTGCGTAGTTATTTTATTGGTCAAATTCAATTATCAGCTTTAAGCGGTATTTTTATTTTTATTGTTTATTTGTCTCTTGGTTCAAAATATGCATTATTGCTAGGCATTTGGCAGGCTCTAATCGAAATTATTCCCGTGGTTGGTGGTTTTGCTGGTATTGGTTTGGGCGTTTTGGTGCTTTTGTTTGACAGTCCTTTTAAGGCTTTAATTGCGCTTCTTGCTTATTTTGCTTATACTCAAATTATAAAAGACAATTTTTTGGCTCCTCGTGTAATGGGAAATGCAATTGGTTTGCATCCAGTTATAGTTTTAGTGGTTGTTTTAATTGGCGCACATATTGGCGGTGTTTCGGGCGTGGTGTTTGCCTTACCAATTACGGGCTTATTAAATGTTGTTTTTGAGTATTATCTAGCGCACCGTTATGACGACGATGAACAAACCGTAAAACTGGAATTAAATAAATGATTGAATTTACTTTTTTGCAAATTTCTTTTTGGGTGAGCGTTTTAGCTTTATGGGTTTTGGCTGGCATTTATTTATTCAAAAAAGAAGCTTATATTCCTCAAATTAATCAAATCGTTTTTTCGGCTATTTTTTTTGGTTTATTCATTAATTTGGTTTTGCGAGGATTTAGACTTGAAAGATTTCCCGTTTCTAATTTGTATGAAACTTTAATTTTATTAGCTTGCTTTTTGGCGGGAATTTATTTAATTTTGGCTTTTAAATATAAATGGCATTTTTTAAATTGGTTGGTAAATATTATTATTTTAGCGGTTTTGCTTTATGCTTTATGGTTGCCATCCGCTCAAAAAGAGGGAATTCCATTAATACCAGCTTTGCAAAGTTATTGGAGAATTATTCATGTTCCTCCTTTGCTTGCTTCATATACTTTTTTTTGTTTTTCGGCTTTGGGCGGTTTATTTTATTTATTTGAAGACTTTACAAATAAAAGCCAAAACAAATTAGAATTTTACGCCGAAATTATTTATCGCTGTACGGCTTTTGGTTTTCCTTTGCTTACCTTTGGAATCATAACGGGGGCTTTATGGGCTAATCACGCTTGGGGCAATTTATGGCAATGGGATCCCAAAGAAAACTTAGCTTTAGTAACTTGGTTTTGTTATGCGGCTTATTTGCATCTTAAAATTAGCGGCAAAGCTTCGGGGCGAGTTTTAGCTTTAATCAGCATTATTGGGCTTTTGGCCACTTATTTAACTTATATTGGAATCAATCAATTAAATATTGGCGGCTTGCATAGTTATGGCAAAACCTAAAATTAAAGCACTTCATCATGGCAAATTTGTTTAATCCAGTCGGCAATAAAATGGTTTACATCATCGGCTTCAGGCAAAACAAATAAATCGTGAGCGGCTTTAGGATAGGTTTTAAGGGTTTTTTGGGAAGAATTAGCCAAATTAAAAAATATTTCGGAAGCCGAGTTTAAACAAAATTTATCTTGCCCAGCCAAAATCATCAAAAGTGGCAGATCTTTTAAGTTTCCAAAAGACCAAAAAGCTTTTTGTCCAACTTTTAACATTTCAAGCAAAACCTTGGGTTTAACTTCGCTGGTTAAAAAATCTATTTTGTGTTGGCCTTTTTGTAAAGCTTCAAAAACTTCTGGTGGCATTGGCGGCGAAACCGTCTCCGGGTGATTTATTAAAGCTTTCAATAAAGTCGGAATCATAAAACCGCATAAATCCCAGCTTTCTAAATTAGCCATAAAACCGGGAGAAGTAATAATTAAACCAGCTGGCTTTGGTTTTAGTTCAGGCAGAGCGGCCAAACACAAAACTGCGCCTAAACTATGACCCAGCAAAAAGATTTGTTCATCCTCGCTTTGAGAGGCCGCTGATTGCCAAGTGGTTTTTATGGCTTCAAGCCAAGATTTATAACTTTTAATGTCTCCTCGATGATCGGAACGACCAAAAGCGGGCAAATCGAGAGCACTGCTGGCAATTTTTTTTTCGCTCAAGATTAAATTTAAATCATTAAACCAACCAGCATATGTTCCCATGCCGTGTACAGCCACTAATTGACATTCAGGGGAACTTATTGCAAAAAAATTACTCTCTACATATATAGATTCATGCAAAGATGTCTGTAAAAAGTGGCTTTTTCTTTTTGACGAATTCATGAACTGTTCGCTATAACTTTACTTAACTGTTATTATCCTAAAATAATTCACAATTTGTAATTATGTCAGATTATCAAATTGATCCATATAAATTAAATGATGTTCTCCAGCAAATTCTGGACAAGCTAGCTTCTGTTGAGGAAAAAGCAAGTTCAGCCAGCCCAGAGTTTCAGGTTTTGATGAACAATTATTTAACTAAGGCTAATGAAGCCGAAAGAAATCAAGCTCGTTTTGAAGAAGCCCTCGAAAGGCTAGAACTTGCCGAACAAGAAGGCAAAAAATTCAAAGCCAACAATGAAGAATTTAAAGAACGCATTCGCCTTTATGAGCGAGATTTTGAGAATTTGCGTCTTGATAATGCCCGCGAAGTTAATGCTTTACGTGAAGAATTAAATAAAGTTGGTTTAAGCAAACAAGAGCTTGAAGGCGTTTTAGCCGAAAAATACGGCAAAGAATTAAAACAATTTAAAATTGATGCCGAAAAACAAATTGCTCAACTGCAAGGCGAAGTCGGCGAAGTTTTGCAAGTTAAACGCAAACTTGAAGAAAAACTTTTAATGAAAACTCAAGAATCTGATTTGGTGGAAAAAGAATTGAATGAGCTAAAAATTAAATTAGCTGATGAGCAAGCAAGCATTCGCAATGAAATTATCGAAGCCACCAAACGTTCGCACACAATTGAACAGAGATTCCAAAGCGAAAGAGATTCAATGATTAAACGCTTGCGCGAGCTTGAAATGGACAATGAAGAATTAAGTAGTGCTTTAACTCTAAAACAAAGAGAGCTTGAATATAAAGACGCTTTGCTTTCCCAGACATTAAAAAAACCCACCCCCGAGGTTAGTCCGCTTAGCGTGAACAAAACAGCCAGCTTAGTTGCAAATACACCGCCTACAGCTCCTCCTGCTCAGCCCATAGTTCAAAATCCTTATACTGGAAACAATTCGGATTTAACCGAAAAATTAAGCTCGGCTGACAATAAGAAAACTGCCGTTGGTGGAATTTGGTCTAAACTTAATTAAACTTATCTAGTCAAATTAAAAATAAAAATGTTTATTCAAAAAATGACTGAAAAATTTAACTCTAAAGCGGCTGAAGGCTTGAATGCAATTTATTTTTTTCAGGTTGAAGGCACTGGCGATTATACACTAAAGATTGCAGATGGCAAATTTGAAGTTTTAGAACAAGCCGTTGAAAAGCCCAATGTAACCTTTAAAGCTGATCAGAAAACTTGGGAATCGATCATTTCGGGTTCAGTGCCAGCGCAAATGGCTTTTATGACAGGCAAACTTAATGTTACGGGTGATTTGCCTTTGGCCTTAAAACTAGCTTCAATTTTTTCTTTAAGCTGAGTAAAAGTTTTCTAAAGTTGAAAATATACCTTGTTTCTTTTATACGCTTACTTAAAGAATTTTGTTACAAAATCCCGTCTCTCTAAAAGTTAAATATATCAAAGCCTATTTTAATTTTTATTTGCTAAATTTAGGCTCAATAAGAGTTAAACTTTTCTTCTATTCTGTTCACCCCAATTTAATTATGAGCCAAATACAAGCCCCTGAAAATCAAGAAACAAATCAACAAACAAACAAATACGATTTAATTATTATTGGCGCAGGGCCAGCTGGTTTGTCGGCGGCTTTATATGGTGCACGTGGCAATATTTCTACTTTGGTACTCGAAAAAGGCTTGCCTGGTGGAGAATTAAACAATACGGAAGAAGTCGAAAATTATCCAGGTTTTGACCATGTAACGGGCCCTCAAATTGCCGAAAACATGACCAATCACGCTAAACGCTTCGGCGCAAATTTCAAAGAATTAACCACAATTTATTCGGTCGATTTAAAAGCCAGCCCTAAAGTTATTAAAACAGACCAAGGTGATTTTTATGCTAAAGCCATTATTGTCGCCACTGGCTCAGAGCACCGCAAGCTTGGTGTCGCTGGCGAAAAAGAATATGCAGGCAAAGGTGTTAGTTATTGTGCGGTTTGCGATGGTGCTTTTTTCAAAAATAAACACGTTGTAGTCGTTGGTGGCGGCAATGCGGCGGTCGAAGAAGGCAATTTTTTAACCCGTCATGCCAGCAAAGTTACTTTAATTCACCGTAGAGATACGCTCAGAGCCGAAAAAATTATTCAACAAAGAGCCACCAATAATCCTAAAATGAATTTTATTTGGAATACTGCCATTGAAAGCATTGAAGGAGACGCATTTGGAGTAACTGGAGTTAAAATTAAAAACTTACAAACTAGTGAAAGTTCTAGTCTGGCTTGTGATGGGGTTTTTATTTATGTTGGCCTAGAGCCAAATGTCGAACTTTTCAAAGACCAATTGCAATTAGATGAAGGCAAGCGTATTATTACGAATGAAAAACTTGAAACTAATCTTGAAGGCGTTTATGCTGGTGGTGATGTGAGAGTTACACCCTTAAGACAAGCGGTTACGGCGGCGGCTGATGGTTCTTTAGCGGCTACTATCGCTATAAGTTATATTGAAGGTTGTGAAATTCCCGATTGGTCTGTTTAAAAATTTAAAGGAAAATATTTTATGAGTAATTCGCCTAATCGCAATTTTAAGAGGGCTGTTATACGTGGAACTCGTTTTTTAAAAAAGCACTCTCCGCTTAAATCGAGCGGCAATAATATTAAAAAAAAGTCTACGGAAGATATTGTAATTGCGGTTGATGCGATGGGTGGTGATAATGCTCCACATGAAATTATAAAAGGTGCAGTCAGAGCCGCCCGTGAATTTAATATTGGTGTGCAATTAGTTGGCCAAGTAGACCGCATTTCCCGTGAATTAGCCAAGTATGAAATTAAAAATTTGCCAATCGAAATTGTGCATGCGCCCGATGTAATTGGAATGGAAGATAAACAGCCCGCCAGAGCCGTTGCCAAAAAGCCCGATGCTTCAGTGGTAGTTACAATGCGGCAAGTCGCCTCTGGGCAAGCACATGGAGCTGTTAGTGCTGGTAGTACGGGAGCGGCTGGAGCTTCGGCTTTATTTTGCTTAGGGCGCATTAATGGCATAGACAGACCTGGTATTGCGGCTACAGTGCCCACCACCAAAGGTGATATGATTTTGATTGATGCTGGCGCAAATGTTGATTCTTCGGCTTTACAAATTGGACAACATGCCTTAATGGGAAGCATATTTGCCTCGGCCATTTTAGGTTTAGAAAACCCCAGAGTTGGCCTTTTAAATATTGGTGAAGAACCAGGCAAAGGCAATATTGCAAGCAAACAGACTTTTAATTTACTTGAGAAAATTTCTTCGATTAATTTTGTGGGTAATGTTGAAGGCAGAACGCTCTCAGACTCTTTTTGTGATGTTTTGGTGGCCGATGGTTTTGTTGGCAATATATTTTTAAAAACTTTGGAAGGCAGTATTAAAATGACTCTACAGGTTTTGCACGAAGAATTAACCAAAAGCATTGAAATGAAAATGGGTGCTTTTATGTGCAAACCAGCTTTTAGAGCAATTAAGCACGAGCGTTTAAATTATGCTAAGTATGGTGGTGCTGTTTTGTTGGGTGTTCAGGGCGTTGTCGTAATTGCGCATGGAATTTCAAATGATTTTGCCATAATGAATGCCATTAAACTGGCCGCTGATAGTGCAAAAATGCAAATAGTTGAAAAAATTGGTAATTCTTTAAAAGCAGACGAAATTTTAGCAATGAAAGAAGCGGCCAAAGAAAATAGCTAAAGAAAAATCTCAAGTTGGTTTTCCCTCTTTTATAAAGGTAAATAAAAAGCTAAAATATATTTAAGACGTTTTTGTGTTGAATTCATGAATTCTGTTTTACACAATATTTATAATAATCTTTTGGGGCTTCTTTATGAACCAGAATGTCCCTTTGGAATTGAAAGTAATTGCTCTCTGGCCAGCTTTTGTTCGGCTGAAAACTGGTCAAGTAAGGTTTGTGAATTATGCTTTAATGAATTGGTTGATTTAGAGCTTAAACCAAGAGATGTATCTGGTTTAAATAAAGTTTATTCGGCCGCCCCATATTTGCATGCGCCCAAACAATTAGTGCATAAACTAAAATGGATAGAGCCAAAACTTGCTAAGCCAATCGCCGAATTGATGGCCTATAAGCTTAATACTTATCATTTGCAATTTGATTATATAATTCCAGTGCCGGGCTTGGTTAGCGAAGACAGGGCGTGGATTCCAAGTGTTTTGCTGGCTAAAGAATTAAGTCAATTATTAAAAATTACTTATTTTGACGATATTTTATTAAAAAACCAAGAAACCAAATTTTCTAAGCTGAGCAAAAGAGAACGCTTGAAAATTGTTACGGCCGCCTATCAAAGAAATAATTTTGCCAATGAAAAAATAAAAACCTTTGATACTTCGCCACGTAAAATACTTTTGATTGACGATTTAATTACGAGCGGCGCAACTTTGAGAACTTGTGCAAAAGCCCTAAAACAGGGAAACCCCGAACATGAAATTATTGGTTTAACTTTTGCTTCTGTAAATTAATTTTTATTTGTCAAAGAAATTAATAAAAGCCCTTGTTTAAAAAGAATTTGTAAAGAATAATATTTCTTTGTATGAGCTTTTCAAATAAGGTTAATTCTAAAAATACCAATATTTTAATGGGCATAACTTTTTGCAGTTGTTTGCTTATTATTTTTTATTATGCTTATTTTTCTAAAAAACTTTTTTCGATTCCTTTTGCTTTTACGCCATCTGAAGGCTTGTATTTATGGGAAATTTGGCATAAAAAAACTTTTTTCGATTTATATTCTAGTTTAATTTCTAAATTTGTTTCGGCTAATTCTATTGAAAATATTTTACAAATTGGCCGCACTTTTAATATATTTGCTTTAGGCCTTCAATTAATAAGTTTATTGCTTATTTTCAAAAAAGAAAAAGTCAATTTTTTGGCTTCTTTAATTAGTTTATTGATGTTTTTAAGTATTCCTTTAGTACAAACTTTGTTTTATCAGGCCAGACCAGAGCTGTGGGCTTTAGCCATTGGCAATTTTGCCCTTTATTTATTCATGCAAAATGTCAAATCTTTAAACTTACCTAAAACTATTTTTATTGGTTTTGTTTTAAGTTTGCCTTTTCTTTTCACTCATCAGATTGGGTTTTTAGCTTTTCCTTTAGCCGTAATTGGTACTTTATT
This sequence comes from Candidatus Caenarcanales bacterium, assembly GCA_947494115.1. GTDB lineage: Bacteria > Cyanobacteriota > Vampirovibrionia > Caenarcaniphilales > Caenarcanaceae > CANLTT01. The sequence goes on from CANLTT010000056.1 coordinate 8,689, forward strand.
TTTGCTACAAAGTTATCAAATTTTATTTAAAATATTTATTTCGAGCTTAGTTTTTTGTACAATTAGTTTTATATTTTTTCATCAAAGCTTAGTGCTCTCTTCGGGATGGCAACTCCGTAATTTAATAAAAAACTTTGAGCCTTTTTATGCTTGGTCTTTTTGGTGTTTTTGGGTTTTAATTTTGCTTGTCAAACCATCTCTAAAAGCCAATTTTCAACATCCAGCTTTTGTTTTGTTTGTAATTAGTTTAATATTTGGCATAATTCAGGCTGGCTTTAGGCTTGGTACAGAAAGCAATTGGTTGATTTTATTTTCGGCTTCTTGTTGGATGATTGCTTTATTTTTGCATAATTTAATTCTTAATACCAATCAAAAAACTATATATTTAATTAGTATTTTGGTTGTTTCTTTAGGTATTTTTACGCCTCTATTAGAACCAGTTCCTTTAACCTTAATCAATCAAAACCCGCAAACAATCAATAAAACCCTAAAGTGGATTTCGGAAGAAAAAAATAATAAAACCAAAATAATATCCGAAGATATAAGTTTATCTATGTATTTTAATCCTTCAAATAAACCCTTACAAAAAACGCCGACTCTGGCTTTACTAGAAGAAAATCAAATTAATCAAATCATCGTTTCCGCTAATCCAGATCCTAAACTACTTATACAGCTTAAGCAAAATTATATTCCTCTTAAACGTATTTTTGTATTAGGTACAGAAGGCTTTGTTTTCCAGACCAAGTGGCTCAACCCAGAACAAAAAATTGAACAAGAGAACAATAGTAAAAATACTTTTGCAACTTTTCATCCAATTTAAACACGTACCCGAGAAGATTTAATAACCTTAGCGGCTTTTTCGGTTTGTCCAGTGGCATCACTCATTCTTTCAATCATTACAAATTCTAATTCATATGGCTTACTAGCATCTAGTTCGGGCGGAATAACAAAAGAACCATGAAAATTAAAAGCTTCATCGGCTTTGGTTGGGAAAGCTGGCATAATACCAACTTTGGGAATTTCGAGAACCAATTTGCCTTGTGGCTCATAAAATCTTACCCCTACGGTTTGTCTCGTGTGAATATTTCCAGTATTTTGATAATTTAAAGTGTAACTTATGCCGAATTTAGGTGGGAGATCGGCTTTTTTATCAATTTTTCTTTGGGCTTCATTAAAATCTTCTTTTTTGGCGATCGCTTCTTTAATCGACAATTCCGATTTTAAATCTTGATCACGGCCTTTCCAAATATAAGTGGCCGCCCTCGATTCACGGTTTACAATTAGGCCATATGAACGCTGAGCATCTGGTATATCAAGAGCCTTACGGTCAGAGCCAATTTCAAGCATACTCAAAATAAGTTTATATTCTTTATTTTCATAGCTGGTTGGCAAATTACAGGCTATTCTAATAACTTTTTCTTGTTTCGGAGCCAAGTTTATTTGTTTGGGGCTAAGTTTAATATAGTCCAAAATTGATTCTTCTCCCTCTTTGCGGGCTTTTATAACAGGCGTATTGTCTTTAGAAGATTCCCATTCTGTAAGGCTTAACTGTACCCTTGTTGGCTTACCCATGGGGTTTATTACTTTGACGACAGCATCACCTTTGCCGTTTGGGGCTTGCAAAATAACAATAATCGGATCATAAAAAAATTCAGCTTGGGCTTGCAAAGCAAAAAAAATAAAACTTAAAAGAGCTAAAAATTTCAGTTTCATGGTGTTTTTATTTGGTCTATAAGTTTTTTACCTCGTTAAACCAGTTTTCTGACAAAACAAAAGTGTATTTTTATTTGAAAAATTTCTATCATCGTAAAAGTAAGAAAAAACAGCACAGCCTGAAACTTGAATTGACTCAATTCTTTTTTTAACCATAAATCAGACTTAAATTTTTATAATACAAGCCACAATAAACCAATCAAAGCGATAATAGGCAAAATACTATTATAAATTTGAAATGCCTAATGACGAATATTGGATGGCTCAAGCTCTTGAATTAGCCCAAAGAGCCAAAGGTTTAACTTCTCCTAATCCACTGGTCGGGGCTATTATTTTAGATTCAGACGGCAATTTAGTTGGTGAAGGTTATCATCAAAAGGCTGGTTTGCCGCATGCCGAAATTATGGCTTTGCAAAAAGCTGGCGAAAAGGCCAAAGGCGGAACTTTGTATGTAAACCTTGAACCTTGCTCTCATTACGGAAAAACACCGCCTTGTGTTAAAGCTATTTTAGAAAACAAATTAAAAACAGTTGTAATTGGCACGACTGATCCAAACCCCAAAGTGAATGGCGAAGGCATAAAACATTTAATGGCAATTGGCATTCAAGTAAGAACTAATATTTTGGTCGAAGAATGTTTAAAAGTTAATCGTTTTTTCTTTCATTGGATTAAAACGCAAAGACCGTGGGTTACGCTCAAAATAGCGGCCTCTTTGGATGGAAAAATTGGACATTCGGATGAACTTAAATGGATTACTGGATTGCAAGCCCGCACCAAAGTTCATCAACTAAGAGGCGAATATGATGCTTTGCTGACTGGGAGCGGAACTATTTTGAATGATAATCCTCGGCTTACGGTGCGTTTGTCTGGTGGCCGAAACCCAACACGCATTATTTTAGACCGTCGGCTTAGATGCACGGCTACTTTTAAAATTTTTAGAGAACCGGGGCAAAATATTTTGTTTACGGCCAATAAAACCAAAGCTAGCCAAGAATTTAAACAAGCCGAAATTATAGAATGGAATGGCCAATTGAAAGAAGTTTTAGAAATTTTAGGTAAAAAAAATATTCTTTCTGTTTTAGTTGAAGCTGGCACTGAGCTAAATAGCGCATTCTTAGAGCAAAAATTGGTAAATGAAGTTCTTTATTTTATGAATCCTAGTTTTTTAGGAAATGCCCAAAGCCCCGAAATTTACAAGGGAAATCAAGCAAATTTTAAAATACAAAATATCAATAAATATGGCGAAGATCTGCTTTTAGAGATGATTCCAGTTTGAATTAGTTTTCAAAAAAATGTTCATCAATAACTTTTTGAATCTTTTCAGATAATTCACCCAGAGCCGTTAAATCATATTTGTTTTGCTTGAATTCTAAATAAATTCTAACTTTAGGTCTTTCATTATCTATTTGATTTTTGGGCTTTTCAAGGCCTTTTTCGGGAATTTCAGAATTCATTTTAATTAAATCAGCTTTTGATTGAGCGACTGGTAAAGGTTCTTCAAAAACAAAATCTTCGGTTGGAATTACAATTTGGGGTTTTTCGTCAAATTCACCATCTAAAGCCATTTGAAAGCTTTGCAAATTTTTGGCGGTCGGAAAATAATAATTTAAAATTTCTATAGTTTGCTGTTCGGCATCTTTAATTGTCGAAATTGGCCTAGAAGAATGTTGAAAACTATTTTGAATATCTTCACTCAGAGCCAAAGCCATTTTCTGTACGGCCAGAGTTTTATCAAAAAACAGTTTATGGTTAATTTGTTCAGCCCAAAATAAACGTTTAGCTTCGGCTTCGCTAGAAACGCCACCAAAACGCATTTGCATAATAGCTGTCTTAAATATTTCCCAAGAATTTTCTTTGGCTTCGGCCGCTCTTTCCCAGCAGTAAGCTCTAAAATCGGCGGGAATTTTTTCTAAACCTTGATCGGTCACTTTTGCTTTGTGGTCGGTAATGCGAGTATATCAGCTTAAATTTTGCTTTAGATTAAGAAGATTTCCCTAATATTTGAGTATTTATGGCCTTTGTTGATTTATAGCAAACCCAGACTAAAAGGATCTATGTATAATTTTAAAAAAGTGTTCAAAATAACCTGACGGATCTAAATTAATAAGCTGCTTAAAAGCCTGATCAATAG
>CANLTT010000057.1 GCA_947494115.1 Candidatus Caenarcanales bacterium
CTTCCTGAGACATTCCTCCCTCAAATGCCTCTATTACTTTTTTCCTTAAATCTTTAGAATATGTCATTTTATTTTTATTATTCACATATTCTAGATCTCTTTAGCGGGGGTTTGCTATAATTGCTTTGGTGTTTGTTTACTAAATATATTATTAGGTCTACCAACTTTACTAATTGCCATTTTTATCAACTTTCTTCCTGTTAATTTACTAAATTTAACATTTAAAGCCTTAACTGCTCAATTGCAAGATTGAATAAATAAGTGTATTTTTATTTTGATTTTTCTTAGATATTTTTGATTTGTTTTTTGAAAAACCTTTTGAATTGATATATTTATATTACTTCGTAGTTAGGCCAGAAAATGAAATACCGCGCACGGGCAGGCAAAATAAAATATGAGCATTCGATGATTCATGGCCTGAGAGAATTTTTAGAAGCTTTACAAAAAAACCCGCAAATTCAATCGATGATACCAGGTGAAATTAAGCCCGTAAAAACCTTTAGTCATCTTAAAATCAGGCGTTTAATGCCAACTCCAACTGGGCTTAAGGCTTTGTTTCATTCAGGCGGAGCTGTGCAAGAAGTGTTTTTTGTGGGCGAAGAAGCAAATCTAAAGCTTATTTTAGAGCCTTTTGTGATTGATTAATAAAAACAAATTTTGAGCAAAGCCTTTAGCTGTTAGAATTGAGCAAAAATTAATTATTATAAAAATTGGCTTTACCTAAAAAACAAAAACTTAAAGACCGCAACGTTTTTCGTAAATGTTATAAATTGCCGATTATTACGCAAAATGAATTTTTCAAACTAATTGGCCAAAAGCACGGTTTAGAGCAAACAGACAAAAAACTACCTTTGGTTGGCATTGTTTTAAGCCGCAAAAAAGTCAAATTGGCAGTTAAGCGTAATTTTATTAAAAGACGAATCGAAGAAGCTTATCGAACAATTCAAGAAAATTTAAAACCCGAACTTTATAATTACAAATATTTGATTTTTTTTCCGCAAGCTAATTGTCTAAACGCTTCATTTGAAGAATTAAAAAAAAGTTTAGAGCCAATAAAAACAAAATGAAAAATAATTGGTGGCAAAGAATTTTCAAGACAAGTAGTTTAATTGGTTTAAGCAAAATTATTGGCTTTGCCAGAGATTTACTGATTGCCAGCTATTTTGGCACTTCGGCCGCCGCTGACGCTTTTAATTTTGCTTATCTTTTTACGGGCAATATTTTTATACTTTTGGGCGGTCTGAATGGGCCTTTTCATTCGGCGACAGTTGCTACTTTAAGCAAAATTACTAATTCGCAAAAAGAGCAAAATATTTTTTTAAGCCAAGCTCTAGGAGCGGTTTTTTTGTTTTTTACTTTTTTGAGTTTTTTATTAATTTTATTTTTACAACCAATTACCGCTTTGATTCTGCCGCCAGAAACCGACTTGATTATGGCTTTTATTAAACAAAGTTATTTAATGTTGCCACTTTTAGCTTTAGCTGGTGTTATTGGGGTTTTATTTGGCGCAGTTAGTTTTAAAGGCGATTATTTTTGGCCGAGTTTAAGCCCATTAATAAGCAGTTTGGCTTTAATTTTGTGTCTTTGCTTGGGCTATAAAATTTGGGGAGAATGGGTTTTAGGCTTCGGTACCGCTTTGGGAGCCATTTTGCAAGCCTTGATTCAGTTTATTGACTTGAGTAAATACAATTTTCAATTTGCTTTGGCTTTGCCGATTGAAAAAAACCAAAAAGATTCTTTAAAATATTTTTTTGCCATACTTTTGCCAGCCTTGCTCAGTAGCACTATTGGTAGCCTAAATGTTTATGTCGATAGTTTTTTTACGGCTAATTTGGCTAAAGGCAGTTGGACGGCAATTTTGCTTGGCAATAGGCTTATACAATTACCTTTTGGTATTTTGGTGGGAGCTGGTTTAATTTCTTTTTTGCCCCGAATTTCGGCTTGCAAAGATGATAAGCCACAATTTGAAAATATTTTAAATACCGAAATTAATAATTTGTTTTTCTTGATGATTCCAGCGACGGCTATTTTGCTGGCTTTGTCTGAACCGATTATTAAATTTTTGTTTGAGAGAGGCCAATTCACCGCCGAATCAACTAATTTGGTTAATTTGGTTTTATTAGGTTTGGCTGGTAGCTTGCTTACGGCTTTGCCCCGAGAAGTTTTCACTCGTGCTTTCTATGCCCTTGGAGACAGCAAAACGCCTTTAATTGTAAGTTTAGTTTCAATTATTTTAAATGCTTTGTTTGATTGGTGGCTGGCTGGCAAATTTGCGGTGGCTGGTATTGCTTTAAGCACAACTTTGACTTCGGCTTTTAATTCGGTTTTAATTGTATTTTTATTGCAAGCTAAAATTAAAGACCTAAAAATTACTTGGCTGAAAATTTTGCCTTTGCTGGCTTTAGGCTTTTTAAGCTCTTTTGTGGCCAAATTAGTTTTTACGCAAATAAGTTTTTTCTTGCAAGTTTTTAGATTTAATGCTTTTTTACAATTAGGTTTGTCGCTTGCGGTGTCGGTTTTGGCGGCCTTAGTTTTATATTTTGGAATTGCCCTTTACTTAAAGAAAAAAATAAAATGACTTCTAAACTGCTTATAATGGGAATTTTGAATATTACACCAGATTCTTTTTCGGATGGTGATTTATATTTAGAACCACCCAAAGCTTTAGAACAACTTTATAAACTAATTTCAGCTGGCGCAGATTTAATTGACATCGGTGCAGAATCGACCAGACCAAATGCGACTTTAATTGATGAAAATGAAGAATGGCAGAGACTAGAGCCAATTTTGAAAGAAATCACTCGAAACAAAGTTCAAATTCCGCTCTCAATCGACACACGAAAAGCTATAATTGCCCAAAAATGCCTTGAAATGGGCGTAAAATTTATTAATGATGTTAGTAGCCTCGAAGACCCGCAAATGGTGAAGGTTTTAGCTAAATTTCCAGAAAGCTCAATTGTGCTCACTCATCACCGTGGCTTGCCCGTAAAGTCAATTAATGCCAAACCTAATTTAAATCTTATGCAAGAAATAATTATTTTTTTTGAAGAAAAACTTAGACAATTAAAAAACAATGCTAATGAAATTATTTTGGATATGGGTTTTGGCTTTGGAAAAGGCCTTGAAGAAAATATATTAATGCTCAAAGAAATAAATTGTCTGCAAAAACATTTTGGCTTACCTGTTTTAATCGGCTTATCTCGCAAACGCTTTGTAAAAGAACTTTGGCCAAATCAAAACCCCGACTGGGCGAGTGTCGTTTTGTCAGCCGTGGCAGTTGGGGGCGGAGCCAATATTATACGTTGCCATGAACCCCATTTGTTTGCACCTTTAAAGCAAATCTGGAAATAAACTAATAAGAAACATGATGCAGACGATAAACAATGCCTTTCTTAGCCCGCAGTTCACGCACTTTCTTAAGATAAAGCATAGTTACTTCAACCACAGTCGAATGGCTCCAAGTGAGAGGTGCCACCGATAGAGGCTTGCCATCAAAAGGATTTGCCTGTTCAGCCAGCACACCAGATAAGGCTGTATGATTTTTAACCCATTCTAAATATTTTAAAGATTCAAGCAATTCATTCTCTGTTTCAGCCGAAAAAATTTCTTCCATCATCAACCATAAAGTACAAATCACCCAAGGATTACCGGGTACTTGCTCTGATGGCTGACCTTGGGCTTGATAATAATCATATTGATAACGGGCAATACCACCGACTTCAGTTTGTACCCAGAGTTTTTGTTTATAAGCTTGCATTGTATTTTTCACTTTTGGCTCTGAGACTTCAAAAGTACCAAAACGAAATAAAGCATATAAGCTGGCATCCACGGTTGAATCTGGAATTAGCTCGGTGGCATGATCAGATGGATAAACTAAACCTCTTAAAAAGCGGCCTAAACCTTGATCATAAAGATGGGTATCAATGGCTTGCTTGACTTGTTCGGCGGCTTCAGTATATTCATAATGTTTAGTATCACCAAAGGCTTTTGCAAAATTAGCGGCCGCTCTCAAACCAGCTTCAACTGTACAACACGTAAAAGTCATAATTCCACGGCGTTCTTCCCACAGGTCAAAAGAGGGCAAGGGCAAATTGGTTTCAGGATCACGGTAGCTAAGCAAAAAGTCAGCCGCACGACAAATTAAAGGCCTATAAAGGCTTCTCACGAATTCAACATCTCGGTGAATTTTAAAATGCTCCCAAAGCCCCCATAAAACCAAAGCCGTTTCATCTTCCTGAATTGGTAATTGGGGTTTTCCTGCTCTAATCCACGGATGCCAAGAACTTGCTAAAGAACCATCTGGATTGTATTTGTGTAATAAATAACCTTCAGGCGTAATAATGCGACCGATTAAGGCATAAAATTTTTGGGTAATGCTTTCATAACGAGCCTGATCAAGAGCTTGAGCCACTAATGCACCGTCTCGAGGCCATAAATAGCTATAATGGTCTTTGTATGTAAATTGAATATCAGAATCATTGGCCGCTAAAATTGCGCCGTCATCGTCTACTTGCGTACGCACAACCAATAGGCTTCTTTTAAATAAACTTTGTGCCCAGTCTGGAAGAGGCGATAAATCGAAGTTTTCTTTATTTACCCATAAACGCCAATATTCTTCAGTCATTTTTAAGCGAACTTCAGTGCCGCCAGCCACCATTTGGCCGTTCAAATCATTAACTTCATTGGCAGTTTTTCCAACACAAATCCAATAATCAAAACTAAAACTTTCATATGCTTTTAGCTTAAAAAATTTGCCAATAGTTGAATCAACCGAACCTTGCGTAACTGGCGTATTTTGCAACCAACCATCTTCAGCGTCCCGCCATGTTCCTTCGGCATTACCCAAGGCTTTAGCCCCAATAGAATAATGCTCTACGCCGTCAGAGAGGCCACAAAGAAAATAACGATTGGTTTTATAATGAATAACCGCTTTAGTATAAGGATTATAAATGCCCGTATCACCCACTTCAGAGCCAGAAATACGATAATCATGGTGAAAGAAAATATGAATGTCTCTTTCTTTATCCCAGAGATTTTTGACCTTGATACAGCGGGCATAAATATCATAATAATAATCCACAAAATCATTACAAATAATCTCTAGCCCTTGCTGATGATTTGTGAGTATAACTTCAGTAACCAAAGAATCTTCTCTGTATTTAAGCTCTTTATGCCAATGCGGGCTATTAAACCATTCAAAGTAACCATCAATCCAAATACCAAATTTAAATGGATAACCGCCCGCATGGTTATCTTGCCCAATATGGGGATAATAAAAATCACGAATTTGATAATGCTTGTCGAAACAAACTAATAATCTTCCATTAGAAAGAGGAATATCTCTTGGCATGAATGAATTAAAAAAACTATATATTTAAATTACCCTGTTTTTGGTCTTAAGTAAATTAATTTATTTATCTGTTCTTTAGCGTTCAGTATTTTTCTCTAGTGTCTCTGCTAGCTCTGGGCCAATCATAATGGCAATATCAGCTAAAGGAGAAGCAATATTAGCGGCTTGTATTTTGACGGTTTGTGGCATGGAAAGGTCAGAATGAACAAATTTAGCTTCTTGTAAATTAGCTTTTTGAGCATAAATAACTGAAGGTTGTTCTTTTTCATAAGAGTTTGAAATATCTACAATCTGATAACCTTTTTGGTGCAAAAGCCTTGAAAGCCGAGAAGTCGCTTTTTTATTTTTGGTTGAATTTTCAATTGCAATTTTAATTTTATGGGCGGAGATGTTTTCTATTTCTTCTTGTAAAGCCTCTCCAAATAAACGATCTACAACTTTAGGAATTTCTTCTTCATTTGGTAGCCAATAACTAATAAAAGGAGCCGTATAAGTTACAACTTTTTTAACCAAGATTGTACTATTAGTTCTGACTGGTATGTTTTCGGGGTTCTCTGGGTCGGTGGTTTCGGGCACAGCAGATTCGTTTGGAACACTTACTTCTTCATAAATTACTTTGGTTTGCTGTTCTGGCATCGAAAAATCGCCAGGCAAGGTCGCAAAAACTTGGCCGCCACTTGTACGCACAAAATTAGCCAATTTTAAAATATCTGAAATCGTCAAGTCTGTTCTCACTGATTCAAGTGCGGTTGAAGTGATTTGGGGTAATTTAGCCATTAAACTAGCGTCTGTAAGCTTAGATTTAATCGCCTTTAAAAAAGCTTGTTGTCTTTGAATGCGGCCAATATCACCCAAACTATCATGTCGAAAACGCAAAAAACCGACTGCTTCTTTACCATTTAAAACCCGCAGACCCGGCTCAAAGTCAATATCAAGACCATCAGTTTTGTCGTGATAAACCATTTTTTTGGGAATTTCAACTTGAATTCCACCCGCCTGATCGATTATTTTTTCTATGCTGGTTGTATTCACGACAACATAATGATTAATTTCGATTTGTAGTAAATCTTCTAAAACTTTTTTTAAAAGCTCTGGGCCACCTAAAACATTTAAAGCATTAATTTTATCGGCATGTTTTCCGTTTATAAAAATGCGTGTATCGCGAGGAATATTAAGTGCCGAAATTCTTTTTTGAATTGGGTCGAATTTAGCTAAAACAATTGTGTCAGTTCGCCCATTAAAAGAGTTTTTGACTTTAATCATATAACCATTTTTCGCCATTTCATATTCTTGATCGCAGCCAGCCACCAAAACAATTAAGGGTTTTTGTAAAGAATACATGACTGCCGGGTTTAAAGAAATTTTATGATTACCTTCAATTTGAGAGTATTTGAAAGCATATGTCAGGCCAAAAATGATTAAAATCGTCAGAAAGAATAACAAATAATCTAGAGCCGATTTAGAGAGCTTTTTATTTTTTTTTGCGACAGATGACACTTTAAGTTTATGTTAGTATGAATCTAGACTAAATTTGTTTGTAATTCTACTTTTATGGAATCAAAGAAAGCAACTAGCATTCACCGCTCAGAAATTGATACAGACCTAATTCACTCATGGCTTGCAGACTATCGAGAAAGCAAAAATCCGAGCCTAAAAGATAAAATTATTAAACATTGTATGGGTTTGGTTAAGCGAATTGCAAATGGTTTAGCTCGACGTAGCACAGACTCTATTGATGACTTAATTCAGGTTGGTTGTATTGGTTTAATCAAAGCGATCGAAAACTTTGACCCAACCGCTGGCGCAAAATGCACAACTTATTTTACACATTTAATTGCGGGCGAAATGCGCCATTATTGCCGAGACAAAGCCATGCTATTTAGAGCACCCAGAGAGCTAGTTGAATTAAATTTTAGAATTAGCCGTATGGTGCAAACCTTAACATATGAATTTGGGCGTGAACCCACCAATTTTGAATTAGCCGAAGCTCTAGAAGTTGATGCTAAAAAAATTCAAGAAGCCTTTGAAGTTGAAAGAAGACGCACTTTAATTTCTTTAGACCAAACGCTTTCTTCTGATAGTTCTGACGACCAAGTTTTTTTAGATACGCTTGTAGACACCAAATACCAAAGTTTTACACATTTACAAGAACATCGCTTAGTTTTGCAAGATGCCCTTGAAAACATTAGTGCGCAGGCTCGTGAAATTATTCAAGAAATTTTCTTAAATGAGCAAACGCAAGCTAGTTATGCCAAAAAGCACAAAATTTCACAAATGCAAACCTCAAGGCGTTTACGTTCAGCTTTAGCCGAATTAAGGCGTTATTTTCATAAAATTGGACAACATCAAGCTTCGGTTTAAAGCGCAAATTTTAAATGCATGAATAAGAAAATTGCCACCATTATTAAGTCTTCTTCGCATCTTGAATATATTGCGCAAGTTTTAAACCCAAAAGAAGAAGCGGGATTAAAGTCTTTAGATTATGCTTTGGGCACTTTTTTATTGATTGGCCCCAAAACAGTTGGCATTATTTATGATACTGAATTGTTTAATCCGCACTCTCTAAGCCTGTCTTCGCAAAAAGAAGAACTTAAAGTATTTGCCCCAGACTTGCAAGACGAGGTTGATATTTTGCTTAAGGTTTTGCTTTTAGGCCATCTTGAGGATAATTTAGGAAATCAAAATTTACCCACAGAACCTTTGGAGTCGGGTTCAAGCGTAAAAACAATGAATCAAGAACAAATTAAGAATTTTCATTTAACGCCCAATCATAAATTACAAATACGTTATTTACTTAATTTGAATAGTTTTGGCAATAAATTAAACCCAGGCTTATTTGGTTGTATAACTAAACAGCTCAAAACACTCTTAAACCCAAGCCAATTTCAAATTCTCGAACTTATCGAAAGAGACTTACTTTGGCAGAATCTATGTCCAAATAAAGGGTAATTATGCTTTTAGTTTATGAGAATGTAAATTCTTTGGCTTACAGCCTATTTTGTGGGTATGCTTAGAAAAGTCCTAAACCGACCACAAGTTATTTATTATGAAAAAAAACACGACTGTCTTTTTAGCTTTTTTTAGCTTTTTATTTATGAGTTTTTCGGCCGAAGCCACCACTTTTTTAGAATATAAAGGCAATAGCCGCTATTATACAACTCCTTCAGGAACAACCTTTTTAGACCGCAGACGGGTTGGGCCTTTGTATCCAACTTTATTTGATGTTGCTCGTAAAGGTAATTCTTTTGATTATATTCAATCAGAAGATGAAGACAATGGTTGCAACCTTGAAGAAATGTTTAGAACCACCGTTTTCAAGCGTTATGGCTTTGATGTTAGACGCTACTTAAATGCAATTGCTACTCCGTCTTCAAGTTGTAATAGTTTAGGTTCAGCCGAAGAACAAAATTTATGCAAAACCTATCATTCAACTCCAGCTTGCAATGGCACAATGCCTATAGCTCTTGAGGCAAACCCCTTGCCAAGCGGTCAAAAATATTTAACTTATCAAAAAAACACCAGTTGTACTGCTACTAGCGAGAATATTTTGAAAGATACTTATATTCCTAAACAATCAAAAGAATGGGCTAAAATTGAGCAGGATTTAATGGACAAAAAGCGTTCTGCTAGCGATTTTAAAGGCCAAGCTCCTACTAGCAAAATCAGACAAGAAGTTTTAGCCAAAAACCCTAAAGCCACTCAAAGAGATATTGACTTTGCCGTGAGCGAATGGGCTTATAATCAAAGCAAAAATGCCACCGTTGAAGTTTCCGAAAGCGAAGTTAATAATGCCGCCGAAAAGCGTTATAGCCCAGCTTCAGCTTTGCGCAATGTCATGAGTTTTAAAAATGAAATCGGTGGTATTTGCAAAGGAAAAGAAAGCCGTTATAACAATAAAATGTATTCCGAAGGCGTAAATATTCCAGCACACGAAATATTGTCTTTTGCTGATTATATCGACCCTGCCAATGGTTGTATTTGCCGTAAATAAATCAAAAACAATCATAAAAACACGCTTGCTTTTGTATTGATCAAGAAAGAGCGTGTTTTTTATTGCATTTATTAATAAGTATAAACGGTTTCCCAAGTTGATTCAGAGAGCTTTTTAAATTCTTCTTCTGAAATTCTTTTTATTTTGGTTATGGTTTTTTGAACCGCTAATTGTTTAACTTCACTTTCGATATGTAAATTCTTCCAAGTATGAGTTATGGCATTTTTGATGGACTTAATAGAATTATGATGCGAAGCCAAAGTTGCAACCAAAATACAAGGTCCAGAGCCACTCAAAACCGCTCCAATTGCGCCAGCATCTAAGCATGATTTTAAAACTTTATTTAAACCAGGTATCAGACTTGCACGGGCATTTTGGTGCAATCTATCATTCATCGCCACGCTTAGGCCTCGCCAGTCTTTTTTGCCCAAAGAACCCACAAAAAGAGCCGATCGCCTTAAATTAAAAACTGCATCTTCAAAAGGAATATTTTTAGGTAAAATCCGTCTTGCTGACTGAGTGCGTACTTTAATATCTGGGATTCCAACTAAAATAGCCAATTCTTCTGGCCATTCTAATTTTTGAGTATAAATGCCTTGTTTATCATGTATAGAAACAGTCATTCCGCCTAGAATAGCGGGCGCAACATTATCTGGGTGGCCTTCAATATAGGTGGCAATTTCAATCGCTTGAGACAAACGAAAATTAACCCCAGCGACAGCACCAGCCGCCAAAACCCCAGCCACCACCGCTGTTGCACTTGAACCCAAACCACGAGCGGAAGGAATATCGCTTAAAACACTAATTTCAATACCAGGCATATTCTCGGCTTGGTCTAAATATTCAAAAGTATGCGCAAAAGCTTTATAAACCAAATTAGTACGAGGATTTTGCTTAAGCGAGAAATTGGCTCTAAAATACAATTTGCCTTTTTCTTCGACTAAAGGGCGAAATAAAAATTTATTGTAAAGCTGTAAAGCAATTCCAAAGCAGTCAAAGCCAGGGCCCATATTTGCCGAAGTGGCGGGAACATCAACTGAGTAAATCGCTGAAGACATATCCAAAAGATTATAACCAATGCAAGGGTTTAAAGCAAAATAGACCTAAAAAACTTGTCGAAGGAGGGACTTGAACCCTCACGGTTGCCCACACGCACCTCAAGCGTGCGCGTCTACCTATTCCGCCACTTCGACATTGCAAAAATATTATCATAAAACCCCCAAGATTTTTATAAAGTTTTTGGTTTTATGCTAGTCTCTAAAGAAAATTAAATTCTTATTCAATGTCTGAAGATTCTAATTTAAATTCAAAAATACGTTCTTTTCCTCCGATAGAGGCTTGGAATAAATATAAACAAAGCTTGTCTAGCCCAATTCGCTGGAGTGTCGAGACGGTTGAGTTTATTGTTACTTTGTTATTATTACTTATTATTATTCGCCAAGGCGTATTTGAAAGACGCTTTATTCCTAGCGGGTCAATGCTACCAAGCCTGCAAGTTGGTGATCAATTAATCATTGAAAAAGTTTCTCTCAACCTGCACAAAATTGGCTTAGCCCCCAGCCTTCAACGTGGAGATATTATTGTTTTTTATCCGCCACCAGAGGCAAGCTATGGACAAGACCTAAAAAAAGACTTTGCCAATACTTTTGTACGTCTTACGGGTTTGTCTTCGGATATAACCATTGGCAAATTTCCAATTTTCTTTTTTCTTCCACGCGCCGAAGATGCTTATATTAAGCGTATAGTTGGCTTGCCAGAAGATCAAATTGAAATTAAAGCCAATGATGGAATTTATATAAATGGTCAAAAACTGGCCGAAAGATTTAGCCCAAATGGCGAGGAAAATTATACCCTTGAAAAACCAAATTATAATATAAAATCTATGTCTGATATTGCTCTTTTAAAGGACTCTTTGAAGTCGGATAAGCCAATAGTGGTTCCAGCTAATCATTATTTTGTTTTGGGCGATAATCATAATAATAGTAATGATGGTCATGTTTGGGGTTTTGTACCTAAAGAACGTATTATTGGCCGAGCTTATACAATTATTTGGCGCGATTTAGGCTTGCTAAAACCTTATCTTGAAGAATAAATAAGTTTCTTCTTAAAAAATGTTTGCAAACCAGATTGCATTAGAGAAATTGGTTTATTTAGTGATTCAAAATATTTCTTAAAAGTGGACAAGCCCTCTTCCAATCTGGACAATGATAATATCACAATTAATGAGTAAAGATGAAAAGTCTCTGTCCTTTAGGGGGCTTTCAAGCTTTGAGAGAGGTTCGGGTTTTTGATTCGTGAATTGTTTGATTATTATTTTTGTACCGTGGTCAGTAAATTTATTTAAAACAAAAAAAGAGGAGCATCTACAAAGAAACCTCCTCTCAATTATTTATTTCAGAATTTTTACTCTGTCTTTTTATCTACGCATCATAGACATAACAAGCTTGACAATGAGTAATAAAGCACAAGCTCCAATTACTGCGGTTAATAAGCTACCAATCAAGCCAGAACCGAGACTAAAACCGAGTACACCAAAAAGCTATTTTCCTAAACTTGCACCGATCATACCAACAATTATGTCAATAAAAAAACCTTGTTGTGAATCAGTTTTCATGATTATGCTTGCGATCCAGCCAGCGAACGCACCTAAAAGAATACTTATGATTAAATCCATTTTACTTTACCTACTAAGGGACATAATCAGATGATATACGAAGGATTTTAAGATGGAGTTATAGCAAACCCAGACTAAAAGGATCTATGTATAATTTTAAAAAAGTGTTCAAAATAACCTGACGGATCTAAATTAATAAGCTGCTTAAAAGCCTGATCAATAGCTTC
>CANLTT010000058.1 GCA_947494115.1 Candidatus Caenarcanales bacterium
TAAATTATGAATTTAAAAGAGAAATTGATTTCAGTTTTTGACCAGCTTCCCAAGAACAAACAAGAGGAAGTGGTTGATTTTGCAAACTACTTAGAAGAATTATCTTTAAACGCAACAGATTATTTATTTAGTACCGAAGCTAATAAAAAACATTTACTTAAGGCAATTGAAAATATAGAAAATGGTGAAAATTTAATCGAAATTAGCCTAGAAGACCTTGAAAAAGGAAACTTACCAAATGTATGAAAAAATAATTTTTGACAAACTTGCGATTAAAGAATTAGCTGAATGGAAGAGTTTAAACCAACAAATTTATGAAAGAATTGTAAAGTTAATCAAAGATATACAAATAAATCCGTTTACTGGAATTGGAAAGCCAGAACCCCTGAAATACGATAAACAAGGCTATTGGTCAAGAAGAATAAATAAAGAACATCGCTTAGTTTATAAAATTACAGAAAATTCTATTATTATTGCTTCGTGCAAATTTCATTACTAATAAAGCTGAAGACGAAATTACTTTGTATAAAGCTAAACCAGAGCAGTTGATTGGTATATTTCTTTAGTAGACCTCTTGCAAAATAATACAGCCTCACCCCCAACCCCTCTCCACGAGCAGAGAGGGGAGTTTTTGTTTTTCCTGAAAGCCGCTAGTTCCCTGTATTAAGAGGGTGGAGGGAGTACACTTGGTGAAATTCTATAAAAAAGTCCTCTTCCAGTAAGGTATTTCAGGTTTTTATAATTTATTTGCAAGAAGTCTAGTTACTTAAGATGAAAACTAAAGAGGTAATTATGACAAATCAAGATGAAATTAAGGAAAAGGAAATTAAGGAACTCAAGGAATTGCTAAATAAAGCTCTCAATCGGCTATATGAAAAAGCTCTCGATCAGCTAGATAGGAATGATTTGTACTTAATAGAAATTAACGCTAATGAACGATCTATGGTGTTTAGATTTGGAATTCATTTTGCAGAGTTGGTTAAAGAATCAAGTTTTACGGGTTTTAATGTTGATGCTGAATATAATAAAAGAGGTAAAGATCCCGAAACAATCCAAAACAAAGAAATCGAGAACCAAATAACACCATCAAAACCAAAGGGAGCTTGGCCAGATATTATTTTGCACGAAAGAGGAAATGATAATCATAATAAATTAGTTATTGAGTTCAAAAAGAAGAAGAATCGTTCTTCCACTTGCACTTGTAATGATATTAAAAAGAAGAAGAAGCGTTCTTGCATTTGTGATGATATTAAAAAGTTAGAAGCTTTCACTAATAAGGAAGGTGATTATAAATACGTACTTGGTGCACTTGTGGTGCTTCATGATGAGCTAGAAAAAACAAAGACCGAAATTCAATATTTTCCAAGGGGAAACAGCTGACTACGGTACAAAAATAACAATCAAACAATTCAAGAATCAAAAACCTGAAATCCTCTTTCAAAACTCGAAAGCCCCTATAAGAGAGAGTTTTTTGTGTTTTTTGTGTTTTTTATTTAGCTAATTAAATTAAATGCACCTTAATAAAATTCAAGTTCCCCCTTTCAGTAAGCAGAGGGGGCTTTAAAATTAAAATTCTTTAGATAAAAGACTCTCTCAATTGATTTTTTCAGAGTTTTATACCATAGTCAGATTAAGTGCTTTCTTGGGCTTCGCCATCATCTATCGTCGAAGGATAATCAATTGCTAAACCATCATTTGGTGCTTGCGACTGACTATAAGCAAATTTCTTTTCGGCATAAACTTTTTGCATTAAATTTGAGTAAACCCAATAATTTTCAAAAACATTAATGACATACTTTTGGGTTTCCTGAAAAGGAATTGTTTCTACAAACCAGTCTGGGTCGGCATTGGGATTGTTTTTAAGCCATTTAGAAACTGAACCAGGCCCTGCATTATAAGCGGCTACTGCCAAATGCCCTTGTCCGTTAAATTGCTTTAAAAGCCCACTCAAATATTTAGAACCCAATTCAATATTATAAGCTGGCACGCATAAACTATTTAAATCTGGCACTGGATAACCGATTGAACGGGCAACTTCTTTAGCGGTGGCTGGCATTAATTGGCATAAACCAACTGCTTTGGCCGATGAAATCACTTTATGCTGAAAGCGTGATTCTTGCCGAATTAAAGCCAAAACTAATAAAGGATCAAAACTATATTTTTGAGCTGAGCTGAAGGCATATTGCGAATATAAAAACGGATAACTTATAAGCCAATAATCATGGTCAGTAGTAAAACTAGAGCGTCTTTTGTAAATTTCATCAGAGGCAACTTTAATCGCTTCATTCACTTTTTCTTCTACCCGTGCTAAAAACCAAGCCTGCAAAGCTGGAAAATTTTGTGCATAATTGGCTGGCATTAAAGTGAGAGCTTCTTGCCAAAGGTTTAAACTAAATAATTCTTGCAAAGTGGGATGCAAGCGACGCAATTCTTCTTTCGGTAAAGGCCAAACCCAGTTTTGCGCTAAATTGGCCTGAAAAGAACCGTTTCCAATTGCCCAGCCCGTATCACGCCCTCCGAGCAGTTCTTTTAGGCGGCCTTGTGCCCTAAAAGCATAATAACTACTTGGCTGAGCCGACAAAATTTGATTATACAAACCACGGGCTTTTTCTTTTTGGCCTTGCATTTCGGCTCTCTTCGCCAACCAAAACTTTACTTTAGCGGCCTCGGCAGAATTGCCATAATTTTTTATAAAAGCAAAACCGAGATTTTCGGCAGAATCAAATTGGCCACTTTTATAGGCATTCCAAAAAATTTCAGCTCCTGCTTTGCCAGCCCAAACACTATTTGGATATTGGCGTTCAATCTGCAAAAGAAGAATTTGTTTTTGCTCTTTAGAACTGACATTTGCCCATTTCCAAATTAAATAAGGTTTATGCTCTAAAGGTGCATTGGCCAAAATTTGCGAAAACAAAGCTTCACGGTCGCCTTTAGAAGCATTACGCAAAAACATTGCCGCTCCGTCTAAATATTGTGGCGAATTTATAAATTGGGTTAAACCCATCACAAGCGTTTTTTGAGCGGCCGTTTTTTGATTGGTCTTATATAAAATTTCGGCGGTTGCCAGCCAAGTATAAATATTAGTTTCGGCAATTAAAAGTTTGGCCGCTTGCTCACGGTCGCCATTTTTATAATAAGTTAAACCAATTAATGACTTTTGTTTATTGGTGAGCGAATTCAATTCTGATTGCCAAGCTGTTAAAATTTCTGCCGCAAAACGCCCGCCCGGACTTTGACTTAAATAATTTTCCCAAAAAGCATTTCTTTCGTTTTTATTATTGGCTAATTGACCTAAATAAAATAAGGCTCCAATCGCTTGTTGAGAGTTACTATAAACACTTTTGGTTTTTTCAAATTCGGCTTTAGCCTCAGGAAATCGGCTTTGTCGTAAATAAGAGCGGCCTAATTCATAGTGTGCGGCCACAGCAGAAAGCGAATTGGGGTAATTATATAAAATGTTTCGGCAAAATTCCAAAACCAATTTTTCTTGGCTCTCTTCAGCGGCAATTTCGGCTTTATGCAATAAAACACGGTCAGCTAAATAAGGCACGGCATTTAAATTAATATTAGAATATTGACTAAAAGCCTCTTTTAGTTTGCCAGAGCGTTGATTGATTTGTGCCAAAATATATAAACGACGAGCATCAGAAGAAGGCGATAAACCAACTTTTATTTCAGAAAGTCTTTGAGTGGCTAAATCACGGTTTATGGGCAAATAGTTGATGGCATCAGCCAAATCGCCGCTAGGGCTAAAAGGTTTATAATTGCTTTCTGTTTTGGCTGGTACAAAAAACCCAAAATTAGAATAAAAACGAAAAGCAATTAAGGCAGTTAGAGCAATAAAAGCTATTCCTAAATATATTTGAATTTGCTTATTAAATTTAATCAAGGCAATTTCCATAAAGTGTTTGGCTAATTTTGTGTAAATCTTTTTTTAAGACTATCAAAATAAAAAATAATGCAAATCTTAAAACATTTTTTAATTATTTTCATTGCTTGCATCTGATTTTCTGATGATTGAAGGTTAAAACTATTTATTTTTTGACAAGCTAAAGGGTACAGTTAAAAATGTTGTCATCAAAAAGGTTTTATCCATGAATAAGTATACAGTTGAATTTATTGGAACATTTTTTTTAATTTTAGTAATTGGATTAACTGTTATAGAGCCAAATATTGGTAATTTTGCACCTTTGGCAATCGGTTTTACTTTAATGATTATGGTTTATGCTGGTGGCGCAATTTCGGGCGGACATTATAATCCAGCGGTTACGCTTGGCGTGTTTTTAAGAGGCAAATGTGCATTAAAAGACGCTCTTATTTATATGATTGTTCAGGTTTTGGCTGGAATTGTGGCCAGCTTTGTGGTTTTATATTTAAAAGGAAATCCTGTTTTAACGCCTTTAAAGCTTGATTTGGGCAAAGCCTTATTGAATGAATTTTTATTTACTTTTGCTTTAGTTTATGTTGTCTTGAATGTGGCAACTTCTAAAAAAACGGCCAATAATTCTTATTTTGGTTTGGCAATTGGTTCAACCGTATTAATTGGAGCTTTGGCTGGTGGTGCAATTTCGGGCGGAGCTTATAATCCGGCGGTTGCTTTAGGCATTGCTGGAATGGGATTGGTTTCGTGGGCTAATATTTGGGTTTATTTACTTGGCAATTTGCTGGAGCAATAGCGGCCGCCACAATTTATAAATTAACTAATGCCGACGAATTTGGCTCTAAAAATTAAACTTTGTTTCTTTAATTTGTAAAGATTGTAAAAATTATTGTTTTTAGTGCTGTGAAGACAACTTGTGCTTAGTGGTAGTTTATAAATTTTTATGATATATTAATAAACTAAGATTGACATTTTCTCTAATTTCTAATGAGTTCTAATTTGTCTCCAGCTAAAGTCGCTAATTATTTAAAGGAAGTTGCGCAAGAAAGCAAATTAATTAGCTGGCCGCCTTTTAATCAGGTTGGCTTTCAGTTTTTAATTGTAATTGGTCTGTCCGTGCTTTTAACTTGCGCACTTTACGTTATAGATATTAGCTTAGCTACTGGTATACACACACTGAAGGAAGTAATTATAAAATAAAATTATGAGCGACTCAGAAATCTCAAACAAAACTAATTTAGCTAAAAATAATCTCAGCAAAGATGGTGCTGGTTGGTATGTCGTTTATACGATGGGACATGAAGACAAAGTTCGTCAGCAAATTATGAAGCGTGCTGAAACCATGGGCGTAAAAGACGAAATTCTTGAGGTTTATATTCCTAAGAAAGCAATTACTAAAATAAAAAGTGGCAAAAGAGTCGAGCAAAATATGCCACGTTATCAAAGATATATTTTTGTAAACATGATTATGGATGAAACTACTTTTCGGGTGGTGCGCCATACACCAGGTGTGCTTGATGTAATTGATAGACCTCTTTCCGCGGTTGAAGTTGCTAGATTATTTGGAAGATTATCCCGCAAAAAAGCCGAAGGAAGCGACACTGGTTCCACTCAATATAAGGTTGATTTTGAAGAAGGCGATGAAGTTAGAGTTGAAGGCGGTGCTTTTGATGGTTTTACAGGCAAAGCCAGCTCAATTGATCTCGATCATGGAAAAGTAACTGTTTTGGTGAGCGTTTTTGGTCGCTTCACTCCCGTTGATTTAACTATTGACCAAGTTCATCCAGTTCTTCAGTATTAATTTTAAATTTTTAACAGAATTCATCAATCAAAGCCTTTATTTACTGATCGGTTTTGAGGCGTGTTTTCTTTTTTATTTGTGAGTTGCTCATAATATGCCTAATGCGCTAAGCTTAAAACAAATAATTAATAAAAAATTGCCAATGATTATAGGTGTAGATATTGGTGCCACAAAAATTGCCTCTGGTATTTTAAATGAAAACGCAGAAATAATTCAAAGTTGCAAAACACCAACCTTGGCTTTGGAAGATTGTGAAACTGTTTTAGGGCAAGTTTATAAAGCAATTAATGATTTAGAATTTGATAAAAATAAATTGCGTGGTATTGGTATTTGCGCACCTGGTCCGCTTAAAGACGGCATAATTATAAATCCACCCAATATTCCAAATTGGAAAAACTTACCCTTAACAAAAATTATTGAAGACAAATATGGTGTCCCAGTGGTGCTAGAGAATGATGCCAATGCGGCCGGCTATGCCGAGTTGATATTTGGTGCTGGTAAAGGGTATAAAAACTTTGTATATGTTACGCTCAGCACGGGCATAGGAACTGGCATTATAATCAATGAAAAAATTTATCGAGGAAAAAACAGCTTGGCTGGAGAAGGAGGACATTTAACCATAAATTATCATGCGCCAATTGGTTGCAATTGTGGAGTAGCTGGTTGCATAGAAAGTCTAGCGTCTGGAACAGCAATTGCCCGAGAAGCTCAAGATACTTTAAAAAATAATTCAAGTCTAAAAACTTCTTTGCGAAAGTATGAATTAAATCAAATTACAACTTGCAAAATTAATGAAGTTCTTGAACAAGGAGAAGATGAATTTGCAAAAGGTTTAATCGAGGAGGCTGTCTATAAAATCGGCATTTGGCTTGGTGGTATAGTCAGTTTATTAGACCCAGAGGCAATTATAATCGGGGCGGAGTGGCCCAAGGGAGAATTGGAGATATTTTATTTACAAAACTAAGACAAATTATGCCTAAACAAACCATTAATGCTTTTGCTGACCAAACACCCATTATTCCAGCCGCTCTAAAAAAGCATGTTGGGATATACGGAGCCGCTTCTTTAATCTATAATCTTCCAACGAGGTAGTAAAAATGAAACCCAAACTTCAGCTTCTAATTCTTCTTTTGCTCAATTATTTTACTTTTGCTTTGGTCACCAATATTCCGGGCGCACTTTTGCCGTTTTGGAAAAGTGATTTTCAATTAAATGATTCTGTGGTGAGCTTACTTGGCTCGGCATTTTTCTTGGCTTATGGTTTAACATCATTGCCTCAGGGTTTTTTGCTAGATAATATTGGCAATAAAAAAACTTTTCTGTGGGGAATTGGCCTCGTTTTCCTCGGTTCAATTTCTTTTGGCTTACTGCCTAGCTTTCAGACTGGCTTATTCTCTTTGTTTGTAATTGGCATTGGTGTAACCGCTCTGCAATTGGTTGGTAATTTATTGGTTAAAAAAATCGATGATGATCCGAGCAAATATTCTCGCAATTTAACTTTGGCGCAAGTTGTTTGTGGCATTGGCGGAGCTGGCGGTGGTTTTTTAATTGGTTATTTAATTAAAGATCTTCGTCTTGAATGGAAGTCAATTTATTTTATATTTGCCGCTTTGGCTCTTTTAGTCGCAGTTTTGGTTTTATTCACCAATATTCCAGAATCCAAAGAAGAATCAGATTATAAAAAACCCAGCAAGGAAGATTATTTTAAGCTGGCCACCAATTCAACCATGCTTTTATTTGCTTTAGGTATTTTTATTTATGTTGGTATTGAAGTTGGGGTTGCAAACTGGATTTCCACTTATTTAGCTAAAAAGTTCTCTTTGCCCGAAATTGACGGAGCTAAAATACTTTCTTTATACTGGATTTTTCAATCTGTGGGTCGTTTTACGGCTGGTTTTGTGCTTAATTATCTCGAAACGCCAAAGGCCTTAGTTGTTTATGCTTTAGGTTGTTTAGGTTCTTTGATTGTGGCGGTTTTTGCTCCTACAATTGCAATTTCTTCGACTGCTTTTATTGCGGTTGGCTTTTTTACTTCTATTATGTTTCCAAGTATTTTCTCTTTGGCGGTTAATTCATTCGATAAAAGCCAAGAAGGAACAGTGGCTGGTATTTTGTGCACGGCTATTGTCGGCGGCTCAGCGACAACTCCAATTATTGGCTTAATCAGCGAACAGAGTTCTTTGGCAAATGGCTTATTGATTGCGGGCACTGTTTCTTTCTTGTATATTGCTTTTATTGGCTTTAAAGCTTTAACTCACAAAAAACAAATGCAAAACCAATTAAATTAAATCCTGTATTTTGGCTTTAAGCTAAACTGTATTTATAGGAGAAAATTAAAATGGGACAAGTAAAAGTTTTTGTCGAGCTTACAAATACAACCGATTTAGACAATTTTCAAAGCAAAATAATTTCTGAGCAACAAGTTAGAGCGCATTCAACGCAAGCTCTGATTGATACAGGTGCAGTTTTATCGATTTAGAAGTTTATGGGCCAGTTTCGATCAAAATAAAAAACCGTGAGGCGATTATTGAAGTTTTGATGGGGCCGCCCGCCAGTGAGCCTTTGGTTGGGCAAATTGTTTTGGAATCTTTAGATTTATTGGTAGATTGTACAAGACAAACTCTCATGGTTCGCCCAGAATCGCCGCTTTTGCCTTTGCTTAAACTTAAATAATTTATAATTCTAAAATTTTTCTAGCCTGCTCTTCTGACAAACCGCTAGCTATGAGCTTTTGCAATGCCTCTTTTAAACCTTCTTGCCTGCCTTTTTGTAGTCCTCGTTCTTCTCCTTTTTTCTCGGCGGTTTTTATTTCGTTTTCGGCATCCATTTCTTTTAGCCTCATATAATCGTATATTTCCATTTCCTTTTTATTCCAACCAAAGCTATTAGCAATCTCAAAGGCTTCTTTTAATTCGGTGGTCTTCTCTAGCTCCGAGGGAATCAGATCTAAGCTTTTGGCATTTTTTAAAAAATAAATCCATTTGTCGGCCAAGCTAGCCAATTCGTTTAATTCTTTGGTGAATTTTTTTAGTTCTACAAAATTGAATTCAAAGTCTGAAAGCTCTTGTTTAAGGGTTTTTTCATTTAAAATTAAATGCCTCGATAAATAATTTTCGCCTTCAAAAATATTAAAATTTAAAATGCCAATAAAATAAACTTTTTGCAAACTCGAATAATTGAAACCGCTTTCTAGTTGAGCCGTATAAGCTTTGGCTGTATAATATTGACTTCGCTTAGGAAAATCCCCTTTATCGTTCTTTTGCATTTCAATAATAAACTGGGATCCAGAGCGGTCTTTGGCTCGAATATCTAAAATTGTTTCTTTCAGTTCTTCTATTTTGGGTGCTTGGTATGGATTAAGAATTTCCACTTCTTCGATCTGGTGTTCGCCTTCAAAGCCTAAAATGCCATTCAAAAAACTGATTAAAATATTTTTCTTTTTTTCATTGCCAAAAATTTTTTTAAAAGCCAAATCATTGGTCGGGTCGAGGAATTTCATGGTTATAAATTAAGCTTACTTTTTAAATCATAGCACAAACCCTCAAAAGCCGCTCTGAGTCTTGTTAATGACTAGTTTATGGTTTTAAACTTGAATAATTTAATTTCTTAAAACAAAGCCAAAAATAAAGTGCTAATTAGCATAGTAATTACAGCCGAAACCTCAAGAACTAAACCTAGAAAACATTTAAAAGTTATAGAAAGTGCAAGTTCAATTTTTTCTTGAGTAATTTTGGTTTCTGGGATGCAAAGCGCACAAATTGTACCGACAAAAACCCCAATTAAAGGCCCTAAAAAAGGAATTGGTATAAAAATTGCCCCCAAAAGACTGCCTATAACTGGCATCCAAGCATTATTTTTGACAATTTTTTGACTTTCATTGGCCGTAATTATAAAACCACTTAAGATTGCAATTAACCATAAAGCACCAAACCAAATAAGCCAATACCAATTAAACCATTGCCAGCTAATATTCAAACAAATAATGCCAGCCAAAACTAAAGTGCTTGCCGAAAAGAATTGATAGATTAAACTAAGTAAACCTGCAAGAATTAAACAAGCCCCTATAATGGTAAGAAGCAAGGCCATTTCGGATAGCTTTTCCATATCAAATAATTTCCATGGACGACGAATCTAAAATCAAAATCATACGTTTAATTGTACGCTTAACTTTATTTTCTTTATTGTGTTTCTTTATATTTTCTTTTGTGCGTTCAGAAAAACCCAAAAACTTTTTTAAATATTTATCTTCGGCTTGGCCATTTAAGCAAAAAACAAAAGTTAATCTTTTAAAACCAGATAATCCAAATATTATTCCCTCAGAAGAACCTATAAAAGCCGAAGATGAAGTAGCAATAAACGATTTAATGGCTTTAGAAGAGGAAACCGAAAAAAGCAAACCCAAAAAAGAGCCAATTAAAACCAAAATACCTCAAATCAAAAAGCCTTCAAAAGAAAAAATTATTCCGCTTTTAGTTCAAAGGACTCCAGAAAAACCTAAAGTAAATGCTCAACCAATGCCCAAAAGTGTCAAAGTTTTTCAAGACGAACTTCGCAAAAAATATCGTATGAACAATTTAGCTTTAAGTTATGCACCGTCTTTGGGTTTAACTATTGGGCAAACTACAAATTTATTTAGGCAAATTGTTAATTTAAATGAAAACAATTTTTGTAGTGCTTGGAAAGTAAAAAGAAATTTATTGGCAGTTTGCAAAAACAATTCTGCTACTTTTGAAGAAACTGGCCATTTTGCGATTAATGCACAGCTTATGCCATGTCTTAGTGAATTAAAAAATAAAGAAAAAATGCTAATACGAGTATATTATATTCTGTTTCCACTTTTTAATATAAGTCTTTTTGTGTTATTTCTTTGCTCCTTCCTCTTTATAAAATTTACAACCAAAAGCTTCAGTAATAGCAGTTGGAATTAAAGAAGAGCCTGAATCTGACCATTTTTCAGGATGAGATACGATATATTTAGCTGAAATTGAACATAACTGACCATTTGTTACTTTACTACTTGGAATACATCTATCAAATTCTTCTTTATCTTGCATTCTATATATGACTAACCAAACATCTAGTGATCCCTTAACATAGCCCATAAATCGTGCAGCATCAAGCGTGGTGCTTATTTTGTCGTTGAGATAGTCTTTCGCTCCTTGAATTAAGTCATTCCCTGTTTCAGAAAAAGAAGGTAAAGAAAATAAAAGGGAATAACATACCAGCAAAATTAAATTCAGTTTTTTAATCATTATTTTTCCTTTCCGCACTTAAATTTGTACTTTTTTTTTACAAATTACTAAGATATAAAAACTTATTATAACCTTTAGCTCTTCATACAATATCAGTTAATACGCTCCTTGTATTATGTAAAGTCCATCTAGCTGATCAAGAATATTGTCAAAGTCTGCTTGAACCTCTTCTTTCGAAAATTTAGCTTGATTAAAAAGTAATTTCAATGCCTGCTTAATTTCAATAACTCTATGTAAGGCTGGTTCATTCCTGTTACAGTAGTAATGAAAGAAAGATTGTATTTTATTATAAGCTACTTGCTTATTCACCCGACTTAAACCCAATTGAGCAGTTTTGGTCTCAGTTAAAAAGATTAGTCAAAGAAGGAAAGAAAAAAGTAGATTCTACGGTAGAAGCTATTGATCAGGCTTTTAAGCAGCTTATTAATTTAGATCCGTCAGGTTATTTTGAACACTTTTTTAAAATTATACATAGATCCTTTTAGTCTGGGTTTGCTATAGATTGGAGATTGAGTATTTTTTGAAGAGTTAACAATTCTGTCATTTTTTTAACTTTCTCCAGTCAGCAGGCTTAATATAATTCTTTTGACTCCAAATACCTAATTTCTTTTCATTAAGTTAGTGAGTAATTCTTGTATTTCATCTAATCCTGATACACAAAGTTAAATACTTTTTCAACCGCAGAATTAGGTTTAATTTTACGTTTATATTTCTTAAAACTTAACTTCTAATCACAAAAAGTAGTGTTTCCAATACGATTACAAGAAGTTCCGTCCGAACCAAAAGTAGTGTTTCCAATACGATTATAAGAAGTTCCGTCCGAACCAAAAGTAGTGTTTCCAATACGATTATAAGAAGTTCCGTCTGAACCAAAAGTAGTGTTTCCAATATGATTATAAGAAGTTCCGTCTGAACCAAAAGTAGTGTTTCCAATACGATTATAAGAAGTTCCGTTCGAACCAAAAGTAGTGTTTCCAATAGTGGTATAGCTTTCTGCTACAGATTGAATAGAAGAGAGGAAAGCAGGTACAAAAAGAAATAAGAAACCAAAAATTAATTTTTTCATAGCTTTAAATTCCATTAGAGAATAAGAGTATATTTAAAGAACTGTGTCAATTAATGACTTAGTTCATTGTATCAGCTTGAGAGCTTAATTGTCAACCTCCCTTCAAAAAATATGGCTAATTGAGATATGGTCATTGCCCAGT
>CANLTT010000059.1 GCA_947494115.1 Candidatus Caenarcanales bacterium
TTTGACATCGGGAGACAGTTTCCAGATTTACAACCCAGCAACAGGAGAGGGCTTTCAGTCAGTTTAAGGATATGTTAAGGACGATGAAATTAAAGCCAAAATAGTTAATGCGGAAGCTTACAAAGAAGAAGGAGACAAGCTAACCATCAAAAATACTCCATTTACACAAACAGAATTAAATGCAATTCCCGCCGCTGTAGAGCAAGTTAAGAAAGAACAAGCTAAAGCCGAAACACCTGAAAGAACTTCTGAAACACCAGCATCAGAAGGAACGACACCAACTACCCCTGAAACACCAGCACCAAAAGGAACGACTACCGCTGGAACGGGATTTGATTTAAACGAAGTAGTAAAAATTATGATTAATGGAAACCCTGCGAATTACAAATTTGGGGACATAGTAGCTGGAGTAAGTAATTTAACAATAAATGATATTTTAACTTTAATGAGAGGGGAAGCAATGTCAGAGCATGGCACAGAAATGACTATTAATTATCAAATACCAACTGATGTTTTGCAAAAAGCTTTAGTGGCAATATTAACAGATCCAGAAAAGCAAGATAATTTTATTGATCAATTCACGACTACAGAACAAGTAAAAGCTTTGCGAGAATTTTTAGAAACAGAAAATTTTAATGTAGTATTAAATTCATTGCCTGAAGCTCAACAAACTAGAATAGGTCTTTTGTTAAATGAATTCGCAGTGGTTTTGGTTAAAGCCAGCATAAACGGTGCATTCATTCCTAAAAAGGTTACTTTTGCTTGGATTGCGTCAAAATTAACTACTTTAGATCCCGCAGAATTAGCAAAATTATTAAAAGGCCAAGAGGCTTCATTCCTTAAAAATTCTGGCTCTGGAACTTATAAAATAAAAATCGATTCAAAGCATTTGAAAGCCGCTTTAAGCATAATAGCCAAAGACCCCGCCGAATTAGCAAAACTAACTGGCAATCTAACAAACCTTGATGAATTCAATGCTTTTATTAAATTTATTGGCAAAGATCCTAAAGCCGCAAGGCAATTATTGGCACAACTTGAACCCAAAGAAATAATGAGAATACTTAGAGGTAGTGATGATTTGGGCGAATTAGCTAAAATTTTAAAAGTTAAAGATGCTAAAGAAATCTGGGGTAAATTAGCTGGTTTAGATGGAAAGAATTTAAGAACTTTCTTGGAGACAGCTGATGGTACTGGAGAAACACTATTTAAAAAATTAAATCTTGGTACTAGTATTGATGAGGCTTTTAATAAAGTTAAAAATATTCCTATGCCAGAACCAAGTTCTTCGTTCAGAAAAAGCCCACCGATAACCTTTACTAACACAGATTGGCCAAAGGAAATATATTTAGCTGATCCTAATGGAAAATGGATTCAACCTGGAACCTTAAATGCAAAGGGCTTAAAACAATTACTTTTAAATTTAGACAAAACTCAAGTAGAGCAATTCTTTCTAGCAAAAGGCTCTAAGGAAGTTACAGATTTATTGCTTAAATTAAAACCCGAAGAAATAGCCGAAATTTTATCTAAGCCAGACTTTATTAATTCTTTAAGCTCAGCTAAATTCTCGAACGGAGCAAGTACTTCTTCCTTGAATGAGCTGGCAACTGCGCTTAAATCAAAACCTGAGAATTTAGCCCAAATTTTGAATAAACTAGAACCAGACCTTTTAAATAATTTCTTGAGACCTCTTGAAACTGACTTGAGGGAACAATTACTGTTAAGTATAAAAGGCTTAAAGAATTCACCATTAAATCAAATACTCGGCAAGCTTGGTGATGTTCAATTGAAATCGCTTTTGAATCTAAAAAATAGAAGCGGGCAAGAACTATTTAAAGCTTTAGGTTCTGGCGCAACTGCTAAGGTTAATGATGTTTTGAATGCTATTAAACCTAGCCCAACTACTACTATGCTTGATGATGTTTTAAATGGTTTAAAAGGCGTAGCTAAAGGAGTAAAAAATATTGGCTTCTTAAAAACAATTGGCAAGATTCTCAAGCCAGCCATGCCAATACTTCAAAAAGTAGCCAAAGCAATACCATTTTTAGCGCCTTTAATTGACTTTATTACGGGTCGCCTTGAAGGAGAAACTGTTGCCCAATCGGCCGCTGGAACAATAGGTAGTTTTGCTGGTGGTTGGGCTGGCGGTGCTTTGGGCGCAATGGCTGGGGCATCGGTGGCGGCTTCGGCAACGGCGGCAATTGCAGTTTCCTCTTTTGGTTTCTTGGTGCCGCTGGCTATACCAATTGGTGGAATATTAGGCGCAACCGTTACACTTTTTGGTGCAATTGCTGGTTCAGCTGGTGGCGGCTGGATTGGAGACAGATTGTATGAATTAGTAGAAGGCTTTCTTAAGGAAAAACAAAGTTAAATATTAATTTGTAATTCTCAAGGCGGCAATTTGTTTTTGAGTATAACTATTAGCGATGGCTTTTTGCTCAAGTAAACTAAAAGAAGTTAAAGCTTCATGCAAGGCGGTTTTGCGTATTTCAATAAATTCATAGCCATTATCTAGTTTTTGCAAAATTGGCCATAAAGCTTGCGCTGAATAAGTGCCTCTGTCTTGCTTTTGCAGTTTAACATTTTCAAGTTTGTTAATTTCTTTTTCTAGCATAAATTCTTTAATTTGTTTTTTTAATTCATCAAAACGTTTTTCTAAAGGCTTTAATTGAGCTTGTATTTTGCTGGCCTCTTCGATCGCAATTAAAATTTCACTTTCGTTTAAACTATCTTCCAAAGCAAAATTATTATATTCTGGGCATTGATGTTTATAACCGCAATAATCACAAAAGCCAGTTTGCGGTGAGCGTGGATATTGACTTTTATCGTTTTGGCGTTTTTCAATCAAATTATCTACAAATAAAATCTCGGATAAAAGTTCTTCTTGTTTTTGTATTTGAGGTTCAATAAAAATATTTAAATTCTTTAAGGGAAAATACCAACCAACAGAAGCTGGCTTTCTACCAAAAATAGTTTGTTCGCAGGCAAAAGCATATATTGCAAGTTGTGTATCTTGTTCGGCCTCAAAAAGGGTTTTAACTTTATCCGTAATTTTATAATCGATAATTGTAAGTGTTCCGTCGGCTTCTTCGTCTATGCGGTCAATTTTGCCATTAATCTTAAATAAATTATTCAAAGTAACCATAAATTTATGCTCAACCAATAAAGGTATTTTAAAATCACGGTTTTTTTCACGAGTATAAAAATTTTCTAAACAAATTAAGCCTTTTTCAAGATAAATTTCGGCATTTAAATTAGAAACAAATTCGGTATTTTGTATTTGCTCTTCCCAAGCAGACTGAAAAGAGTTTTTCCAATTGTCTAAAGAAATTATTTGCCGCTTAAACTTTAAAGTTGTTTCGGTTTTGGCGTAAAAGTTTTCAAAAAATTTATGTACCAAATTTCCTAAAATTAATTGCAAACTGGCTTGAGAACCTGTATCTTGCCAATTTTCCCTTTCAAGGTGATGTGCATAATATTTAAGCTGACATTGATTCCATTCATTCAATTTAGAAACAGTATAAAGGCGCATAAAATACTCCCGCAAATTAATTAACACCAATCATAACTGTGAGCTGGCATAAAGCGGGCTAGACAAAAGCAGTTTATGTGATAAATTTCTTTTAATAATACTTTTTCAGAATATATAAAATATAAGAGTTTTATTTATTTTAGTATGTAGTATTTTTTATTTTGCAGTATTTATATTTGTTTGTTTAAAATACTTTTTTGTTTATTAACATATTTTGACTCTCTCAGAGCCGATTTTTATAATCTTGATATTCCCAATAATACAAATTCCAAACTATCAGCTGAAATTGGCTTAAATGCTTTATACTTTTCCAAAACTATTTTTCAAAAATAAAGTGTCTAAAAAATTTAATTGTTTTTTTGTAATTTGTCCGCTTATTTTACTGTTTGCCTTGGGTCTTAGATTAACTTCTTTAGGAACTTCGCCCCTTTTTGACACCACCGAAGCCCGTTATGCAAGCATTGCACAAAAAATAATTTTAGATAATGACTGGATTACTTTAAGGCTTCCAGAGCATAATTTGGCTTTTTTAGGCAAACCACCACTTTCTTTTTGGTTAATTGCTTTTTCTTATAAATTTTTGGGCGTGAACGAATTTGCCGCACGTTTTCCTAATTTTTTGGCGGCTTTGCTTAGTTTGATTTTTAGTTTTTTAATTGCTCGCAAATTTTATGACTTAAGAACCGCTTTTTTGACTCCTTTAATTTTAACTTCGGGAATATTTTTCTTTATACAATCTGGCACCGTAAGCCTAGATATGTTGGTTTGCACTATTTTAACCGCCAGTATTTGGGCTTATATCAATATTTTGCAAGCGAAAAAATCAAAAATAATTTATGAAATTTTGCTTGGCCTTTTCTTTGGGCTTGGAATGCTCAATAAAGGACCTTTAGCTCTTGTTTTATTTTTGGGTATTGTCTTTTTGGTTTGGCTCTGGGAAAAGAAAAAAGAGTTGATCTTAAAACCGAATTGGCTTTTGATTTTACTGATAGCCACCCTTGTTTCTTTGCCTTGGTATTTGGCTGTACAAAAAGCAAATCCAGACTTTTTTGAATATTTCTTTCTGAATGAACATTTATACCGTTATATTAAAGCAGATTATGGCGACCGTTATGGCTCTGGACATCATCAACCGCACGGAATGGCTTGGCTTTTCACTTTGGGTGCTTTTATGCCTTGGAGTTTCTTCTTATTACCCATGGGCTTTGACCTTTGGAACAGAAAAAAACAAAAACCATTTTCTTTTGGGTTTAAATTACTTATAATTTGGGCTATTTTTAGTCCATTATTTTTCACTTTTGCCCGTTCAATTCTAATGACTTATATTCTAGGAAGCTTGCCACCACTTGCGATATTATGCTCCCGAACTTTAAGTAAAGCTTTTTATGCTTTTAAACAGGGTTCATTGCCTCAAATTCGGCCTTTTTTATTAAATTTTATTTTTAACCCTTTTAATAATTTAACTTTTATTGCTATTTCGGTAATTGTAATTTCGGCTGGAGCGATTTCTTATAGTTCGGGATACCCTTATTCTTTGCCGCGCGGCTTAGTAATGTTTAATACGATTTTCTTGGCTTTACTCGCAATACTCATTGGTTTTATTTCGGCTAAACGCAATTTATTTGTATTAAGAGCACTTTTGTTTTTCTCTACACTTGGAATACCTCTTATAATGGCTTATTGGTATGGTCCCCTTTCTCATTCGGTTGGAGATTCTAAGTCAATGAAAGCTTTAATTGAAGATTTAGAAAAAAAAGTACCAAATTATTATCAATATGATATTTCGTTTGTGGGGGATAGTGCCCCTTGTTCATGGTATTTTTACACACAAGCTAAAAATGTTAAGCAAACTCTTAAAACGCCTAATTTAGCCAAATGTCCCATACACGAAGATTATAATCATGTGCCAGAAAATGAGAAAACTTTAATAATCGTTACTGAGCCTCATTTAAGCATTGTTCAAGAAAAATATCCTCTGCGTTATGCCAAAGGTTTAATTAGCAAAGAAGGAAAATACTATATTTTTGGCCAAGGTCGTGCTTAAATGGATTCTAGAGACATATTTCAATTTTAAATGTTGTATTCTCAAGACTTATTAAAAATGCGCTGGTTTCAGCATAAAGACCAAAATAATTTCAAACTAGAAATTCATGATCAGCTTGAACTAGACGACAATTTGAATTTGGTTTTATTAAAAGTAAATGACGAGTTTTTATATTTAGCTTTTTGTCAAGACGATAAACTTCTTTTACCAGACGAAGAACATTTGGCTCTTGCAAAGCTTTTAAACAAGCTTGAGAATAATTCTAATTTGAAAAGTCTTAATGGTTTTATTGAATGGACAAAATACTGCGATAATTATAATTATACTTTTGATAAACCTCTCAAAGAATTAAATTTCGGTAGTACTAATAGTATTTTTAGTTTTAACCATAATTCTTTGCTTAAATTAGTACGCCGTCTTGAAGAGGGAGAACACCCCGAAGCGAAATTATTATTTTTTTTGAATGATTTCGAAAGCACGCCCAAAATTTTGAGTGTTTTTAATTGGTTTGTGAATGGGCAAAAATTGGTTTTTGGTTTGCAAATAGAAAAAATCGAACATAAAGAAAATGCTTGGACTTGGCTTGTTCAGAGGTTTAACGAAATTCAACAAAATTCTTCGCAAACTTTAATAAATTCCACAGAAAGTTCTTTTGAAGCAATTGGTGCAACTTTAGCTTTGTTTCATAATTGTATTTTTGACCAATCTTCTTTTGAAAAACAACAATTATTAAAAGCGAGCGATTTTACAGAGCTTGATTTGAAAGACCTAGAGAACAAAATTCAGGCTTTAAATCATAAATATACAATTACAGAGTTTTTAGAAACCCAAAAACAAAAATTAGGTTTTTTAGGAATTAAATTTAAACAACATGGCGATTTTCATTTAGGGCAAATTTTGCGCACGGCGAGCGGTTATAAAATAATTGATTTAGAAGGACAACCAATTAAATCTTTGGCTGAACGCTGGCAGACAGCTTCTCCAGCGCAAGATATTGCCAGTTTAATACGCTCTATTCAATACGCGGCGGCAATCTGTTTGCAAAAAAGCCATGCGCAAACAACTTCATTGGCCGAGAATTTAGAAAACAGTTTTTTATTGGCTTATAAACATATTGCTTGTTTTCCTTTACCAGAGCCATTAGAACCCATGTTAAAAATACAAACCTTGCTTAAAGCCCTAGAAGAACTAGAATATGAACAAAAAACCCGCCCAGAAATGGCTTGGATTCCAGAAAAAGCAATTGAAAACTTATTAAAACAAACCTAAAATGTTCATATTTTAACTGGCAATATCGCTACGGTTTTGTTTACCAGCAAAGTCTATTTTGTCTACGGCTTTATAAACCGCCAAGCGAGCTTCTTCAATATTAGCCGCCAAAGCAGTTACACATAAAACACGGCCACCAGCAGTAATCAAATTACGATTATTATCCAGTTTAGTGCCCGCCTGAAAAAGTAAAACCTTGGCCGTTTCGGTATTTATATCGCCAGTCTTATCTAAAAGCTGTGAATGAGGTCCTAAAGAAAAACCAACCTTAAAACGAATTGGCATTCCATTGGCTATTTTTTCGGGGTAACCTTGGCTCGCCATTACAATGCAAACGGCCGCTCCATTTCCACTCAATTCAGCACTTGCCAACTGACCTTTAAAATAACCTAAATTACCTTCGGTGGCTTGCCAGAGAACTTCAAACAAATCACATTCAAGCAAGGGTAAAACAACTTGGGTTTCAGGGTCTCCTAGGCGGCTATTAAATTCAATGACATATGGATCATCGTTTTCGGTGAGCATAACACCAACATATAAAAACCCCTTATAAGAACGGCCTTCTTCTTTCATGCCATAAAGCGTTGGTTGAATAATTTCTCTTTCAATGCGGCGCAAAATGGCAGGGCTAATATATGGATTCGGCGATCGTGCACCCATTCCCCCCGTATTAGGGCCTTTATCGCCGTCCATCAATCTTTTATAATCTTGGGCGGTCGGTAATAAAGCATAATTTTCACCATCACAAATTGCAAAAACCGAAGCTTCACGGCCAGCAATAAAATCTTCCACAATGACCAATTTGCCAGCTTCACCAAATTTTCCTTCAAAGCAGGCATTAATTGCGCCAACTGCGGCATCATAACTATTCACAACTGCCACACCTTTGCCACGAGCTAATCCATCAGCTTTAATTACAATTGGCAATTTGCGGGAATGGGCATATGCAATCGCATGTTCTCTGCGGTCAAAAGCGGCATATCTAGCGGTTGGAATGCCTCTGCGCAACATAAATTCTTTGGCAAAATATTTAGACCATTCAAGTTTGGCGGCATCTTTGCGAGGGCCAAATATTCTTAGGTTTTTTTCTTCAAAATAATCAACAATGCCGCCTGCAATCGGATCGTCTGGGCCAACAATAGTTAAATCTATGCGGTTTTCTTGCGCAAAATTAGCCAGTTTTTTAAAGTCAATCACCTCAATCGGTGTGCAATGCGCAATTTGCTGAATACCAGGATTTCCGGGACAACAAAAAACCTCATCTACATGATTACTCAGAGACAAAGAAAGAGCCAGAGCGTGTTCTCGCCCACCACTACCAATAATTAAAATTTTCATTTGCTTTATCTAAAATAAGAGACAAGCTAAATCTCCTTAATTATCCTAGACAGCTAAGGCATCTAAAGCAAGGTGTCTAGAGGTATTCGGTAGAATTATTTAAGTTGTCAAAAATTTGTTCAAGCTGACTTAGAGCTGGCTTTGCCAAGAAATTATAATTTTAAGCAGACAATAATTTAATTTCGGTTTAACAGAGGATTTTGAAAAATTACTAAATAATAGTATAATCATAAAATAATACTTAAACCACACAAATTATGCTTTTTAGACAATTAGTCGATTATTCAACAAATACTTTCACTTATTTGCTGGCAGATGAAAACAGTAAAGAAGCCCTTTTGATTGATCCCGTACTGGAGCAAGTTGAGCGTGATTTTGAATTAATTCAGCAATTGGGATTAAAACTTATTTATTGTCTTGAAACACATGTTCATGCTGATCACATCACGGGCACGGCCAAATTAAAAGAATTAAGCAATTGTGCTGGCCTTGTACCCGAAAATGCCAAAGTTGCTTGCGCCGATCGAGAGCTAAAAGACGGCGACATTTTGGCTTTGGGTAATATTCAAATCAGAACAATTGCAACTTTAGGCCATACAGACAGCCATAATGCTTATTTGGCCAATAATAAAATTTTGTTTACGGGCGATTCTTTATTTATTAGAGGCTGTGGACGCACCGATTTTCAGAGCGGAAATGCGGGAGAAATGTATAATTCGGTTGTACAAAAATTATTTAGTTTGCCACCAACGACCATTGTTTATCCTGGGCATGATTATAAAGGCCACTTATGTTCTACAATTGAAGAAGAAATAAGCTTTAATCCACGATTTTTGAATTTGAGTAAAAACCAGTTTATTGATCTAATGAGCAATTTGAATTTACCAAATCCTAAAAAAATTATGGAAGCAGTTCCAGCCAACCAAAAATGCGGAAAAGTTTAAAGGAGAAAAACAATATTATGACTATTCAAGAAATCACAGCCCAAGAGTTAAAAGCCCAAATGGATAAAGGACTTATTCAATTGATTGATGTTAGAGAGCCGATGGAAAATGCCGAAGAGAGAATACCGAATGCGATTTTATTGCCATTGTCTTCTTTTGAGCCAGCCAAAGCTTTGAGCCTGAAAAAAGATAAAAAATTGGTTATACATTGCCGTAGTGGAAAACGCTCTATGCAAGCCGCTCAAAAATTAGCCGAAGCAGGTTGCCAAGAAGTTTATAATCTGCAAGGCGGAATTCAAGCTTGGATAGAAAATGGTTTTCAAACCCTAAAAAGCCAAAATGCTCCTATTAGTCTAATGCGCCAAGTACAAATTTCAGCTGGCTCTTTAGTTGTATTGGGTGTTATTTTGTCTTATTTTGTGGCTCAAGAATTTATTTTTTTAAGTGGCTTTGTCGGAGCTGGCTTGGTGTTTGCGGGAATTACGGATACCTGCGCTTTGGGAATGCTACTTGCTAAAATGCCATGGAATAAAACCTCAAACAATACAAGTTGTTCGATAACTTAAAACAATAAACCTCTTGCAAAATAATACAGCCTCACCCCCAACCCCTCTCCACGAGCAGAGAGGGGAGTTTTATTTTTTCTGAAAACCGCTAGCTCCCTCTGTTAAGAGGGCGGGGGGAGTACACTTTGTGAAATTCTATAAAAAAGTCCTCTCTTAATGAAGTATTTCACATTTTTATAATTTATTTTGCAAGAAGTCTAATATATAGCAATTTCCAAAGCGCCAGCCCTTTTTTATTCGGGGCTTTTCTGTTGGGTATTTTCAGCTTTGGAATATCTTTCTTTTGCTTCTTTTAAACCTTTAATTTTTTTCATATTACAATTAATAAACCTAGTATTCGGTGAAATAGTTGCAGTAGTGAAATCGGCGTATTGAAGGTTACATTCAACAAATTTAGTATTCTCTAATTGCGCACCCGAAAAATCAGCTTTGCTTAAATCGGTATCTGAGAAATAAGTATTTGTAATTGTGGCATTTGTAAAATTAGCTTTGCGAAAACGACTTCTATCAAAACGCATATTATTTATTTTTTGTGAGGATAAATCGTTTTCGGCAAAATTGCCTTCGACATAGCGTTGTTTTTTAAATACTTCTTCCGAAAAGCCATTCAAGGTTGTAGTTATCAATAAACTAATCATAATAAATTTAAAAACTTCTTTGATTTTTCTCATGATGTTTTACTCCAAAGTGCAAAATATTATACCTGATTTTTGTTTTGTAAAATAGCAATAGGTGCGAATAAATAAGCAAATAAAATACCTAAAAATACAATTAAACCAAAAGAATGAATAACTGGAAAACTACTAAAAGCCAGTAATCCAAAAGACATTAAGGTTGTAATACTAGATAAAAATATCGCTAATACCGTTTGTTTATGGTGTTTGGGATCATTTGATTCCGCATAAAAAATTGCATAGTCAAATCCAATACCCAAAACTAAAAATAAACCCAAAATATGAAATAAATTAAGAGAATATCCCAAATAACCTAAAATACCAAAAGATAATAAAGCCGCTAAGGTTGATGGAATGAAGATGAAAATCGTTTTTTTATAGCCGTATCTCAAAAGTAATAAAATTAAAATAACACTATAAACTACAAGTAATAATTTAAAAGAAATATTTCTGTATTGTTTGAATGTATCAGAAATTTCGCCGACTTTATCTAAAAAATAAATACCGTTTTTTTCTTGGTTTAATTTTTGCAAAGCTGGCAAATCAGAAATATTATTTAATAAAACAATAGAAGCATATTGATTATTAATTTTGCCCAGCCATAAAGGCTTAATAAGCTCAAATATTGGTTGAGTTGAGAGATTGGATAATTGT
The DNA here is from genome assembly GCA_947494115.1 of Candidatus Caenarcanales bacterium. Classification (GTDB taxonomy): domain Bacteria; phylum Cyanobacteriota; class Vampirovibrionia; order Caenarcaniphilales; family Caenarcanaceae; genus CANLTT01. Next base: position 11,019 of record CANLTT010000059.1, read on the forward strand.
AGTTTTTTATTATAACTATTTGTAAAATCTTGCTGAATATTTAAAATTTGTTCTGGACTTAAGCCTAATTCTTGGCCGTGTTGTTTGAAATATTTTTGCATTAATTTTTCTTTGATTAATAAATAATTTGTATTTTGTTTATCAATTGATGGTATAAACTGAGAAATAGATGTGTATGAATTTATTTTATTTTCTTGAATTAATTCTTCAAGTTTTTGGGTAAGTATTTCTTCTTTTTGTAAAACTTCTTGTGGATTTTGGCCTGTAATTAAAAAGAATTGCGATGCTTGTTGATTATTTAAAATTTCACGAGTAAGCTTTTCATTAGCCAAGACGGTGGCATTGGATGAATATAATAAACGAATATCATCATTAGTTTTTAATTTTGCAATACCCAAAAACGAAAATAATACTAAAAACAAGATCATTAGCCAAAATTTATTATTAATTTTATAGTGCAAAAATCCATCCGAAAGACTTATTTGACATTTTTTGATTTTAAAGAATGGAAATACAAAAACCACTATCAAATAAGCTGTTATCAAGCCAATGCAAGATAATACGGCAATTTGTTTTAAAGCTGGAAACGGAGTAAACAAAAAAGCACTATAACCCAAAATACTAGTTAATAAACCTAAAGTCAAACTAGCAAATATTGGTTTAATTCTTCGAACGCTAAAAAAATGAAAAGCATAATCAATCGCAATACCACTCAAACTAGTTCCAAAAACAATAGTTAGTAAATGAATTTCGCCAAAAATCCAACTTGTGCAAATAACAGCAATTAATGAGCTAAAGAGCAATAAAAATAAACTCAAAAATAAAGGCCTAAATGAACGAAATATAAAATAAATTAAAATAATAATACCAAAAGTTGAAAGCCAACTAATAATTGAAATATCATTGATACTTGTTTTAATTGCATAGTATGAATGAACTGGAATGCCAGATTCGATAATATTTGCATTTTTATATAATTGTTGAGTATTTTGTTTAGCTTTCTCAAGATCTTGAACTATTTTAGTTAATTTGGGTGTGGAAAATACCTCGGAGTTTTGCAAATTTATAGACATGAAAATATAATATTTGCCCTTATTTTGCGCACAAAGTAC
>CANLTT010000060.1 GCA_947494115.1 Candidatus Caenarcanales bacterium
ATTCTAGATCTCTTTAGCGGGGGTTTGCTATACACCACCACCAACTGTTTCTTTTACGGCCTAAAAATGCTGGCCTGCAAAGCAAAATGCAAATTATTTAGTTTATTAATTTCTTGACGAGCTTCTTGAGAAGTAATTTGATTAAAAGTTTTATTTTCCCGCAAAGACAAAACAGCGGCCGCTCCAATGCCACAACCAATGCTTGTATTCAATTCTAAAATACGACCAATGGCTGGTGCTAAACCAATATAACCCGCAGAACGCCCAATAACAGCCAAATTTTCGAGCTTTGTTAAAGAATGTTCAATACCAAAATTAAAAACTGGCTTAAACATTTTCCCTTTTAGACCGTCAATTCCGCCTCTTATGTCAAAATAATAACAAAAAGTGCCAATTGCTTTATTGCTTGGAAGGCCACCTTGCAAAATTTCTTCATCACTCAAAGGTTTAATTACATCGGTAATATTCAGCAAATGCCTTATATAAAGCTCTTTAGGCGCAAGAACTTTTATGTTTTTTTCGGGTTTAAAGTGTGCAAGCCAAAATTCAAAGTTTTTTAATTCGGCAATCATTTCGGCATTTGGCTTAGAGCCGTTTAAAAGAATTTCTTGCGGAGAAACTTTATATAAAAACCCATTCCAAGATAGATTTCCATTTTTCAAAATTGCAATATTAGCTCTATCAAATAAAAAGCCAGATTTCAAATTGTAAACTTTGTTGTAATACAAATGATAAGCCGCCCCCAAAGCAATGCTACGAATATCAATATAATCTTCTCCGATAAACATTTGCTTGTTTAAACTTTCTAATAGCCAGTCGGCATAAGCTTGATCGGGAATATCGGTTTTAATTTTATTTTTAATTTTCTGCATCAATTGCGGACTCTGAAAAATACTTTTCTCAATTGTTTGCAATTCGGCCGCATTTAAATTTTTGGTCTGAAAAATAGGACTAATCGGTAAAGTAACTTTCTTTAAGCCTAAACTTTCAAATCCAATATTATATTTCAAGCCAGCTTTTCTTGCTAAATCAGCATTAGGCGAAGCATCAATATAAATATTTGCCTTAATTTGTCGCTCTGTGCCTTTAACTTGCAAGATTTTAATTTTATTTTCTTCAATTATTGGCTCTAATTCAGTTCCCGAAATAACCTCTATATGAGCTTCAGCCAACATTTGCTTAAGAACTTTATTGGATAAAGCTGGGTCTAAAGCTATTTTATGCACTTGCGCCCGCTCTAAAAATTCTTTATAAAACTCCGAAGAAGCTGGCAATGAATCATTCAATTGATTGCGGTCTAAATAAGCTAAACCACCTCGCGTAATTAAACCACCTAAAGGCTCTTGTGCTGAATTAGGCCTAATTAAAGCAATGCGCAAAGGTTTAGCATAAATTCTGCTTGCCGTAATGGCCGCCGCTATACCGGGCAATTCGTCGCCATAAACTAAAATATCAAAAAAAGTAGTTTTCTGATTTAAGCCAATAGCTGCTTTTAAACTCGGTTTTGTATTGTTTAAAACATTTTCAACACTTTGAATAAAATCTTGATGCTTGTTTGCCGAAGCAAAAGAAGTATTAATTTTTAAATATAAATTCCATTCTTGCTTAGTTAGGCTTTTGTCAAGGCCACTGGCTTTATTTAAGATTTGATAATAAAGTTGCTTTTGCTCTTGGGGTGAATGACTTGAATTAAAATTATTATAAATCTCTGAAACGGCCAAAGCTTGAGGGTTGAAAAAAGAAAAAAATTGACATAAAGCAAAAAGAATAATAAGCATTAGCTCATCCTAAGCACGTTTTCAACTAATTTATAAATGCCTTTTCTTGTATCCGAAATACATTTAGCATTCATATAAGCTGGAGTTGTAACTATTTTATTTTTTTCATCAATAACACAATCTGTGGTTTCACAGGGCACAACATTGCAACCTAATTCGGTAAAAATACGGCCTGCGGGGTCTTCGGCATTACCAGCGGTAAGTGTGGGATTAATGTCATTACCCAAAACTAAAGCTAAAAGGGCTGGTGCAATACAAATGGCTCCAATGGGCTTTTGGGCTTTATAAAAAGCTTTAATAATTTCGGCAATTTCTGGCTCAACTTGCGCTTTAGCACCTTCAGTAGCAAAATTACACAAATTAAAAGCTGTTCCAAAACCGCCTGGTAAAATCAACGCATTCAATTCCTGAACTTTTATTTCGCTAATATTTTGTATTTGTCCACGGGCAATGCGGGCGGCTTCTTGAAGTTGATTTCGTTTTTCATCTACGGCTTCGCCTGTTAAAAAATTTATGACTCTAGCTTGAGGTTTATCAAGTGCAAAACATTTATAATTAGCAGAAAGTTCATCAATGGCGGCTAATGCAAAAGTTGCTTCATGAATTTCGGAACCATCCATACTGCCACAACCGCATAAAATTACGCCAATATTTTTCATCTTAGTCTTAGAGATTATCTTGATACTGCCCAAAAAGAATAGCATATCTGTTAAAGCGCAATCTCAATCCATGATAATCAATTTATTTTATTAGCCCAAGCTTGTATTTTAGCCAAAAAATAAAAATTTAAAATAAGGGAACTTTTCAAACATAAATAACGACTATATTCTTGTAATTGCTCATTAGGTGGGGTTTTTAAGAATTATGATTTACATACAAGCTAATCAAGAAGAGACCGAAAGCGATATTAGATTCAAAATAAGAATTGTGCTTTCAAAGTAAAAAACTCTTGACTGTCAATATAATTGAATGCTATTGTAGCTATTAAACATTGAACTCAAAGAAAAAGAGTTGAGCTTTTAGGTTCTTTTACGGACTTTCGCTCAGCTCTTTTCTTTTGAAATATTTGTTTGGCTAAGGAAATAAAATGAAGTTTCAAAGCATAATTCACTCTCTTGAATCTCAAATAGAATCTAGCTTAAATGAACTCGGTTTTAATTTGGTTGAGCTAAGATGCTTTCAGAGCGGAATATCTCAGACTATACGCATTACAATCAATGATCCAAATAGTCATGTTGGACATAAACAATGCATTCTGGCTTCAAAAGCCTTGCGAAAAATTATTCCAAATATTGAAAATTATAATTTGGAAGTTTTTAGTCCAGGCATTGGCCGAGAATTGAAGAGCGAAAAAGATTTTGAAATTTTCAAAGGAAAACTAGTTGAAATTACTTTTACAGAGAATAAACAAATAGCCCAAATTGGAATTTTAAAAGAAAAAACCGAAACAGAGCTTGTAATAATTGAAAACAATGAAGAAAAAATTATTCCAGTAAACAGTTTTAAAAAAGTGGCTTTAGCCCTAGCCGAAAACAAAGAGAATATAACCGAAATTTCTGTGGAGGATATTTAAATGTACAGTTTAGGCCCAGCGTTTATGACAGCCGCTGAAACAATCGAAAAAGAAAGAAATATTCCGCGCGAAGCTTTTGTTCAGGCCATTTGTGATGCGATTTTAGCGGCCTATAAAAAGAAAGTGCCAGGACATAATATCGATGGTGTAAAAACAGTTTTTCAGGAAGAGAGTTGTCAAATTGGTATTTTTGCACCTTTAACCGTCATTGAAACTGTTACAAATGAATATACCGAAATCAGTTTAGAAGAAGCTAAAGCCGTTTTGGAAGATGTACAGCTGGGCGAAATTCTTGAAGTAGACGTTACACCCGAAGATTTTGCTGAATATGGCCGTATTGCCGCTCAGGCCGCCCGCCAAATTATGAGACAAAGATTAGGCGAAGAAGAAAAGAAATTAATGCGTCAAGAATTTGAAGTTCGCAAAAATCAAATGGTAGTTGGCCAAGTCAGCCGCATTGAAGAAAGACAAGATGGTGCTCGAGATATAATTGTAGATATTGGCCGCATAGAAGCTTTGATGCCACCCCGAGAGCAAATTTCTACGCAAGAATATAAAAGAGGTCAGCGCATTAGAGTTTATGTAAGCGATTTTGAAGAATATAATAGACGCTTAATGATTGTGGTTTCTCAGGCGCATGAAGAGCTTTTGAGCGAATTATTTAGACTAGAAGTTCCTGAAATTGAAGAAGGAATTGTGGAAATTATTTCTAAAGCTCGCATCCCTGGTCGTCGTTCCAAAATTGCGGTTAAATCAAATAATCGAGACGTTGATCCAATCGGGGCTTGCATTGGTGCACGTGGAGCCAGAATACAAAATATAAGCTCTGAATTAAGCAATGAAAAAATAGATGTAATTCCGTGGTCAGAAGACCCAATTGAGTTTATTTCATATGCTTTAAGTCCAACTCAAATTGCCCAAATTGCTCTCTATGACGATAATAGAGCCTTAGTTGTTGTACCAGATGATCAATTAAGCTTAGCAATCGGTAAAGGTGGACAAAATGTCAAACTTGCAAGCAAACTGACTGGTTGGAAGCTCGATATCAGAAGTGAAAAAGAGTTTGCAAATAGTCAAAAAGAAGTCTAAAAGGGCTAAAATAAACTTTACCTAAATTAATAATCATAATGTCTAAATTTGATTCTTCTAAAGTGGCTTTTGTGTTTCCAGGTCAGGGTTCTCAGGTTTTGGGCATGGCACAGGAAATTTGTATGCAAGAGCCAGATTCTAAAAATGCTTTTAATTTAGTTTCGCAGGAATGTGATTTTGATTTAGTAAAGCTTTCTTGGAATGGCCCTGAAGAGGCTTTAAAGCGCACTTGTCATACTCAACCAGCTTTGCTTGCGGCTTCGGCGGCTTGTTTGCAGGCTTTAAGGCGTTATTTGCCAATTAATCCTTTGTGTGTGGCGGGTCATAGTTTAGGTGAATTAACCGCTTTATGGGCGGCTGAGGCCTTGTTTTTAAAAGAAACAGCTGAGCTTACGGTTTTGCGTGGGCAATTAATGGAAAACAGCTTGCCGGGTGCTATGTCAGCGGTTTTAGGTATGGAAGCTGAAAAACTAGAAGAAATTTGTCAAGCTCTGGGTGTGGTGATTGCCAATTATAATACGCCACAACAACAGGTAATTTCGGGATCTAAACAGGCTATCGAAAAAGCCAATGCTCAAATTGCTCAAACTAAAGCCAAAGTAATTCCTTTGCAAGTTGGCGGGGCTTTTCATTCGGCCTTAATGCAAGAGGCTAATTGCAAGTTTGTCCAAGCAATTGACAAAGTTAATTTTAAAGATGCCATTTGCCCAGTCATTCAAAATCTTGATGGCCAGCCATATATAAAAGCCAAAGATTTACAAAACAACTTAAAACAACAAATGACTTCTTCGGTGCAATGGGTTAAAACCATAAATAAAATGCTAGAACTTGGCGCAGAAGTTTTTATTGAAATTGGCTCTGGTAAGGTTTTAAGTGGTTTAATTAAAAAAATTGACCGCTCAGCTGTGGTTTTGCAAGTGTCTGATAATGCTTCTCTTAAAGAAACTTTGGCAAATTTTGAAACGGTTTTTGCCTAAGTATTACAATAAATTATCAATTACTTTTAGCAAGGCTGTGGCTTTATTGATGGTTTCTTGATATTCCTTGCTTGACTCTGAATCATATAGAAACTGGCTCTAATTCAGCGATAATTTGCATAGCTTTAACTTTAGGTGCTCCGCTTCAACCATTTGAAAACCGTGCTCTTGAATATTTGATTTGGTACAATCTTACGGCTTTGTGTTTTTGACTGGAATTGTTTTTAACTTTTTAAGGATGCGGAGTTATTGCGATAATTGTAATCTCACCTTTTTCAGGACCATAATGGAAAAAAATTCTATATGCTCCAGAAGTATTATTCTGTGCATAGGTTCCCATACTTTTTCTCCATTTTCACCTTTCATGTCAGTATATTCATGGGTTTGCAAGCTTCGATGTCTTAAGTCTCCATTGCTCATATACTTTAATGCCTTTGAGACCGATTTATATTGTGCTTTTAAACTTGGGTTGCTTTTAGCTTTTTTGAGATCCTCTTTTGCGTCATCTGTAAATGATAAATTGGGAAACTCCCCTTCCATCCAGTCCTTCATAAAGAATCTAGAAATTTATCTAATTCGTCATGCTTAACTCTTGTAACTTTACCTTCTTTCATCTGCTGAAGGCCTCTTTGTACTTTAGCTAATGTTTCTGGACATTTATTTGTAGAAATTGGAACACCAGCCATTAAAGTATCAAATTCCTCTTGAGTCCAATGTTTTTTCTTGATTGTTTTGTCTTTAATTGCCATGACTTTACCTCAATTATCATGCTAACATGCCCAGATTTATTTAAGATTAAACTGTATTTGTATTGTATTGGTTTTCGCTGATGAACTCTACAATTCGGTAGAGAAACCCCTTCATCGGGAAAGTAATTAATCCGACAAAATTAAATTAATTAAATAGTTTTACAATAAATTATCAATTACTTTTAGCAAGGCCGTGGCTTTATTGATGGTTTCTTGATATTCCTTGCTTGGCTCTGAATCATAAACTATGCCCGCACCAACCTGCAAAGTAAGCTTTTGGTCTTTTAATAAAACCGTGCGAATTGTCATGGCCGTGTTTAAAGAGCCATCAAAGCCTAAATAGCCAATGCAACCACCATAAAAACCCCTCGAAACTGGCTCTAGTTCAGCGATAATTTGCATAGCTTTAACTTTGGGTGCTCCGCTTAAGGTGCCAGCTGGAAAAACCGCTTTGAGTAAGTCAATTATATTCACTTCGGGTTTTAGTTTACAAATCACTTCGCTCACTAAATGCAAAACGTGTGAATATTTTTCGACCACCATGCAATCGGTTAGCTTAACAGAACCCGCTTGCGCTACACGGCCTAAATCATTACGAGCCAAATCAATTAGCATTAAATGCTCTGCAAGCTCTTTTTCGTCTTTGCATAAATTTTCGGCTAAAATTAAATCTTCTTTTTCGGTTTTGCCACGACGATAAGTGCCCGCTATTGGCCGCAAAAGAGCAATTCGATCGGAATCTTTATTTTCGCATTTAACCATCACTTCAGGCGAAGAACCAATTAACTGAAAATCATTCAAATCGAGCAAAAACAAATAAGGCGACGGGTTTAAACTGCGCAATAGACGGTAAATTTGAAGCGGATCTAAATCTTTTGGTAAATTTTTGCTTAATTGCTGAGATAAAACAATCTGAAAAATATCTCCAGCTTTAATCTTTTCTTGGGCTTTTACAACAATTTGTTCAAAATTTTCTTTGGTTAAACTGCTATCCCAATCATTAATATTTTCAGGAGTTTGTTCGACACTTACTTCAATTGATGGTGGTTTATTTAAATCTTGTTCTAAAACTTGTTTTAAATTGTTTAAACGTTCTAGGCCGTTTTTATAAGCTTGTTCGGGTGAAATTTGTGAATTTAAATAAATATTAGTCTGCAAGCGCAAAGTGTGCCGTAAATGGTCAAAGATTATCAAATCGCCTGTCAATAAAAAAGCGGCCGAAGGCAAATCGGGATTTGTTTTTAAATTGATTGGCTCTAAAAAACGCACCACATCATAACTCAAAGCACCAACCAAACCAGCAAATAAATCTGGAGGACTATTAAATTTAGCCAAAGTGTTTTCAAGAACTTCAAAAGGATTAGTATTAGAATTTTCGGCAAACTCAAGCTCTAATTCTGGCCAAAATTTTTGCAATTGAATTTTGTCATTTTGCACTAAAAGCTTGGCCGCTGGGTTTAAGCCAATGGTGGAATAACGGCCTAATTTTTCGCCGCCTTCAACCGATTCAAGCAAAAATAAAGGGTTTTTGGTGGCTTGTTTGGCTTTTAAATAACAACTAACAGGTGTCTCTAGGTCGGCTAAAAGCTCAATCCAAATTGGAATAACTTTATAGCCAAGTTTTAAAAAATTTTCAAATTGCACTTTTGACATTTTGAGCTTAAAATGAACGGCATGATAAATATAACAAAACCCGCCGTTTTTATCTCTGAAAGCGAAATTCAAACTAGGGTACAAAAAATTGCCACCGAAATTAAAAGTTTTTATACTAATTTTAATTTAGAAAACGACCAAAGCTTAGTTGTGGTGGGTGTTTTAAAAGGTGCCGCTATTTTTACTTCTGATTTAATTAGAAATATAAACTTGCCCATACAACTTGAATTTGTGCGCCTTGCAAGCTATGGAGATGGCACTAAAAGTGGTGTTTTAAGCGCACCAGATTTGTCTTTGCCTAATTTAAGAAATCGTCATATTTTAATTGTCGAAGACATTGTAGACACGGGCAAAACCGCTGTTTTTTTAAAGCAATATTTACAAGACCAATTTGAACCTAAAACCTTAAAATTAGCCAGCTTGCTCAATAAGCCATCTAAGCGTCAAACCGAAGTAGAACCAGATTTTGTCGGTTTTGAAATTGAAGATAAATTTGTGATTGGTTATGGATTAGACTGGGCCGAAAAATATCGTGAATTAAGCTATTTAGGGATTATTGAGGAATTTTAAATGGTATTCAAAAATATAAACGACAATTTTATTAGATTTGTATTTGTACTATTTGCGGTTTTTGCTGGCGGGCAAATTGGGGCTAAAGATTTAAAAGTTTTAGTTTTTGCGGCTCATCCAGACGATGAACTAATTGGTTGTGGCGGAAGTATGGCCAAACATTTGCAATTGGGTAATAAAGTAAAAGTTGTTTATTTTACCTCTGGTGATGCTGGTAGCCTTAAATATTCTAAACAAGAATTGGCTTATATCCGTGAAAAAGAAGCTGTCAAAGGCCTAGAAGTTTTGGGTTTGGGACAAAATATTGAAACAAGCTTTTTGAAAAACAAAGATGGTTATTTAATGAGCGATGAAAAAACTTTAATTCAGGCTGTAGAAGCAATTAGAGCGTATAAACCAGATATTGTTTATTTATTGCATCTCGAAGAATCGCATAATGACCACAAAGTGAGTAATGATATTGTTTTAAAAGCCATTAATAAAGCCCGTGGCAATTGGTTTCAAGAAGCTAAAGGCGAGCCATGGAGCGTAAAAACGGTTCTCACCTATGAAATTTCTCCAATGCAAAAAAATACGAATTATTGTGAAGATATTACCGAGTTTATGCCGCTTAAATTAAAGGCTTTGGCAGAGCATAAAACACAACTCGATTCAGTCGCATATGATGATTTAGCCGAATCGCTGGGAGGTTATAGAGGCATTTTAAATACGGGAACCAAATATGCCGAATGCTTTCAGATTGTCAAAATAGAATCTATTCACTAAACTGGATTAAACCTTAAACAATTTTTCTATGAAACAAAAACTATGGGCTGGCCGCTCAGAACAATCAACCGATAAATTGCTGGATATATTTAATGCTAGCTTTCGTTTTGATTTTAGGCTTTGGCCTTTTGATATTGAAGCGAGTAAAGCTCATGCCATTATGCTTTGTGAATGCCAAATAATTAATGAACAAAATTTAAAAGAAATTCTTGAAGGCTTGAATTCAATTGAAACCGAAATTTTAAAAGACGAAAAAGCTTGGTTTATGGCTCGCCAAGACGAAGAAGATATTCATATGGCGATAGAACGCCGCTTAACAGAGCTAATTGGTGATTCCGCACGTAAATTGCACACCGCTCGTAGCCGCAATGACCAAGTAGCCACCGATTTGCGTTTATGGCTTCGCCGAGAAAATATTGAAAACCAAAAACTTTTAATTAATTTACGGCAAACCTTTTTAGAGCTGGCCGAACGAGATTGTGCCCAAATTATGCCGGGGTATACACATTTACAAAGAGCGCAACCAATTTCGGTTGGTCATCATTGGTTGGCGCATTATGAACGTTTTAGCCGTGATTTTGCCCGTTTTACCGAAATTTACAAACGCCTAAATTGTAATCCGCTTGGGGCTGGTGCTCTGGCTGGCACAACTTATAAAATTAATCGACTTTCAACCACAAAAGCCCTAAATTTTGCAGAAACTTGCCGAAATAGTCTTGATGCCGTAAGCGACCGTGATTTTGTGGCTGAACATCAATTTGCAAGCGGTTTGCTTATGGTGCATTTAAGCCAGCTTTCGGAAGAATTGATTTTATGGGCAAGCGAAGAGTTTAAATTTATAGAACTTGATAATCGCTTTGCGACTGGTTCTAGCATGATGCCACAGAAAAAAAACCCTGATATTCCAGAATTAATTAGAGGAAAAGCTGGCCGTGTTTTAGGCAATTTGCAAGCGATTTTAATTGTGCTTAAAGGTCTTCCTATCGCTTATAACAAAGACTTACAAGAAGACAAAGAAGGTTTATTTGATACTTGCGAAACCGTGCAAATTTGCCTAAAAATTATGAATTCTTTCTTGCAATCGCTTAAGCTGAATCATGACACTTTAACCAAAGCCGCCCTGCAAGGTTTTATGAATGCCACCGATGCCGCTGATTATTTAGTTAAAAAAGGTGTTTCTTTTCGGGAAGCCTATTATGCCGTAGGCAAGGCTGTGCAATATTGTTTAGCGCAAAATAAAATTTTAAATAATTTGACAATTGAAGAATGGCAGAGTTTTCATGAAATGTTTACAGCAGACGTTCAAGAGAGCATTCAGATTTTTAATTGCCTTGAGAATAGAGAGAGTTTAGGCGGCACTTCTCCAACAAGAGTACGAGAAGAAATAGGGAAAGCTTGGGAACAACTAAAAAAGGAGATCGCAAATTTAACAGACTGAAAGGATACATAAATGAGAGCAATGATTTTAGCGGCTGGCGTGGGTTCACGATTAGCTCCAATTACTGATACTTTGCCCAAACCATTAATTCCAGTTCTCGGAGAACCAGTTTTATCTAGAATCATTGATTTGCTACAGAAAAACGGTTTTACCAAGCTCGTTGCCAATACGCATTATTTGGGCAATAAAATTTATGAAAAATATCGTGATTCAATCAAAATTATCCAAGAAGATCAATTAAGTGGTGTAGCTGGTGGAATCAGGGTTTGCGCCGATTTTTTAAAAGCCGATAAACAAACTTTTGCCATTATTATGGGCGATGCGCTGACAGATATAAACCTTTCAGAAATGTTGGCCGCACATAAATTATCAGGCCGAAAAGCCACCATTGCAGTTAAACAAGTAGAAGATACTTCTGGTTTTGGTGTGGTTTGCTTTGATGACACTAATAAAGTAATTTCGTTTCAAGAAAAGCCCAAAAATGAAGAAGCTTTGAGCAATTGGGCAAATACGGGTGTTTATTTATTTGAAAATGAAATTCTCGATTTTATTCCAAACGCCGATATAGCCCCAGTTTATGATGTTGCCCACGATTTATTCCCGGCCTTGCTGTCGGCTGGAATTGAGCTAAATGTTTATGAAACTAATGCTTATTGGGCTGATTTAGGCACGCATAAACAATATCGTGAAACTTTATTTGATTGTCTTGAACAAACTATACAAGTTGATATTCAGGGTCAAAAATATTCTTGGGGTTATTTAGGTGATGGCTCTGAGCTGAAACCGGGTTGTTTTATTAAAGGTCAAGCTTATATTGGCTCAAACTGCTCTATTGGACGAGCTATTTTAAAAGGCAAGGTTATTATTGAAGATAATTGCACAATTGAAGACAATGTTGTTTTAGAAGATTGCTTTATAATGTCTGGTTCAATAATTCGCAGTGGTTGTCGTATTAGAGAAATGAATATTGGTTTAAATTCTGATATTTGTGCGTCAGCTGAGCCAGACCAAACGGCCATTCGTATAAGTCCAATTTCTGATAAAAGATCAATGGAAAATGCTTTTTTGGCGATCACAGAAATGAATAATTCTAAAGTTGTTTAAAGTTGAATATTGAAGTTGATCCGATTTAGGAGACAAACTTTTTAGAGATATTGTAAAGCTCCTCGAATTGAAGAGGGGACAGATAATTCAAGGTTGAATGCTTTCTTTCCCGATTATATAGCGTTCCCCATAAACAAAGCAGTATAATAAAGAAATGGCATATTCAATGGATTTAAGAAAGAGGGTAATTCAGGCTCTTGAAGAGGGAATGACCCAAGATGAAGTTAGTGAAAGATTTG
>CANLTT010000061.1 GCA_947494115.1 Candidatus Caenarcanales bacterium
TGGAGTCGTAATAGGGGCTGGAGTTGTAATAGGGGCTGGTGTTGTAATAGGGGCTGGTGTTGTAATAGGAGCTGGGGTCGTAATAGGGGCTGGAGTTGTAATAGGAGCTGGGGTCGTAATAGGAGCTGGAGTCGTAATAGGAGCTGGTGTTGTAATAGGGTTTGGAGTCGTAATAGGAGCTGGTGTTGTAATAGGGGCTGGAGTTGTAATAGGGGCTGGGGTCGTAATAGGGTTTGGAGTCGTAATAGGGGCTGGTGTTGTAATAGGAGCTGGTGTTGTAATAGGAGCTGGAGTTGTAATAGGGTTTGGAGTTGTAATAGGGTTTGGAGTTGTAATAGGAGCTGGTGTTGTAATAGGGGCTGGAGTTGTAATAGGGGCTGGAGTTGTAATAGGGTTTGGAGTTGTAATAGGGTTTGGAGTTGTAATAGGGGCTGGTGTTGTAATAGGGGCTGGTGTTGTAATAGGAGCTGGAGTTGTAATAGGGGCTGGAGTTGTAATAGGGTTTGGAGTTGTAATAGGAGCTGGAGTTGTAATAGGAGCTGGAGTTGTAATAGGGGCTGGAGTTGTAATAGGGGCTGGGGTTGTAATAGGGGCTGGGGTTGTAATAGGAGCTGGGGTTGTAATAGGAGCTGGGGTCGTAATAGGAGCTGGGGTCGTAATAGGAGCTGGGGTTGTAATAGGAGCTGGGGTCGTAATAGGAGCTGGGGTTGTAATAGGAGCTGGGGTTGTAATAGGAGCTGGGGTCGTAATAGGAGCTGGGGTCGTAATAGGAGCTGGGGTCGTAATAGGAGCTGGGGTCGTAATAGGGGCTGGAGTCGTAATAGGAGCTGGAGTTGTAATAGGGTTTGGAGTTGTAATAGGGGCTGGTGTTGTAATAGGAGCTGGAGTCGTAATAGGAGCTGGGGTCGTAATAGGGGCTGGAGTCGTAATAGGGGCTGGGGTCGTAATAGGGGCTGGTGTTGTAATAGGAGCTGGTGTTGTAATAGGGGCTGGTGTTGTAATAGGAGCTGGTGTTATGCAAGGATCTGGCTCTATTGAAGGACAATTAGATATTTGTGGTACTTCAAAATTTGAATTTATAATAGTAACTTCATTGATACATTGATTAGAAAAGTTGCCAGAGACGGAACCATCAATATTAAAAGTATTATTATTACCCTGATTAATTATTACTGAGTCAGATTGGCTAACTGTTTTTGGAGCTAATGAAATTGGGGTTTGTTGATTAGAAGCATTTAATAAATTTTCTTTATTTGGAAAGATTTTCTGCTGATGTGAATTTTTCTTAGAATTAAAAAGATTTCCCCAATCATTACCAAACTTTATAGCCATTAGTGCCTCAAAGATTCAATTCAAGAAAGGACTGTTACTAAAAACTTACCCAGCCGCTAGCTTGCAGAACAAGGGAATCCCCAAATCGTGCAAATGGTAACAACATTAACTTAAGCTAATATCAAACCAAATTAATTAGTAATCTTAATTGTGAATTTTCTCATTGGCTACAACTTCTCTAAACAGTAGCCAAACCTTTTCTACTGGCTGTAATTCTAGTTTATGTGCTGGTAGCTTCTGCAAAGTCATTCCTTTTGGAACGGACTACTTATCGTAATGATGCCAACCTGTTCTATCCAATATTAAAATGATCTTTTACTCACTCTCTGGGTCTGCATATTCGTTGAATTCTTTTGAAGTATTTCCCAGACGTAAGGGAGAGGGTTTTCTGAGTTTAAATAGAAACTAGATCTTTTTAGTTAGGATTCACTATATAGCAAAACTTGACTAAAGAGATCTAATTACTTTAGAACAAACCCCCGCTCCATGAGCGACCCCTTAGAAGGGGTACAAACAAGCAGAAAATGAAGTCTCTCTTCCAAAGGGAGTAGGGGGGTTGTTAAACCAAAATTGAAAGCTAGATTTTTCTAATTCGGGTTTGCTATAAAGGCAACTACAGCGCAACAAAGACTCTAAAACTAAACAGCCAAAGTCTTAAAAAAGCTTTAGAAAATATTATTAAACCTTAGGAGCAGTAGCCTTAGGAGTTTTGGCCACAACGGTATATTCAATTCTGGCGCGTTTGCCTTGTAATTTACGAATATAATAAAGTTTGGCTCTTCTAATTTTGGCTTTGCCGCTAGAAGTAACTTTAATATTGTCAATAAGTGGACTGTGAACTAAAAATACTCTTTCTACACCAATTCCAGAAGACATTTTGCGAACAGTAATTGTTCTACCAGTTCCAGTGCCTTTCATGGCGATAACTAAACCATCGAATTTTTGTATCCGTTCTTTAGAACCTTCTTTAATTTTTACAGAAACGGCGACAGCATCACCAATTCTTAAAGCTGGAATATCTTGTTTTAAATAATCTTTTTCAATTTCTTCAATTAATTTGTTGCGCATATCTTTAAAATTTATCAAAAAGTTAGCACAAATTTTAACATGAAATTACTTAATTTAGTCAATTGGAGAATTTAGCAAATTAAAATTTTTCTGGATAAATTTCGGCCACGCTTTCAAAAACATAATTTGGTTTATAAGGATAACACTCAATTGTCTCTCTGGATGAAACCCCCGAAAGAACTAAACAGGTTTGCATTCCAGCTTCCATGCCGCCAACAATATCAGTATCCATACGGTCGCCTATCATCATTGTTTCGGTGGAATGTGCTTGTAGCTTTCTTTTGGCAATGGTTAGCATAAGCGCATTGGGCTTGCCAATTATATATGGTTTTTTCCCGGCGGCTCTTTCAATAGCGGCAACCAAACTACCGCAAGCTGGTTCAACGCCATCTTCAATAGGATCCAAAGTATCTGGATTGGTTGCAATAAAACGACTACCAGCTCTAATTAAATTAACCGCTGTTTTGAGCATTTCATAGTTAAAATATTTGGTTTTCCCGACCACAACATATTCTGGCTTATCATCAGTAATTTCAAAATTAAGGTTTTGCAACTCGGCAAATAAACCAGAGCCGCCAATTAAATAAGCGGTTTTTTGGCTAGACTGTTGGCTTAAAAAAATTGCCGTGGCCATGCTGGCAGTTATAAAATTATGTGCCGTTAGATTATTAATGCCGAGACCTTTAAGTTTGTTTTTTAGCTCTTCAGCGGTTTTTTCGGAATTATTGGTTAAAAACAAAAAATTATAATTATCAGCTTGTAATCTTTCTACAAATTCTTTAGCTCCCGTAATTAATTGTTTGCCTTTATAAATTACGCCGTCCATATCGCATAGAAAATTCTTAATCATAATAAAAAATTAAAACAAAATAAAATAATAGCAACTATGCAATTCTAACAAAAGCCGATTTATGTTTAAGAAAATCTTGTTTTTTGATTGAATATTAACAAATCTTGCCGTAATATTTAGGTAAGTAATTTCGTATTTTTTTATGTTTGCTCAAATATCTTCAGGAGTCACTTTAGGCATAAATGCGTGTCCAATCTCAATAGAAGCCGATATTTCTCGTGGCTTGCCGCAAATACAAATTGTTGGCCTTCCAGATGCTTCTATTAATGAGTCTAGAGAAAGAGTCAGAGCGGCCATTAAGGCTAGTGGTTTTGAATTGCCTTTGGGTCGCATTATCGTAAACATGGCTCCAGCCGACTTGCGCAAAGAAGGAACCCACTTTGATTTACCGATTGCAATTGGTATTTTATTGGCTTCGGGGCAAATTAAAAAACCAGAGCAAAATTATTGGTTTTTAGGAGAATTGTCTTTGAATGGGCAACTCAGGCCAACTAATGGAGTTTTGCCAATTACGGCGGCCGCTAAAGAACAAGGCATAAATGGCATAATTGTTCCAAAAGAAAATGCAAATGAAGCCGCTTTAATCGAAGGAATTGAAGTTTATGCCGCCAATTCATTACAAGATGTTGCAAATTTACTTTCTAGCGAACAAGAAAAAGCCAAATATTTTATTCCAACCCAAAAGCTTCAGATTGACGATTTAGACGCACAATTTGGCCCAGATTTTAAATATGTAAAAGGTCAATATCAGGCTAAAAGAGCGCTCGAAATTGCGGCGGCGGGCGGACATAATATTTTATTTGTGGGCGAACCGGGCGGCGGAAAGTCTATGTTGGCGCAGTGTTTACCTTCTATTTTGCCGCCTTTAAGCAAAGAAATGGCCTTAGATATTACCAAAGTTTATAGTGTGGCTGGCTTGCTAAAGAATATGAACAGTTTTTTTATTAAAGAAAGACCATTTAGAGCACCACATCATTCAATTTCGGGAGCTGGTTTAATTGGTGGCGGTAGCTCGCCTAAACCGGGTGAAGTTAGTTTGGCGCATAATGGCGTTTTATTTTTGGATGAATTAGCTGAATTTGATAAAAAAACCTTAGATAATTTACGTCAGCCGATTGAAAGCGGAGAGGTGATCATTTCACGGGCACGTTTTTCGGTAAAATATCCTTCTCGGTTTTTATTAATCGCCGCTTGTAATCCTTCTACTGGAACAAATAAGGTACATTCTAAAAAACTTATAATTTCGGCTCCGCTTTGGGATCGCTTTGGTTTAATTGTTTGGGTGCCGCCTCTAAAGCCAACCGAGCTTATGAAGTTTAATCCAGAGGATCAAGAAAATTCTAAGCAAATTAAATTAAGAGTTTTAAAAGCGTGGCATAAGCAAACTGAACGTTTTAAAAACTTGGCTTTGCCCACCAATAACGCTTCTATGGGGCCAAGAGAAATTAAAGAGTTTTGCAAATTGGATGTGGCCGCTGAAGAATTATTAAAGCAAGCTGTTGTGTCTTTGGCTTTGACTGGGCGTACATATGATCATGTTTTGCGGACAGCTCGCACCATTGCCGATTTATCTGAAACAACTTTTGATGCTTTACTCCAAGAAGAACATATCGCAGAAGCCATTCAATACAGAGTTAGCCAAGAAGCTTTATTAAGCAAATAAAATATTACAAGGTCAGTTTGTGTTTATTGCAACTGGCCTTTTTTTGTATTAAAGTTGAAAGATCAAATAAATAAATAAATTTAATGATTATTGTTGAAAATTTAAGTAAGTCTTTTGGTGGACGCATTCTTTTTGAAAATGTAAGGGTGCAATTTAATGCGGGCAATCGCTATGGTTTAACTGGCCCAAATGGAGCTGGCAAATCTACTTTTTTAAAAATTTTACAAGGTGATGAAGAAGCTTCGGGCGGAACTTTTAATATTCCTCGACGGGTGGGCATTTTGCGCCAAGACCAATTTAAATATGATGAAAACCGCATTATAGACACAGTTTTAATGGGCAATCGCTTTTTATGGGCGGCTTTAGAAGAAAGAGATAAATTATATTTAGAACCAGATTTAACCAATGAAATGGGAATGCGGCTCGCTGAGCTTGAAGTAACAATTGGCGAAGAAAATGGTTATACGGCTGAATACCAAGCGGCCAAATTATTAGCCGGAATTGGCATACCAGAGCACAAGCATTATGAGCTAATGAAAACCTTGCCAACCGATTTAAAATTTAGGGTTTTATTGGCTCAAGCTCTCTTTGGCGACCCAGACGCTTTGCTTTTAGACGAACCGACAAACTATCTTGATTTGCAGTCAATTGGCTGGCTTGAAGAAAACTTGCATCAATATAAAGGCACTTTGATGGTTATTTCGCATGATAGACATTTTTTGAATGCTGTTTGTACGCATATTGCTGATATTGATTATGAAACAATTATTATTTACCCTGGTAATTATGATGAAATGGTGTCTGCTAAAGTACAAGCTCGCCAATTGGTTGAATCCGAAAACCGTGATAAAGAGAAAAAAGTTAATCAATTGCGTGAATTTGTAAATAAATTTAGTGCTGGTACTCGCTCAACTCAAGCGCAATCTAAACTTAAAGAAATTGAAAGACTAGAATCAACAGAGCTTAAAAGGTCAAATATTCAAAGACCCTATATTCGCTTTGAAATTAAGCGGCCCTCTGGCAAAGAGGTTTTGAGAGTAAACAACATTAATAAAACCTATACTCAAGCCGATGGTAGCCCTTTAGAAGTAATTAAAGATTTTTCGCTGGAAGTGCGCCGTGGCGAAAAAATTGGTGTAATCGGCAATAATGGCCTTGGTAAAACCACTTTGCTTAAAATGCTCACGGGTGAATTGCCGCCAGATGATGGATCAATTGAACTGGGCTATGAAGCTTCAATTGGGTATTTCCCGCAAGATTATAAACAAAATTTGCAAGGCGAAGGTTTAACCGCTTTTGATTGGTTAGAGCAATTCGGTGATTCTGAGACCACCAATGAAGTTTTGCGTAATTATTTAGGGCGTATGCTTTTTAGTGGTGATGAAGCTCTCAAAAATATTACTTCTTTGTCTGGTGGCGAATCGGCAAGGCTTTTAATGGCCAAGCTTATGCTTTTGGGTAATAATTTGCTAATTTTAGATGAACCGACCAATCACCTTGATTTAGAAGCGGTGAGTGCTCTTTCGGTGGCCTTAACTGATTACCCCGGCACGGCCATTTTTGTAAGCCACGACAGAGACCTCATCAACAAAGCCGCTACCCGCATAATTGCTTTTAAAGAAAATAAAATTGAAGATTATGCTGGCCCATATGAAGAATATTTATTTTCTCAGCAAAAAAAAGCCGCTCCCGAACAGGCAAAATCTAATACTAAGCAAAATAAGTCAAAAAATAAAAAGAAAGAAGCCTCAATTTATGACAATTTATAAAAATTAAGAAGTTTAAGTTTTTTGCAATAAAGCCATCTCTATTGTTAAACCAGGGCCAAAGGCTAATAGTATTATTGTATTATTTTTTTTCAAATTATTATTTTGTTTTATTTTATTTAAGACAAAAAATACTGTTCCAGAACTCATGTTTCCATATTCTTCCAAAACACTCAAGCTGAATTCAAGAGCATTATTAGGTAAATTTAGGCTTTTTTGAACCGCTTGCAAAATACCTAAACCGCCGGGGTGAATTGCCCAATAATCAATTTCGGAAATATTCAAATTTTGTTTTTGTAAAAACTCTTCAAGTGCGGTTTTTAAATTAGCCTCAATTAAAGCTGGCACCGAAGAATCTAAATGCATAATAAAACCAGTATCTCTTAAAAGCCAATGCATTTTATCTAAAGTATTTGCCAAATAAGAACTAGCAAAACTTACTAACTCAAATTCACCTTCGGTCTGGTTAAGCTCAACTAAAGCCGTTCCATCACCAAATAAAGCATTACTAGTAAGTGAACTAAAACTAATTGGCTCGCTCTGAAAATGCAAAGAACATAATTCTAAACATAATAAAAGAGTATTTTGTGGCAAATTACTGGCAAGCCTTAAGGCCGTAATTCCTGCATAACAACCCATAGCACCAATATTATATCTAAAAATATTTTGGTTTAAATTTAAGTATTTTATTAAACTAAAATCAAGCCCAGGTGTTTGATAACCAGTGCAAGAAACTGTAATTAGATTTTGTACTTGATTATTTAAATTAACTTGTTTCAGCAAAGCCAAAATCAGCTCATCAGAGCCTTTCTCATAAAGTTTTTGTCTTTCTCCAGTACTTAAAGTTTGCAAACAAGAATTGGCCTGAAAATACTCAGAATTTAAACAAGAATAACGATTTTTAATAGAAGTATTTTTACGTAAACTTTTAAAAAATAAGCTCATTCGGCGGTCTTTTTGCAATGCCATATTATTTTCTAAAAAGTCTAATAATTCGGTTTGCAAATATTTATATTGCGCCGTTTGAGTATATATTTGTTTAATAAAAACCATATTACAATTTAGGCTTATGTCGAGATTCAAACCAGTTAAATAAATTTTTTTTATTATTTGTGGTTGAATTAATTATATTCTTTGATTTTGTTATTTGCGCAGAAGTTATTATTTTAGGCTGACAACTTAAAGCTTTATTTTCTTGCTCCAAAAGCGCAAATTCAATTAAACTATTTTCTTTGGTAGTATTTAACCATTCTTCAAAATTACCGTTTTCGGCAAATTTATTTTTTAGTTTTTCTACCATAATTTGCTCTTCCATTCCAGCTTTTAATTCAAGTTCGGTTGCATTATTATTACGTAAAAATTTTTTAAATTCTTCTTCGTTTTTATATTTGTTCTTTAATTCGGCTAAACGGTTGTCGGTTTCCCAAAGAGCTATTTG
The DNA here is from genome assembly GCA_947494115.1 of Candidatus Caenarcanales bacterium. Taxonomy (GTDB): domain Bacteria; phylum Cyanobacteriota; class Vampirovibrionia; order Caenarcaniphilales; family Caenarcanaceae; genus CANLTT01. The sequence goes on from CANLTT010000061.1 coordinate 8,118, forward strand.
CAAATTGTGTTTTTTTGCTTCTTCCAAAATTAAAACTTTTTCAATTAAATTATCTTGAATATTTTTTAAAGCTTCTTTCTGAAAAAACTGTAATAACAAAGCATTTTCTTCGGCATAAGAATTTAAATCATATGTATTAATTGGGCTACCCAAGTTTTCTGACTTTTGCCGAAAATAATTTTTATAGCCCAAAATATCTTGCGATTTACTTAAAATATTTTTGTTTTTGGCTTCTTCGATTAATTTATATCTATCTTCTAGTTCATTCAAAGACGAACTTTGCCAAGGATCAAACAAATATTGTCGTTCAAATTTTTTTAAATGCGCCCGAAAAAGACGATTAAACTCATTAGAATAAACTGGTATATGATTTATGCAAGCAATAATATTATTGGTCTCTGGTAAAGCTTTTAGAGAGTTTAAGGTTAAAAACAAAATTAAAGTCAATTTGATCTTTTTCATGAAAAGCCCGATCTCCTTGGCAAATTATAAAAGATTATTCGGGTTTAGAAAATTTTGTGCTTATAAAATATTGACCTAAATCTTCCTTATGGTAGTATTTTAATCCCTTAGTTTTCATTTTTATAATAAAACGGTGAGCATTCACTTAATTAATAGCGAAAGCGAAACGAGCCTCTCTTTAGATGAGTTGGCAAATGAATTGCGTTGGATTCAGGCTGGTTCCAAAAGAATATCTATTATCGGCACCAGAAACCTTTCTATTACCCATCAGCAGGTTGTAGAAATGATTTCTTCGGCTTCGGTTCAGGCTGGCAATACAATTATTACAAGCGGCGGCGCAAGTGGTGTAAATTTTGCGGCCATGCAAGGTGCTCTCAAAAGTGCGCCCGAAAAGCTTGAAGTTATTTTGCCCCAAACCATCAGCCAACAAGCTCTAGAAGTTCAAGAATGTTTAAAGCAAGTTAAATTAGTAATTGAGCATCCAGACCGTGCAGAGATGGAATTTGCCGAAGCTAGTCGTATTTGCTATCACGAAATCATAGATACAGCGCATCAGCTAATTTGTTTTTTATATCATGATAGCAATACGCTCATAAAAGCCGTAGATTATGCTAAATTCAATCATAAAATAGTTACCATCTTTTATCTAGATTAAAATGTCATCAAATAAACCATTAATTCTGCGTGGAGACCTAACTCAAGAACGTTTATTAACCCATTTAAGTGCTGGCGGTGAAAAAGGCTCTCTATCAGTTGATTGCGAAATGATGGGCTTAAAACCAATTCGTGATCGTTTATGTTTAGTGCAAATGTGCGATGAAAACCGCAATGTAACTTTATTGCAAATTGAGCCAGATCAGCAAGAAGCACCAAATCTTAAAATTTTGCTTGAAGCACCAAATATTACTAAGCTTTTTCATTTTGCCCGCGCCGATTTGAGCTTTTTGCGTTATCAATTAGGCATTTTGGTGAATCCAGTTTTTTGTACCAAAATAGCCAGCAAACTTGCCCGAACTTATACTGACAGACATGGTTTGCGTGAAGTTGCCCGCGAATTTTTGAATATTGATTTAAACAAAAACCAACAATCGAGCGACTGGGGCAGAAACAATTTAAGCCCAGAGCAGGTTGAATATGCCGCAAATGATGTTTTGCACTTGATTGAAATCAAAAATGTTTTAACCGAAATGCTTTATCGTGAAGACAGACTTGAATTAGCGGAAAAATGTTTTGCACAATTGCCTTTAATGGTAGAACTCGATTTATTAGAATATGATTATGTTTTTGAACATCATCCACCTCGAAATTAAAAGAATAAGAAAAAGTTAAAAACCCTGAATTTCGGGCATAAATTGAGAAACACAGAACCTTTTTTATATGAAAGATTTTTGGCAATCGCAAATTGAGCTTGCAGAGTGCTTCTCGGAAGGTGATATTCGCACTAAAATTATTGTGCCGCTTTTGCATTATTTAGGCTATAAACCCGAAAATTGGCGACAAGAATATAATACCGATAAAGGTTTGCTTGACTTTGTAATTGGGCAAACTCAAGATAATCAATTTCAGCCATTTTTTTTGCTTGAAGTAAAATCACCAAAATCGACTTTGGCTTTATATGCTCATCAAATGGAATATTGGCTCAAACAGCCTAATCTCAAAAAAGCTCGTTATGGAGTTTTAACCAATGGTTCTGAATTGATCATTTATGAATATTCGCTTGATGGGCATTTGCATAAAATTGCTGATTTTGCCAATTTGCGTAATTTAGATAATATTGGCCTTTTGTTAGATAAAAAACTGTTTGTGGCCGAAGAAAGCCAAAACTGTGGCAAAGTTATAAGCATTTACAATAATAAAGGTGGCGTGGGCAAAACGACCTTAAGCATAAATATGGCGGCCGCCCTGCAGGAATATGGCTATAAAGTTTTAATTATTGATTTGGATGCACAAGCTAATTCTACGCTGGGTTTAGGCATTTATCCGCCAAATACACAAGACCGCAATATAATTTCTTTATTCACTGAAAAACACCAACAACCGATAGAAAAGCTCATTTGGAAAAACGCAAACGGAAATAATATCGATTTAATTCCTTCTAATATCAATTTGTATTCCGCTTTAAGTGAGTTTTCTAAATCAGAAAATAGTCGTCGTGAACATTTACTCAAAGAACGCATTCAGTCTTTAAAGCAAGAAAACTATGACTTTATTTTTATTGATACGCCGCCTTCGATGGATATTACCTTTGAGCTTGCAATTACGGCTGGCGACTATTTGCTTGTACCGAGCGATTTAAAACCTTTTTCAATTTATGGTTTGAGCCATCTTTTGCAAGGCACAAAAAACCGTATTCAAATTTTGGGTGTGGTTGGTAATAATGTTGATTTAGCCGTCAATGTCAGCAAACCGCTTGCGCAAATTAGAAATGAATATAAATTAAATATTTTTGAGCAAATTATTCATAACCGTAATTGCGTGGCTCAATGCACAGGGCAAGGCATAACTATTTTTCAGATGGAAAAGCAAAAAAAAGGAAATGCTTCTTCGGTGGCGGCTGGCGAATTTAGAGTTTTAGCAAGGCAATTACTTTCGTCAATTGAAGGCAAGAATTATATTGCGCAAGCGCCAACTTTAGAATATTTAATGGCCTGAAATTGATGATTGAGAAAGTTGTTTTTTTGTAAAATAATCAAGAAGAATTTAGAATCAGTAAGATAAATATCAACATTAAAAATTATTGATGAATTCTAATATTCAATCTAAGCTTTATGCCTTTGAACTGACAAAAAGATGTAATTCTCAGACGGCAGAGAAATTAGCTGTTTCATTAATGGATGCTCAGGTTGATCTTAATCCTCATCAAATTGAAGCGGCTTTATTTGCTTTAAAATCCCCTCTCTCGAAAGGAGCATTACTTGCAGATGAAGTTGGTTTAGGTAAAACTATAGAAGCTGGTATTTTACTTTCGCAGAAATGGGCTGAGCGAAAAAGAAAAATATTGATTATTACTCCAGCAAATTTGCGCAAACAATGGAGTCAAGAATTACAAGATAAATTTTTTCTTCCTTCTATTATTTTAGAGACTCAGAGCTTTAATGCAAGTATCAAAAATAAAAACTTTAATCCCTTCGTGCAAACAGAAATAATTATTACTTCTTTTCAATTTGCTTCTTCCAAAAATTCGTATATTAATTCTATTGAATGGGATTTAGTTGTAATTGATGAAGCTCATCGCCTCAGAAATGTATATAAAAAACAAAACAAAATTGCAAATAATATAAAAACT
>CANLTT010000062.1 GCA_947494115.1 Candidatus Caenarcanales bacterium
GCCTTAGAACCTTTGTTTTAAACAGATGTAAAAAATCTGATATTAAGAGTTTTAGTGCTTTCAGTGATTCATATGCCCATGATATTCCTAAATTATTTTCTCTTCTTTAACTCATGCAAAATCCCTGGGTTGGGGGTGAGGCTGTATTATTTTGCAAGAGGTCTACTATAAATAATTTTCAAAATATTATAAGTATATCCCTAGAACATTTCTCAAATTCCACGCATAATTTCTTTAATAAGTTTTAAAAATGATCAGTTAAAATATAAATATGAGCATTGGCAAAATTCCAGACAACGTTATTAACTTTTTGGCCGCTCGTGAGATCAAAGAGCAAGAAAAAGCCCAAAAAGCTGAAAAGAAAAAAAGAAAAAAATCGGCTTTAAGTCTAAGAACTGAGCCAGAAGAAAATGATTTTGTGCTTGGAGAAATTGCTGAAACGCCACAAGCCGCCGAAATTGCCATTGCCGAACCCATAGCTCAAGTTGATAAATTTTCGGTTGAATACGCTTTGCACCAATTGCAAGAAAAAATGCAAAAAGCCCAAAATCAATGTTTAACTTCTTTTGAAATTTACCAACGTTTTATGCTTGACAATAATGGTTTTACCGAAGTCCTAGAAGACCGACTTTATAATGCTTTAAATAAATACAAACAACTCCGAGAAGAATATATTTACTTAGCCCGCCAAAAAAAACAGCAAGCTTTTAAGCCAATCTAATTTCAGAGGCATTCGGTTTTAAATGCATTTTAAAAAACTCAATAGCTTTTTGTTTGGCCTCTTTGTGATTGACAATTGGAGCTGGATAATCAGGAATCAAAAAAGTCATATTATGAATGTCTTTGGCCTCAATATTGTTTAACTCTGGAATATAAGTTTTGATATATTTTGCCTTTGGGTCAAACTTTTCGCTTTGCAAGGTTGGGTTAAAAATCCGAAAATAAGGCACAGCATCTACTCCCGTGGAGGCCGCCCATTGCCAACCACCATTATTAGAGGCTAAATCAAAATCTAATAAATAATTTGCAAAATGGGCTTGGCCAAATCTCCAGTCTAAAAGAAGGTCTTTGCATAAAAAAGAAGCCACAATCATTCGTAAGCGGTTTGGCATTTGTCCAGTTGCCTTTAGTTGTCGCATAGCCGCATCTATAATTGGATAGCCAGTTTGTCCATTAATCCAAGCTTGCAAAAGTTTTTCGTCTTTTTTCCAAGGCAAATTTTGATATTCAGTTTTAAATTCTTGTTTTTCAATACCCGAAAAAGCCTGCAAAATAGAAGAATAAAATTCTCGCCAAATCAGCTCAGAAAGCCAAGTTTCAATATTTTCTTTTATAATTAATTTATGGCTTAACATCAAATTCCACGCAGTTCTAAAACATTTTCGAATACTAATATTTCCAAAGCGCAAATGCACCGATAAATTAGAAGTAGAATTTGGTTCTAAAAAATCACGAGTTTCTTTATAGCTAAAAATTCTTTGTTCTATAAATTGTTCAAAAGTTTTTTCAGCCGATAAAAAGCCGCCCTGCAAAATTAAATTTTTGTTTTCCTGAAAACCAATTTGTTCTAAACTTTGTAATTGGTTAATCGAAGCAAGTTTTGGCGTAAATTGTTTTTTATTTAAATAATCTTGGCTTGGATAAGCGGTCAAATAGAACTCACTGCGAGTTAAAAGGTTTTTCAGCCAAGCTTTTTTATAAGGCGTAAAAACAATATATGGCTTTCGGTCTGGCTTTAAGACTTCGGGTAATTCAAAAATAATTTGGTCTTTTTGGCTTAAAAAATTAATTTCATTTTCGTTTAAATGGGCTTGAACCTTTTCATCACGCTCAAGGGCATATTTTTCATAGTCTCTGTTTGCAAAAACACATTCGGCTTTTAAGTTTTTTGCCAATTTAGGAATTTCTATGACTGGATCACCATAAAGCAAATATAAACTAGCACCTTTTTTTTCTAGTTCGGTTTTTAAGCAACAAATTGATTGCCAAATAAAAGTTAAACGTTTGTCATTTTTGTTTATAAGTTTATTTAAAATATTTTCATCAAAAACAAAGACAAAAGACAGTTCAGCACAGTTTTTACAAGTCGAATACAAAGCCGCATTGTCTTCTAAGCGTAAATCTCTTCTAAACCAAAATAAACCTTTGGAATACATGAAATGAAAGCTAAATTAGTAAACCCAGCATAGCAAAATTTATTATCGATTTGCATTTCAGTTTTGACTTTACATTCGATCTATCTAGGACAAATTGCTATAATTTTTTTCGATTTAAAAGAATTTGATATGACTTCTTTAAAAAAACAGCATACTCTTTCGGTTTTGGTGCAAAATGAATCTGGTGTTTTGACTCGCATAGCGGGAATGTTTAGCCGCCGAGGCTTCAATATTGAATCTTTGTCTGTTGGCGCAAGCGAAAAACCCAATTTATCTCGGATGACAATTGTGGCTCTAGCAGACCAAGACGAAATTGAGCAAATAAAAAAACAACTTGACAAATTAATTGATGTAATTTCGGTTGAAAACCTCGATGATATTCCTTTTGTAGACCGTGAACTTATTTTAATTCAAGTTAAAGCCGATGCCATCAATCGTCTAGAAATTTCGCAAATTGTAGAACTTTTTAGAGGCCGTGTCGTTGATGTGGCTTCAAACAATTTAATCATCGAAGTAACGGGCGATCAGGGAAAATTAAAAGCGATTGTTGAACTATTGAAAAAGTTTGGCATTCAAGCCATCTGCCGAACTGGACAAATTGCTTTGCCGAGAGGAAGCAAAGATTGAAATGGAAATCCAAAAAGTCTTACAATAAACTCTCTCTTCCGAAGGGTAAGTTGGTACATTTTCCTAAACACAAAAGAAGTGGTTTTAAGTTTGTAGGCCAGAAAAAATGGTATAGCCCAAGCAAAAATATATTTTCTAAAATAAACTATGCTTCTTGGCTTTGGGTGATTGCAAGCGGTTTATTAATGAGTTTTAGTTTGCCTTCGGCTTATAATAAATTTGCTTTTGCTCGTTCTTTTTTGGCTTGGTTTGCATTAGCTCCTTTGTTTTGTATTTTGTGGAATTCTAAAAACTATTTTGATTCTTTCGCTAAATGCTTTATAGCTGGCTTAAGCCTAAATTTAATTTGTTTTCGGTTTTTGCTTGGCATTCACCCTTTAGACTGGATGGGAGTACCACACGATTTGAGTTTGATGGCAACTTTGAGTGGTTGGCTAATAGCGGCTTTACAACAAGCTTTTTATTGGGGAATTTATGGAATTTTGTTTAGATTAGTTCATACTACACTTTCTACCAATCAGTGGTCGGCTTTGCAGTTTAGTTTGATTTGGGTTGTTTGGCAAGAGAAAATTGCAAATGCGGTCTTTTTGGGTGGCATTCCGTGGACATCGCTTTATTATTCGCAGGCGGGAAATTTGCCTTTAATGCAAACAGCTGATTTTGTTGGCGGTTCTGGTATAAGTTTTTTAATTATTTTTGCAAATATTGTCTTAGCACAGCTTTGGTTAAGTTTAGGCAAAAAAAATCTTATTAACGAAAGTACTAAAGTTTTGTCTATGAGCGTTCAATATATTGTTCTTTTGACTTTTTGTTTGATTTATGGTTTTATTCATTTGTTTGGTATTGGCTCTGAATGCACTAATTCGAAAACTTGTTTTAAAGCTTTAGCCTTGCAAAAAAACTTATCAATCTCGGAAACCCGTTATATCAACCAAGGCCAACAAGTTCAAGCTTTTACTCAATTGCTTCAAAAGGTTAAAGGTAAACCCGATTTAATTTTAATTCCGGAAGGTACGCTTAAACAAAGTTTATTACCCAAGCTTACAGCCAACTTTAAACAAATTAGTCCAAGTTCTAATATCATTGCAGGGGCTTATTTAACCGATAAACAAAAACAGAATTTTAATACGGCCATTGGAATAGTACCAAATCATGAGCAAAATCAAATTTATTATAAGCAAATTTTAGTACCTTTTGGTGAATATACTCCCTTAGAGAGTGCTTTTACAATGGTTTTAAAATTATTCAAATTAGATTATTTAACTCAAAACAGCTTTAGTAAAGGCACAGAAGCACAATCTTTTAAAATGTCTTTTGGTAATATTGCTCCTTTAATCTGTTTTGAAGCTCTCTCACCAGAAATTGCGAATAAACAAGTTAAAGCTGGTGCACAGGCCATAGCGGTTATTGGTGATAGTTCTTGGTTCAGAAATTATCAAAACTTGGTGGCTTCGCAAATGTTAGCGGCCGCCCAAGTTAGAGCCATTGAAAGCCGCCGCTCAGTTTTAGTGAACATTAATAAAGGCCCTTTGCTTTCAGTTGATAAATTTGGACGGGTGCAAAAATACGCTAAAGACTCCGAATTTATATTTTTTGATTTTAGCTTAAATTCCAAACAAAGCTTTTTTACCCGCATTCAATGGTAGTTTGTAAATTCACCATTCAACACTTGTATTCTTCAAACCCCGCATTTAATAGTAGTTTATAAATTCACCATTGAATATTTGTATTCTTCAAACCTCTCAGCCAATCAACTGCTTTCATTTTAGCTTTATTGGGAGGCTGAACCATTTTTATTTCGAGTATGCCTTTTTTGCAAGCAATTAAAAATTTACTATTGCTTTCTAATAAATGTGCTTTATCAAATTCTTTCTCTGAATCAATTAAGTCGGCTTCAAGGATTTTGATTGTCTCTTGATTTGTATTTTTAAAAACCACACTAGGCCAAGGATTTAAAGCTTTGACTTTGCGATAAATTTCTTCAGCAGTCATGTTTTGCCAGTTTATACAGCCTAATTCTTTAGTTAATTTGCTTGCTTGAGTTGCCAATAAATTGTCTTGCGCCACTGCTTGAGGCCTTTTATGAATGGTTTTTAATAATAATTCGGCTCCCAATTTAGATAATTTTGAAGTAAGGCTTGTGGCAGTGTCGGTTTTTAAAATTTCAAGGCTGGCTTGGCTTAAAATAGGACCAGTATCAAGGCCTTTTTCGGTTTGCATGATGGTTATGCCCGTTTGATCGTCGCCAGCCAAAATTGCCCAATTAATCGGAGCGGCTCCTCTCCAGCGTGGAAGCAAAGAAGCATGCACATTCCAGATTCCTAATTTGGGTATTTTGATAATTTCTTCACTGATAATTTGTCCAAAGGCGGCCGTAATCATTAAATCGGGTTGTAAGCTTTTAAGTTTTTCAATTAATTCAAAATCGTTTTTAAGCTTCTCTGGCTGACAAACAGCAATATTATTTTTGAGAGCAAATTGTTTGACTGGACACGCTATAATTTTGTGGCCTCTTCCAGCAGGCTTATCGGGTTGGGTAATAATTAAGGGAATCTCAAAATTATTATTAAACAAAGCTTCTAAACTGGGTATAGCAAAATCAGGTGTTCCTAAAAAGATAATTCTCATACTTTAGTCATCGTCTACTTCGGCCACTACTTCTTCCCAGCCAGTTAAACTATTACGTCTTCTTTCTTCAACTTCGGCAATTAAAGAGGTGGGATTATCGATTGGATCGGTTAAAGGCCTTAAAGTTATAATGCGCCCCGGCATAGAAAGTTCAATATTATAAGCTCTCTTCTCTTGAGCGGCCTCTTCAGACGAATCATAGTTAATGCGAATATATTCAAAAGAATTCACATTTATATAAATTCGCCGATTTAAAAAGATAGTTGCTTCGGTTTCATCTTCAAAAATTTCTACAATAAAACCTTCACGCTTAACCTGCGGGGTGTTTTCAATAATTTCGATATATTCAACTTGGTCTAGGCCTTGCAAAACCCTTATCATGTCGCGTTTATTAAAAATAATGCCACGGTCTACAATACAGGGTATTTGAGATTCAGAAGAATTCATTTAAATTAAAATCAAAACAATTAAAAATAAATTATAACTCACTTGGTTTTTCTGAAATATATAAAATAAGCCCTAAAAGTATTAATAATTTGGCAAAATTTTCTAAGTTTGGAGTGGAATGCAATTAATTTTTTCTTATTTTAGGCAAAAATTTTTTGACTTTTGGGCTTTACACAATGTAAGATTTTACTTTTGCGCTATGCTGACTTGAAATTTTAATAAAAACATAAACATGCAATATTAGTCTGTTTATGTAAGATATGAATTAACAAGTTAAGAAGCATAAATTTGGAACGAAAAATTTACGAATGCACTTCAAGATAAACATATTGCCCAATTTTTAGGAGATACATTTAATCATGGTCAAAATTATAGACGATACAACTTTACTAATAGAAGATGAGCAGTTAGACTCTTTATTCCTTGAAGAAGAGCTGAAAAGAGAAGACGAAAAAATCGCAGAAGAGGGTCTGAGCGAAGAATTAGAAGCCATTGAAGAATCGCCTCTGACCGAAGATTCGGTTAAGCTTTACTTACGTGAAATCGGCCGAGTTGCACTTTTAGACGCACAACAAGAAATTGAACTTGCCCGCCGAATAAAAGAAGGCGAAGAAGAAGCCAAGAGATTACTGGTGCGCCACAATTTACGTTTGGTTGTGAGTATTGCAAAAAAATATATAAACCGTGGTTTGCCTTTTCTAGACCTCATTCAGGAAGGAAATTTGGGTTTAATTAGAGCCGCCGAAAAATTTGACCACACGAGAGGTTTTAAGTTTTCGACATATGCAACTTGGTGGATTCGTCAAGGTATAACTCGTGCTCTCTCTGACAAGTCTAGAACCGTGCGTATTCCTGTACATATGGTTGAAACAATTCAGCGCGTCAAAAATGTTGCCAGACAAGCCGCCATGGAATTAGGACGCAGGCCAACCGTGCAAGAATTAGCCGCCATTTTGCAAATCAGCACCGATAAGCTCAGCGAAGTAATGGCCGCTATGCGTACTCCAGTTTCTTTGCATTCGCCAATTGGTAGCGAAGATGAAGGAACTTTAGAAGAATTCATTTCTGACACCTTGCGTTCTAGCCCAGACCAAGAGGCAACTGACCGTTTATTACGCAAAGATCTTTTAAACTTTTTAGACCAAACGCTTACACCCAAAGAAAAAGCTGTGGTTGTTTTGCGCTATGGCCTCGATGAAACAGGTGAGCCACGTACACTTGAAGAAGTTGGGGAAATCTTAGATATAACCCGTGAAAGAGTACGCCAGCTCGAAGCCAGAGCCTTGAAAAAACTCAGAGAAACCAGACACCCTGAAATGTATGATTATTTGCGTTAATTAATAATTTCTTTTAGGTTATCACAAACATAATTCAGCTCTGTATCAGTAATATAAGGAAATAAAGGTAAATTAAGTACTTTAGCCGAAATTTGCGCACCATTACTTAATTTATTTTTATTGATAACAATTGGTTGTTTTGCGCCTTTTTGAGCGGACATTGGGCTTGGATAAACATTTCCCGTGAAAATACCTTTGGCTTTTAATTTTTCGGACAGCTCTTTATAAGAAGTGTTTGCAATACTAACCTGCAAATAGCCATTACCTTTAACAATTGAAGGTTCTTGTTTCATGCTTAAAGGCAAAGCTAAATTGTTTTTGGCAAATTCTAAATATTTCTGTTCCGCTTGTCTCCGAGAGCTTATGCGTGCTGGCAAAAAGTTTAAACTTTCAATTAAAAAATGTGCTTGCAATTCGTCCAAACGAGAATTCCAGCCAATATATTCATGTCCATAATGCGAACTGCGCCCGTGATTAGTGAGCTGGGTACAAATTTGGCTTATTTCTTTATTATTGCTAAAAATGCCACCGCCATCACCAGCCGCCCCTAAAACCTTAGCTGGATAAAAAGAAGTTGTGGCCAAAAAAGCTTTCTCAAAAATTGGCTTGCCATCATATAAACTACCCATACATTGTGCGCCATCTTCAATTAAATAAATTTCTTTTTGAGCACAATAGTCTCTAAAGTCTTTTAATCGGGTTGAACACCAACCATATAAATGAACCAAAATAGCGGCCTTCGGTTTATGCTCTTCAATCGCCTGTACAAACAAATCAAAATCCATCTGATAATCTTCAGGATTTATATCAATCATAATTGGCACTGCCCCAACATTGGCAATCGCTTCATATGTTGCCCAAAAAGTAAAATCTGGGAGCAAAACTTTATCACCAATACCAATACCAACCGCTCTCAAAGCAATTTGAATGGCATCGGTTCCATTGGCGCAAGCAATAAAATTTTGGGTTTGAGTATAATCTAAAATTTTTTCAGAGAACTCTTTGCAAGCCGAGCCACCAATAAATTCAGAATTATGTAAAGCCTTTTCCCAGCGAGCCTTCACTTTATCCTCAAAGCCAGCCTCAGAGCGCAATTCAATAAAAGAAACTTTTTTAATCATGCCCTTATTATAACGACAAACCCAATTTATTACTTTTCATTGCTGTTTTCAGTTGTTTCAGCCAAAGAAGAGGCATTAACAGATAATTGTTCTACTTTTTTGACTTTAATTTGTTCAATTTTGCGTTCTATTTTTTCAACTATAAAATTCCAGCCCTCAAAAGCAATTTGATCACCGACTTGCGGCTGACGGCCAATTAAGCCAAAAACAAAGCCACCAATTGTATCAAAATGCTGATCCGAAAAATTGGTTCCTAAAATTTCATTTACTTCGGCAATTAAAACCCTTGATTCAATCAAATAACCACCGTCAGAAACCTGTAAGATTGGGTCTTCTTGCAAATCATCTTCGTCTTGAATATCACCCACCAATTCTTCAATAATATCTTCTAAAGTTACCAAGCCAGCCGTGCCGCCAAATTCATCTAGAACTATCGCTATTTGTATTCTCTCTTTGCGAAATTCGGTCAATAAATCGGCAATAGATTTACTTTCGGGAACTTGTTTAATTGGGCGTAAAATTTCTTTTAGCAAAACCTCGCCCCGCTCATGGTAAAGATGCTGAAATATATCTAAGCTGTGAATAAAACCAATAACAGTGTCAATATTTGTTTCATAGACTGGTAATTTAGAAACTTTATTTTCAATTGACAGCTCGGCCGCTCTTTTTATGGTTAAACCGCTTTCTATGCCGACAATATCAATACGAGGTGTCATAACTTCTCGAACCACTGTGTCAGTGAATTCAAAAACTTTATTCACCATTTCTTCTTCGGTTCTTTCGATTACACCTTCTTTTTGACTTTCTTTGACTAGCAATTTGATTTCTTCTTCGCTATAGGCCAAAATTACTTTATTATGCGTCGGTAGCCCCAAAAGCCTCAAAAAAGCATTTGCCGAATTATTTAAAATCCAAACTAAAGGCTTGGTAATTCTATAAGACCAATCTAAAGGTAAAATCGTGGCTAAAGCAATTTGTTCGGGATATTGCAAAGCAAGTGTTTTAGGTATAAATTCGCCAACCACAACGTGAATATAAGTGGCAAACATCATAGACAATGTAAAAGAAATGGGATGCAAAAATAGCTCTGGAACACTAAAAGCATTCAAAAGCGGATTAACAAGCCTAGAGAAAAAGGGTTCAGCAAAGGCGCCCAAAACTAAACTTGCAATTGTAATACCCACTTGTGCGGCTGAAATATAATCATTGAGCTTAGTTATTGCTCTTAAAAGTAGTTTATCTAAAAAACCGCCCTTGGCCGCCAAGTTTTCTACTTTTGAAGGTCTACAACGGGCTAAAGAAAATTCGGCCGCCACATATAGAGCATTAAAAAGTACCGCTAAAGAAATAAATAATAAATGCCAGCCTATTTCTTTCATATGGCAAATTTACGCATAAAGCCACCAGAAAAGCTATTAACAAAATTACCAAATGCGAAAAAATTCATATTTCGATGCTTGAGTATTAACATTGGTAAACTAAATTATTCTCATATTACCACAGTCTGAGCAGAGATTTTAAAATTTACAAACCATAATTTTACAAATAAGCTTGAGTGCCTTCAGTAACACTTAAATAAAATTGTGTTCCAGAAGGTAATAAGACATCTTGGCCTTTGGTGGCTCCAGCCCAAACACCCCCAATTACGGTTCCAACCACTGTCCCGATTATTGCTCCAGTGCCCACATTGCCATTTGCACCATAGCCAATACCAGCCCCAGAAGCCGCTCCAATGCCAGCTCCTAAAGCAATTTTCCCGACAGAATGCCCAACTCTTGAGCCAGTACTTTGGCCTTTTAAAGCAGTTTGTCCTTGAGCATTTACAACCAAGCCTTTAAGCCAAATCGATTGACCATTAGGCAAAATTAAACGATTAGCAGACAATTGCAAACGTCCAGCTCTGGCAAAACCACGCCCTGCTGGCTCAACCATTAAAACGGTTATTTCGGCTACCGTACCTTGCGGAATGCCAAAGCCCGTGCCTTGAACATATGCATATGAAATTTCACCTATGCGGCTAAAGCCAGAGCCTAAGGGGCGATCCAAAAAAATCGGCAAAGCAGCACCGGGTGGCACATAAACAACTTGGCCTTGTAGAGACGGCATTTCTTGATTATTCCCCCCAGAAAAACCACCACCAGAAGAGCTCTTGGGGTCAGCAAAGGCATTGTCAATCATTTTATTGTAACCTGGTTGGGCAATGTCGTGCGGAACTGGTTGGCCACAATAATCAGAGGCAAAGACAAAGCCATTTAAAAGAAAAACGCAAATTAGGCGAATAAACATATAAAGATTCTACCCATAAACAAATTTTGCGAAATAACAGTTCAGGTTTAAACTATTTTTAAATAAATTATCGTACACTGATTATATTATGAAAAATCAAAAATACATAAATTGGTTAATCAAAGAACTTGCACCTTTAGAAGAGCTTGGCTTGCTTAAAGAAGGGCAGGCTCAGGCAATTGAAGAATATTATAAGCAAAATTTTCCTCAAACTCGCACTAATTGGCTTTTAATTGTTTTTGCAATTTTTGGCGCACTTTGTATTGGTGGCGGCCTTCTTTCGATTATTGCTTTTAATTGGCATAAATTGGGGCAAATTCCTAAAACTATTTTGGCTTTTTTACCAATTATTTTGGCGCAAGTTTTGGCTTATTTTGTCTGCCATAAAAAAATGCAAAGTATTGCTTGGCGGGAGGGCATAAGTATATTTTATGGTTTGTGTCTAGCTTCATCATTGGCTTTAGTTGGGCAAATTTATCATTTTTTAACCGATTATGAGCAATTTTGTTTAATTTGGGTAATTTTGAGTTTGCCTTTAATTTATTTTTTCAATTCAACTAGTTTAACTATTTTGCTAAGCCTTTTTATATTACCTTTAAAGGCCTTTTGGCTAATTATTCTTGCTTTAGTATTTTTTATATATAAAGTTATGCAAAATAAATACAATGCTTCGGCTTATATTTTGAGCATTATATTTGCTCTACTTTTGCCGATTAAGCTTGGTCTTGATATTAGCGGTAATTTTCTAATTTTATTTAATTTAATTTATGCAATTTATGCTGTATTTTTATTTGTAATTGGTACTTTTTATTTTAAACAAAACGATAATCATCCTTTGCGTATAATTGGCTTTTTAGGTTTGTGTTTATTAGCTTATTTACACACTTTCAGTTTCTTTGGGCTTTTTAGTCATAGTGAAATTATTCATTGGGATCAATTACCGTTTTATGTATATTTAATTTATTTAATATTTATGAGTA
>CANLTT010000063.1 GCA_947494115.1 Candidatus Caenarcanales bacterium
ACTTGGTATTTTTTCGTTTGCCTGTAGAAGTTTTTTGTTCAGAACAAGAGTATTAATAGCTTCAAAAGCGTCAAAAATACAAGACTTTCCGCTACCATTTGCACCAATTAATAAAACTAATTTCGGTAGATTTTCGTCTTCTTGATTTGCTACCCCTTTAGGGGGCTGGGGGGCTAAATCAACCGTTAAATCAGTGAATCGTTTAAAGTTTTTTAGTTGTAATTTATTTATAAACATTATTGTAAAACCTCATTAATTGTACTTCAAACCCTAAGCAATTTTTTTGTATTTTTGATTTTTATAAATAATTCAATTTACTAAAAAAGCAATTAGCCGCTCCAGTATGACAAGCTGGGCCTTTTTGTTTGACTTTTAGCAAAATTGTATCTCCATCACAATCAAGATAAATTTCTTCTAAATATTGCAAATGCCCCGAAGTTTCGCCTTTAACCCAATAACAATTACGCGAACGCGACCAATAACAAACCAATTTTTTTTCAATCGTACGTTCTAGAGCCTCTGCATTCATATAAGCCAACATTAAGACCTCGCCTGTTTCGGCTGATTGGGCAATAGCTGGCACTAAACCATTGGCATCAAATTTTACTTTGGCCAAAAACTCTTTTAAATTAAAACTATTTTGCATTCTCTAAATTTAATAGCTGATAATAATTTATATCACAATAAACTTATACTGCAAAAGTATGAGAAACAAAGGTTTAAAGCCCAAAAAGGGAATTATATGCTGAGGAGTTTAGTTATAGTGGGAGAGTGTAAATGTATTCTGTCTATCGTTTAAAAGCACAAGAATTAGATGACAGATTTTTGGAGGCATTAAAAGCTCTATTCAAAGAAAAAGAAATTGAAATAGCTGTCTCTGAAGTTCAAGAAGATGAAAACGAATCTCAATATACTTTTTATCAGGCACTAGAAGAAGAATTACAAGAAAACCAAACTTCTATCAATTAAGCTGAATCGTTTTTAGGCTGGAATCAAGGCGTGTTTAACAGCTCGTCTTTCATCAAAAACAAAGCAGTTTCCTTTCCAAAGGCTTGTTTCAGGGGGAATTTCTTCGAGATATTGCAAAATGCCGCCTTTTAAATGGTAAACCTCTGGAAAGCCCTTTTGAAGCATAAAAGAAGAAAATTTTTCGCAACGAATGCCACCCGTGCAAAACATGGCTATTTTTTTGTTTTGCCAAGAATCTAAATTGTTTTGGACAAAATCGGCTAATTCCCTAAAATTGTTGATCTTAGGGTCAATTGCTCCTTCAAAGGTGCCTATTTCGCATTCATAATCATTTCGGGTGTCTATAAGCACCAAATCATCTTGCTTTATTAAATTATTCCAATCTTTGGGTTCAACATATATTCCAATGCGAGAATGTACATCAATTGGTTCTCCCAATGAAAGAATTTGTTTTTTGAGTTTAACTTTAGTTTTGCCGAAAGGTTGATGATCGTAAAAAGACTTTTTGAACTGCAAATCGCTGAAAAGCGGGTTTTGGGTTAAATATTTTATAAAAATTTCAATATTTTCTTCTGTGCCCGAAATTGTCGAATTTATCCCTTCGCTGGCCAACAAAATTGTGCCTTTAATTTCAAGCTCAATCATTTTGGTTTTTAAGTCTTCTTTAAGTTCTTTATAAGCTGGTAGAGAGACAAATTTGTAAAAAGCAATAATGCAAATCATAGTTTAAGAAAAAATCATCAAACGGTTAAATTAAGTCTAATTTTTATATTTTATGCTTGTAAACTCAATTTCAGTTATTATAATAAACTTAGTTTTCTTAAAAAATAAATATTAATGAGTACAAAAATTCGCTTAAAGAGAAATGGACGCAAGAAAAAGCCCTTTTATAGAGTAATTGTTATTGATTCTCGTGAAAAAAGAGATGGCCGTTCAATTGAAGATTTAGGTTGGTTTGACCCTTTGAAAGACTTGGTTTCTTTAAAGCTGGAGCGTTTTAATTATTGGTGTGGCGTTGGAGCGATTCCTTCCGAGCGTGTTTTATCTTTAGCAAAAAAACAAAAAGATGAATCAACCAAAACAAACTAAAAAAGTCGAAATTTACACCACCACTTATTGCCCTTATTGTGTAAAAGCCAAGGCTCTGCTTACCAAAAAAGGCATTAGTTACACCGAAGTGCTTGTTGATGATGAGATTAAAAAACAAGCCATGATTGAAAGAACTGGTGGTGCTCGTTCGGTTCCACAAATTTTTGTTGAGGGAGAACTTTTAGCTGGCGGTTGCGATGGCCTTTTTGAAAGAGATGCCAAAGGTGAATTAGCCGCTATTTTAGGAATTGTTTCATAAATGGAATTACATGATGATTTAGAAAATTGTGACGATTTAGAGCAGGATTTTTATGCTCATCGCTCAACTGCTGTTGCTAGAGCACGTTTATGTGGTGATTGTATTCATTACACTATCAAAAATCAGCTTCTTACTTGTATTCGTTGCAATTTAGAATTGAGGCCAAGCTTGAAATTGAATGAAAATTCTAAAAGCTGGATTGCTGATTGTGTAAATTTTCAGAAAAAACATTAATGTATTTTAGGTAAGCAACTACATTAATGTTTTATCAGGAGAAGCCCTAAAAACAGACCCAAAATCAACTATTTGCTTTGATATTTTTGATTATTATCCCTCATTTAGACTTAAATATAAGTTTTAATATAGTTTTTTATTATAAGAGCAGAACGGTTTTTCTAAACTCCCCAATATAAGCCACCTTTATGCTAAAGTGTAGGTGTTTACTTGGCTCTAACGGGAATAAGTAAACTAAATGATAATAACTTTAAAGTAGGCTGCTGTAATGATATTGATAGAAAACAAAGCAGTAAGAGTAGAATTTGACCCAACTATTCCTTCGGTCATCTGGACACCTCTTGAGTTTATGAGCGGTGAAGACTGGAGACAACCTTTTACAGTTGGTGTAGATTTCTATTTACAAAAAGTAAAAGAACTTCCTAATTTGGGTTGGTTGAATGATACCCGACAATTAAAACCAACAAGACCTGAAGATGTAAATTGGTTAAATGTAAAGGTTAATGATAGAGTCAGAGTCGTAGGCGGAAAGAAAGTGGCTTTCGTTCTACCAGAAAATATTTTTGGCAAAATGGCTATAAAACTTTATATACAATCTACAACTAAAAGAGAAGACAATAAACTAGAAATTAAAGCTTTTCAAACACTTGGAGAGGCCAGATTATGGCTTAAAGGGACACAAGGTATAAAAGTACAAGAAATAAAACTAACCTAAAAACCAATTGAAAAGCTGTTTTTCCCAAGCTTTAGTTGGTTAAAACTAGATCGAACAATAATTATTTAGTATTTATGTCGATAAAAAAAGAAAAACCTTTTCCAATTTAAGAATGGGGGCAAATGGAAAATAATAATACTAAAAATTAAATCAACCTAAAACTTACTTAAGGATAATGAAAATTATGATAAATTTATGAAAGTTTATTGATTTGAATATATCTTAAGTTGATAGAAATACAAAGATTGCTTGAGAAAAACAAAAAAACCATAATTATAGTTCATCTTACCAATATTTTACTTAATATGAAAGAATATTTAATGTAAGGTGTTACACATATTCCTCTGAAGTTAAATAATGAAGAAAAAAGAAAGTTTTCAAATTGCCGTAATAGGTATAGCTTGTTTATATCCCGGTGCAAAAACTCCACTTGAATTATGGGAAAATATATTGGCTCGTAAACAGCAATTTAGACAAATGCCAGATGTGCGTTTACCAATTGCTGAATATTACGATCCAAACCCAGAGACGGCCGATAAAACTTATCAAAATAAAGCGGCTTTAATTGAAAATTATTCTTTTGATTGGATTAGCAAAAAAATACCTAAACAAGCCTTTGAAAGCACTGATATTGTGCATTGGCTAACTTTAGACACGGCTTTAGCGGCTTTAGAAGATGCTGGCTACACAAAAGATAAATTGCCGAGCAATACAACTGGCGTAATTATTGGTAATACACTAACAGGCGAATTTACACGGTCGAACCAAATGCTTTTACGCTGGCCATATGTCAAAAAAGTTTTAAAAGCTTCTTTAAAGCAAAAAGGTTTAAGCCGTCATTTTGAGAGTTTAGAACCAATAATGCAAAAATATTACAAGTCGGTTTTTGCGCCCGTAACAGAAGATAGTTTAGCTGGTGGCTTGGCTAATACGATTGCTGGCCGAGTTTGCAATTTTTTAGATATACATGGCGGTGGTTATATAGTCGACGGAGCCTGTTCTTCTTCTTTGCTGGCAATTTGTACGGCCGCTAATTATCTAGAGTCTGGCCAAATGGATATGGTAATAACTGGCGGCGTAGATATAAGCTTGGATACTTTTGAGTTAATTGGTTTTGCTAAAACGGGAGCTTTAACTCAGGATGAAATGAGAGTTTACGATAAAAATGGCAAAGGTTTTTTACCAGGCGAAGGTTGTGGTATCGTGGTGTTAAAACGTCTTCAAGACGCTCAAAGAGATGGCGATCAAATTTATTCTATTATAAACGGTTGGGGCATTTCTTCAGATGGTAAAGGTGGTATTACCGCTCCCAGCTCGGTTGGTCAGTCTATGGCTTTAAAGCGTGCTTACCAAAAAGCCAATTTTAATCCACAGAACTTAAGTTTTATTGAAGGCCATGGCACAGGCACAACCGTGGGCGATAAAACAGAAATTGAAGGTATTACTTTGGCTTTGGAAGGTTGCAAAGGACGATATTGTGGTTTAACTTCTTTCAAGTCAATTGTGGGGCATACCAAGGCGGCCGCTGGAGTTGGGGCTTTTATTAAAACTGTTATAGCTTTGAATCAGCGCATTTTACCACCCACCGCTGGAATTAAAACTAGTCATCCAATATTTGAAGAAAAAGCTTTTAATGCTTACCCTCTAAGGCACGGCCAGATCAAAGACAAAACAGATATTTTATTTGCAGGTGTTTCGGCGATGGGCTTTGGGGGCATTAATAGCCATGTTTTATTGCAATCTGGAGATTTTCCTAGCGCCAAGCTTAAACCAGAATTGTCAGAACTGGCTTTAATGGTTTCTAATCAAAATTCTGAGGTTTTCTTTTTGGCTGGAGAAACTCCAGAAGAGCTAGCCAAGAATTTAGAAGAAATACTCCAAAATGCCAAAGGCATCAGTTATGCTGAATTGAGCGATTATGCCAGCTACATAAATCATAAAGTCAATTTTAAGCACAAATGGAGAGCGGCAATTATAGCTCAAACTCCAACAGAGCTAGAAAACAAACTACAGATTTTGCAAAATAGTTTTTCTAAATCTATCTTTAAAGGTTCACTAGAAGAAGAAACTATTATTTGGGGTGAAAGCCAAGAAAATATTAAAGTTGGCGCAGTCTTTTCAGGACAAGGATCTCAGCGATTAAATATGGCTTATAAATTAATTAAACGCTTTGATTGGGCTGAGCAATTGGCAAATAATTTAGTTTCACCTGAAGTAAAATTGGCCATTTATAAATTTGCCGAGCTTGCAATCAATAAAGAGGAAGAAGAAGCTTGGAAAGAAAATTTAAAACAAACCCAAATTGCCCAGCCAGCCATTATTTTAACTTGCTTGATTTGGTTTAAATATCTTCAAAAGCTGGGAGTGGAGTTTGACGCTTTGACTGGACATAGTTTGGGCGAATTAATGTCTTTTTATTCAGCGGGTTTTTATGATGAGAAAACCTTGCTTGACTTTGCGGCTTTTCGTGGGCAAAGTATGGCAATTTGTGGTTCGGGTTCTATGGTAAGTTTGGCTTGTGATGAAGCAAAAGCTATCACTCTTATTCAAAAGACCTCACATTATGTTTCAATTGCCAATCTTAATTCGCCTAATCAAACCATTATAAGCGGCGAAACGGCTGGTATTCAAGAAATTATACAATTGGCCTCCCTTGAAAATATTAATGCGACTCAATTGCCAGTTAGTGCGGCTTTTCATTCTAAATTAATTAGCGAAGCGGCCGAGGCAATCAAGCAATTTCCTTTTGCAAACCCCATACAAAAGCCAGCTGATAAACCTATTTTGATTAGTTCTTTCAAAGCGGCTCAACTCGATTCAGAAATTAACCTAAATGCTTATTTTGCCCAGCAAGCTCTTGGAAAGGTTAATTTTAGAGAGGCTTTGCAAAAACTAAATTGCGATATTTTGCTAGAAATTGGCCCTGGGCGTGTTTTAAGCGGACTGGCTTCAGCGAATGGCCTAAAATGTTTGCCCGTAGAAGCCACTGCGGAAGATGATTTGTCTTTAAATTTGCTTTTAGCTGATTTATTCGTCAGGGGCGTAAATTTAAATATTTCTGAAATTTATCAAAATCGTCTAATTCGCCCATTTATCCCGACAGTGCAAAAAGAATTTATTACGAATCCATTAGAAAGACCTTTCCCTGAAATGCCAGATTTAGAGCCACAAACAAATAATCTAAATTTTGAAACAGCTTTAATTAATAGTTTAAATTTGCCAATTGCTGGGCTTGAAAACTATTTGAGTCAACGCAAAGACTTTTTACAAGAAGTTATTATGGCTGATTTGAAGCACTTGCCTAAGCAAGACAAGAGTTTTTCTATTGGCAAAACTGTAAGTTTGAAAAGTGGTTTTGAGCCTTTAAAGCTGACTAAAGTCGCAGAAATTAATAAAACTAACAATAATTCTTTGCAAGCTATTTCGACGGTTGTTTATAGTACAATTGCTGACAAAACGGGCTTTCCCAAAGATAAATTAGAAAATAGCTCTCGTTTGCTTGATGATTTGAATTTAGACAGTATTAAGGCTGGCTCTTTGCTTGGGGAGCTTTCTCGGAAATACTCATTGCAAGGCAAAATCGAGGCAAATAACTATTCAAATGCAAGTTTAGAAGAAATTATAAATATTATTTACAAACTTACAAATGCTCAAGTAGCACTTCCAGAGCCAAATCAAAGTTTAAATATTTCAGAAATTGTTTTAAATTTAACCTCAGAAAAAACAGGTTTTCCTAAAAACAAAATTCAAACTCATTTTCGTTTGCTTGATGATTTAAACCTCGACAGCATTAAAGCTGGAACTTTGCTCAATCAAATTTCTAAACAATTCAATTTAAATGGCAAATTAGAAATGTCTGGTTTTTCAAATGCCAGTTTGGATGAGATTATTCAAAAAGTACAAAGCTTTTCTGTCTCTGAGACAATAATTGTGCCCACTGAAGAGCCTAACTCCAAAGTACAAAGTTTTACAGCGCAATTAATCGAAGAAGAGCTTTTAATCGAAGCAAATAAAATGCACAAATTAAACAATTTAGCTTTGATTTATGCAAATCCATTGCCCCTCGAGTTAGAACAAGCTTTTAGTGTTTATTCAGATTCGGTACAAACCCTTCATTACAGTCAATTGGCCAATTTAAACAATAATCAAAATAATCAATTTGAACACTTAATTGTCTTTATGCCGAATTCCAGCTCTGATTTAAAAGAAACCATTCAAATATTATCTTCAACGGCGCAATTTACGGCTAATCAGGATATACAAATTGCTTTTGTGCAAGCTGGTAATGGTTATTTTGGCCGCCTCGATAAAATCCATTCTAGTTATATTCCAAGTGCTATGGCTTTTGCGGCTAGTTTACACCTTGAAAGGCCTCAAAGCAAAATACATACTCTTGAGTTTCATGCTTCGCTTAAGGCTCTAGAAGTCGCTAAACTAATTTATCAAGAATTAAATACGGATGCTGTATATTCTTGCTCTGGATATGATGAGTTTGCCAAACGCCGCAAAATAATTTACGATCTGGCTATTTCTAAAGCTCGACCACGCAAGGCATTTGAGATTTCTGCGCAAGATTTGGTTTTAGTTACAGGCGGAGCCAAAGGAATTACAGCTGAATGTGCTTTGGCCTTTGCCCAGAAATACAATTGCAAAATGGCTTTAATTGGTAGTTCTCCAGCGAATAACGAAGTTCAAAATACGCTTGCCAAATATTCCGAACTTGGATTAGAAGCTAATTATTATATTTGTAATATTACAGACGAAAAAGCCGTACAAAATTTGATTAATCAATTAGGCTCAATCAAAGCGGTTATTCATGGTGCTGGCCTTAATAAACCACGCCGCGTCGAGCAAGTTTTAGCCGAGCAAGCTTATACCGAAATTAGCCCTAAACTACTCGGTGCAATAAATTTACTCAAAGCTATTCCAGTTGAAGATTTTAAATATTTTATCGCTTTAACTTCTATTATTGGCGTAACGGGTATGGCTGGTAATAGTTGGTATGCTTTTTCTAATGAGGCTTTAGACTTGCTTTTGCGCCAATATAATAATCTAGAAACTATTACATATGCTTATAGTATTTGGAGCGAAATTGGTATGGGTGAAAGAATGGGAAGTACTAAAATACTTGCAAATATGGGTATTAATTCAATTAGTCCTAAAGAGGGAATTGAACAATTTATATATTGGTTAGATAATTCTACGCAAGACCAACAAATTGTTATAGCGGCTGAATTAGGCGAAATGGATACTTGGGCAACAACTGAAAATAATTTCCCAGATACTTACCTAGAAGAAATTGCTGATTTTAAGCCACAAAGCGAACTAAAAGCTTTTTGTAATTTAAATATTAAAAATGACAAATATTTGCTTGATCATAATTTTAATGGTTCGCTTTTGTTTCCTACAGTTTATGCACTAGAAGCCATGGCCGAGGCGGCAGTATACTTAATGGAAATAAAAAATCTGCAAAATATTACTTTTGAAAATATCAGTCTTTTGCAACCTATTGTCGTAGAAAGCGAACTCAAAATAGCAATTTCGGCTAAACGTTTAGAAAATAATAAAGTTTTTATTGGCATTTCAACCGAAATATCAGATTTTAAACAAAATCATTTTTCGGTCGAAATAAGTTTTAATACAAATGATTTACCACAAATTAAACCGCCAAATTATACTCAACCATTATCTTTAAATGCGCAAACCGACTTATATAGCTGGCTTCTTTTTCAGGGGGAAAGTTTCCAAAATATAAATCAAATTTATAGTTTAAATTCTCAAGAAATTGTTTTTTCAGTTAAGCCAAATTCTTTCGCACAAAATAAAAAAGCTTATCTTCTAGGTAATCCGCTTTTAAGAGACACTCTTTTGCAATCAACACAATTATTATTAACAGATAAAATTTATTTGCCACTTAATATTCAAAAATGGACTA
Organism: Candidatus Caenarcanales bacterium; assembly: GCA_947494115.1. Taxonomy (GTDB): domain Bacteria; phylum Cyanobacteriota; class Vampirovibrionia; order Caenarcaniphilales; family Caenarcanaceae; genus CANLTT01. Next base: position 9,202 of record CANLTT010000063.1, read on the forward strand.
TTTCTTTAAATTCAGATTCTGAAAGTTTGGTGCAAGCAGGGCTATTAGAAAAAACAGAGACAAGTGGTTTATTTGAAGTAAAACGCTTTAATCAAAAAGGCGAAATAATTGAACAAATTGAAAACTATGAAGTTAAGGCTTTAAAGCCAATTGGCAAACTTTTAAAATCCGAAGAAATCGCTGATACTAAGGCAATTGAAAACAGAATTGAAGCTAAATTTGAAAGTTTTAAAAATCTTTTACAAAAAGAACTTAAATTTATTTGTTATAAACATTTTGAAAATTTTAATACTTTATCGGCCGATCAAAGGCATAAAATTGAAGAAAAAGTTTTTCAACAATACTTTCCTGAAAATAATATTACTTGGCAAAAAACTGGGAAGCCCGAAATTAATAATAGTAATAATTTACAACTTTCTATTTCGCATAGTAATTCGCTTTTGCTTTTTGCAATTGGCCAAGACAAGCAAGGTTGTGATTTAGAATTTGTCAAAAAATATAATTGGGGCGACCTTTTAAGCGAAGAAACCCATATGGCAATAGCCGAATTAGAAACCATAGATCAAAATCTTGACAAAGCTGGTACTCGCCTGTGGTGCTTAAAAGAAGCGGTTATTAAAGCTTTTGGTGCTCTTCCCAGTAAAGTAAAAATTAAATCTAAGCTCAATGATGGCGGAATTGTTTTTGTGGGTGAAGCTAATGATGAATTATTTGAGGTTTTGACTTTTCCAGTTGAAATTTGGCCAAATAATGAAGCCATAATTGGAATAGTAACTAACCACAGCGTAAAAGAATTAGTTGATGAATTGATAGATTCACCTTCTTGGGAATTAGATTTTGATAAATTGTCTGGAAAATTTAAACATAGTTTTAATACTACTTTTAAAGATTGTCGAGCTTTTTACGGAAAAACTTATTTTGCTAATTTCCCTACTTGGATGGGGCATTTAAGAGAATTAGTTCTAAAACCAATTAGCGAAAACCTCTTAGAAGATTTTAGAGGTAGTGAATATGGCATGGTAACTAATTTTTCACAACTTAAAATTTATAATGAAGCCGAGGCTCTAAATGATATTGAAGGCAAAATTTGGATTACGCCCAAATCGGATTTTGCAAATTCATTTATTGACTTAAATTTTGAATGGTTTAGTAATGGCTCTAAGCTGGCAGAAGGAAATTTAGGTACTACTTGGGTGAAAATTGAAGGCCATGGTATTGTCAAACAAAGCCCTATACCGCCTTATTTTTTAAACTATTTACAAAAATATTTTATTAAAACGGAGTCTATAAGCCAAAACAAACAAATTAACCCCAATTATATTTCGCTAGAAAATTTGGGCAAACAACAATATTATTCAGCACCCAAACCACGCCCTGAAATCCTGCTTAGTCAAACAACCTATCAAACGGGCATTCATAATGGTAATTCGGTTGGCAATTTATATTATTCAAATTATTACGATTGGCAAGCGATTTCACTGGAGCAATTACTTTATAGTCTTGTTCCAGACACTTTCAAGGCGCAAGGCAAAACAGGAGAATTTATTTGTTTAGAAGCCAATGTTAATCATTTACAAGAAGCTATGCCTTTTGAAGAAATTACCGTAAAAATGTATTTAGAAGAGCTTTGTACGTATGGCTTTAAGCTTTATTTTGAATATTATAGCGACAAGCGCAAATTGGCTTACGGGAATAACACCATTATTTGGGCTAAACGCCAAAACGAAAAAGCCTTTCCGCAAGCTCATTCAGTGCCTTCAGAAATTTATAATTATTTTATGAAATCTATTTCTGCGCCAAAGCAAGTTTAAAAATACGGCTTTAACTGCGAGCGCCCGTTAAGCCACGAGGCAATGGTAAGTTGCTCAATGCTAACTCAATATCGGGAGCTTCAAATTGAGATTTAACTGGAGCTTGAACCCATCGAGTATCCCCAATTCCACACAGCGGTATCGGCTCGATCTTGTAAATTCGGGGTCCGAAAATAATTTGGTTCACCGAAGATGTGATATTTTTGCAGCTTGATGGGTCTTTCTCATTACTTTCCTTCATTTGTTGCAGAAGGATCCCCACTTTACTGAAACAGCCAGCCTTGTCTTCTGCTGGCTCCATCTCTACGGGAATCATCAATCTTTCTCCGTTGCTATAGCAAACCCAGACTAAAAGGATCTATGTATAATTTTAAAAAAGTGTTCAAAATAACCTGACGGATCTAAATTAATAAGCTGCTTAAAAGCCTGATCAATAGCTTCTACCGTAGAATCTACTTT
>CANLTT010000064.1 GCA_947494115.1 Candidatus Caenarcanales bacterium
ATCAAAGTTATCAAATTTCTTTTTTGTTTCTGTTTTCATTGTCAATTCCTCATTTATTCAACTTATTTTACTATTTTTGAATTGACACAGTTTATTAAACATTCCCTCAGGTTGGCTTGTTTCATTATTGATGTTAGTATCCCGAGTTTCAAATCTTCATTTGCGTGAACTGGAAGCGAAATATTTATATTTTCTTTTCTGTAGCGGTGATGGCTTCCTTTAACCCTAGCCAATTGCCAGCCATTTTTTTCTAAAATTTTTGCAAGCTTTTTACCTGATACTGATTTCATAAGCTAAGTTCAATAACTTTATCAGTAGGGTTTTCTGGTTTAAGGTCATCATCAAAATAAAGTTGCACCACTTCTTTAAGATTTTCTATAATTTCCTCCATAGTTTCGCCTTGTGTGTAACAACCATTAAGTAAAGGCACTTCAGCCCAATAACCGCCTTCTTCTGCTGTGTGAACAATTGCTTGAATTTTCATTTTGTTTTTTCTTACTAATTACATTTTACCTAAGTATTTTTAGTAAAACTTATTCAAGCGTTTTAGCTTTTTCGATCGCTTCTTCAATTGTTCCAACCATATAAAAAGCTTGTTCGGGTAAGTGGTCATATTCGCCTTCAACGATGCCTTTGAAGCTTTTAACAGTTTCTTCGAGTTTCACATATTTGCCTTTGAAGCCCGTAAAAACCTCAGCAACATGAAAAGGCTGACTTAAAAACTTTTGAATACGGCGGGCACGGTTTACAATAGCCTTATCATCTTCAGATAATTCATCCATACCAAGAACCGCAATAATATCTTGCAAATCTTTATAACGTTGCAAAACAGACTGAACCGCACGGGCAACATTATAATGTTCTTCGCCCACAATACTTGGTTTTAAAGCCGTAGAAGTCGAAGCCAAAGGATCAACGGCGGGGTAAATTCCAAGTTCAGCAATTTGACGGCTTAAAACAGTGGTTGCGTCTAAATGCCCAAACACGGTGGCTGGAGCTGGATCGGTTAAATCGTCCGCTGGAACATAAACAGCCTGAATAGATGTGATAGAACCATTGAGAGTTGAGGTGATTCTTTCTTGCAATTCGCCCATTTCACTAGCCAAAGTAGGCTGATAACCCACGGCGCTCGGCATACGACCAAGCAAGGTAGAAACCTCTGAGCCAGCTTGACTGAAACGAAAAATATTATCCACAAAGAGCAAAACATCACGGTTTTCAGTATCACGGAAATATTCAGCCATAGTCAAAGCCGATAAACCAACACGCATTCTAGCACCGGGAGGCTCATTCATCTGCCCATAAACCAAAGCCACATTGGGTAACACGCCTGAATCTTTCATTTCATGGTATAAATCATTGCCTTCTCGAGTGCGTTCTCCTACCCCGCCAAAAACCGAAATTCCCGCATGCGCTTTGGCTACATTATTGATAAGTTCCATAATGATGACAGTTTTGCCAACACCAGCACCACCAAACAAACCAACTTTTCCACCTTTGGTATAAGGCTCTAGAAGGTCAATTACTTTAATTCCAGTTTCAAAAATTTCTACTTTCGTATTTTGTTCGGCCAATTTGGGGGCTTTGCGGTGAATTGTCCAACGTTCGGTGTTTTCAGGAATTGCTTCTCCATTATCAACTGGTTCACCTAAAACATTAAAAATGCGGCCTAAGGTTTTGGCTCCAACAGGAACAGTGATTGGTTTGCCCCAAGTATAAGCTTTCATTCCACGGCTAATGCCCTCTGTATTATTCATTGCAACCGCTCTAACTTTATTATCACCTAGCAATAATTGAATTTCGGCAATAACTTTAACTTTTTCGCCATTTTGATTTTGGTCTTCAATGATAACTTCACTATAAATAGGCGGAAGTTCATCGTCAAATTGAATATCAATTACAGGTCCAACAATACGAACAAGATGACCAATAGATTTAGCAGAAGCAATGGCAGTATTCATAAGAAATTTTTATATATTGAATAAACTGTTTTAATTTTGGCTTATTTGATACATAAAAACAAGTTCTTAAGCTAAAAAACAAACTCTCTTTGAATTTATAAATTAGTTTTATTATTTATTTAAGCTTCTTTTGTTTCGGTTTCAGCCTGATTAGGAGAGACTGGTGGCTTTTCGGGTTTTGGTTTTGGTAAATTTAGACCCTTAAAATCAAAGTAAAAAGCTGATTCTTCTCTTTTGAGCGTAAGTTTTTTTATATCATAAACCAAGGCCTCACGGCTATAATCACTCATCTCAAAATCTACGGTGTTTATAATACAACTTGTCGGGCAAACTTCGGTGCATAAACCGCAAAACATACATAAACCTTGGTCAATATAAAATTCTTGTACTTTGCCTTTAGCGTTTGGATCAGCGATCACAGTAATGCATTGATCTGGACAAACCCTTTCGCATTGCTTGCAGGCTATACAAAGATGTTCTCCTGTAATGGGATTTACATTTAAGGCCAAACGATGTCTGCTATTGGGATACAAATTGGGCATTTCATCGGGATAAGTGGTTGTAACTGGTGCTCTAGAAGCTTGTTTAGCAACAGTACCTAAACCAACGGCAATGTGCCCAGCACCTTCTAAAACTTTAGCTAAAGGGTTTTTACTCTTGTCCATAAAATTAAATTTTCGTTGTTTGAATCATAACAAAAATTAAAAAATATTGACCAGAATTTTATTATAAAAACTGTTTATTTTATCTTAGAAAGCGGCTTGTGTGGCTTGGTAATTTTGTAAGGCTTTGCTAAACCAACCACCCGTCAAAGAATCTAAGCGGTCAGTTAAATTTTCTAATTCTAATTCGGCTATTATTTTTTCGGTTTTGTCTAAAGGCGGATTAATAATTAAAGAAATTTGCTTTTTTCGGCGTTCATGGTAAGCATCAAAGGCTCTGTCCATATAATCACTTCTGATGGTGGCGAAACGCCTTTGCTCTGAAAGAATATCGGTGATTTCATCGTCATAAATCAGCTTGGACAAATTTATTTCAAAGTCCACGGTTAAATCTTTAGCCCAATTATTGCGCCTAAAGGCATCATTAGAAAAGTTTGAGTCATTATTGTTATAAGTAAGGTTGCCGCCTTCGCTACTAAGTCTTCTTTCGTTAGGAGCAGTACCGCCATAATTATAAGAAGTGCTTGTGCTAGCTCCTTCATTGGGTCTTGTAATTGAATAATCCGAGGCATTTGCAGTATCAAAATAACCATCTCGGCCTAAATTAAAACCAGAAGAAATATTCGGTAAAGCATTACGCACTTTAGCTTGTTTACGAAACTTTTTAAATTCTTCTTGGCTAGGAATAGCCGCAAATTTTAAGACTTGTTTTTGGAATTCGGCAAAACTCGGCTGTTCTTGTAGAATTTTTTTTATTTGGTTTTCTTTGTCGCTTGTTAATTCGTTAAATTGCTTTGAATTTGCTTTTTGGCTAAATTGAGAGTCCATTTTTTGTTCAAGCAATTCAGAATCAGACCATTCAGAAGTTTTGGCAACTACAGTAAAACCTGCGTTAAAAGCGCAAAGAAAAACCACAAAAAGCCAGATTAAAGACTTTGTCATAAAAAATTAAATCAACTTAAATTTGTATTTTTATTTTACACAAGTCTTGCAAAATACGAAAGTAGTTTCCTAGTTTTTAATTAAAAAGTTGATTGTGCTCCAAATATGCCGTCCAGTAGCTCCTTTTAAATAATATTCATTTGCTTTATCCAAATAAGCCGTGCCAGCAATATCAAGATGGAGCCAGTTTTGTTCTTTTGGCCTCGCTAAAAATTCTTGCAAAAAGATGGCGGCTACTACAGCATCAGGTCGGCCAGCGCATTGAGCTAAATCGGCGATCGAACTTTCTAAATCTTCCTTGCATTCTTCAAATAAAGGCAATTCCCAAATGGGTTCACCAACTTCTTCTGAAGCCTTAATAAAGTTTTTAATTAAATTTGACGAATTACTAAAAGCTCCAGCTGAAACCTCTCCCAAAGCCGAAACACAAGACCCAGTTAAAGTTGCATAATCAATAATAGTTTTTATATTTTCTCTTTGGCTCAAATAAGCAATCGCATCGGCCAAAGTTAAGCGGCCTTCGGCATCAGTATCAACCACTTCTATTGTTTTACCATTACAAGCCGTCAAAACATCGCTTGGCCTATAGCTATTTTCGCTAAAACCATTTTCACAAGCCAAAACTAAAGCAGTTAAATTAACTTTTAAATCAAGCATGGCGGCCGTTTGAATAATAGCCATAACCGTAGCGGCTCCAGCCATATCGCTTTGCATTCCATTCATATAATTATTTGGTTTTAGGCATAAACCGCCAGTATCATACATTAAGCCTTTCCCGATTAAGCCAATTTGCTCTTTGCTGGCTTTGTTTCCCGTATAATTTATTTCAATTAAATAAGGTTCTTGTGCTGAGCCTTGGGCTACCGCTAAAAAAGCACCCATTTTTAATTTTTGACATTGTTTTTGGTTTAATACTTCGACCTTAAGCTTTTGATCAGCTAGGTTTAAAGCATAATCTGCTAAATATTTAGGGGTAACTATATTAGCTGGCGAATTTATAAGGTTTTTGGCGGTTTGTATATTTTGAGCAATAATATGGTCTTGATGATTAAAACTGAAATTAACTAAATTTTCTTTTTTTGTTTTAAACTGATCAAAATTATAATTAGCCTCCAGAAGAGCAATTTCAATAAAGTCGGCGGGCATATTTGTAAATTGATTTAAATTATGTTCAATGATTTCGGCTTTTTGGGCTTGCAAAAAATGTATAGCTTTATGAATTAGCTTGCGCAAACGGTAAAATTCAATTTGGGGTTTTCCCGAGCCAATTAAAAGTACTTTTTTGTTTTTCTCAAACTCAAAACCCAATTCCCCAAAATCAAGCCCTTCAGAAACTTTTAAAATCCATTTGGACATCAGTGCATAAAAATTAACTTAACGATTATAAAGTGTTTTGAACCGACTTTTTTGATTCTGTAGGCTTAATTGTGTTTATTAAAAACAGTTAATTATTTAAGTTTTCACACACTGCAAACATAATCAGAACATAATTAACATTCTCAAAACAAATAAATATAGCAATCACCTTGGCAATTTAGTTAATTATGCCTATAATAAAAACTAGAGCAACCTGAAATAACAACCATAAAATTTCGTTATAGTGGGTTTCCATACAATCACTAAACTCAAGGAGAGTGTTTAATGAATAAGATTAATGTGCAAGGTTTAAATCTAGAAGTTACTCGTGCCATTGAACAATATGTCAATAAAAAGCTCAGTCGAGCCATAAAACACCAACCAGAATTTATCGCAAGTATTAGAGTTAATTTGAGTTATGAAAATCGCACTAATACGAATTTAGTTGAACTGATTATTTTCTTGCATGGCGGCAAAACTCTTCGTAATCAAACTCGTTCCGAAGATATGTATGCAAGTGTTGATATAGCTTGTGCCAGCATTGAAAGACAGCTTCGCAAACTGAAAGAAAAAAACATCGATCTAAAGCGTTATCGCTCGCTTGAAGACAAACTTTCAACTCTCCCAGATTTAGGAGTAGCAATTGCGGTTTAAACCGTTTTTTGTTTAACTAAACGAAGACTTAAAGCCCAAATATCAAAGGTTTTAGGTCTTTTTTATGGTTCAAAATTTGTGTATTAATTATTTAACCAAGCCCCAACTCAAAGAAGCCGAGCAGGCCAAAAATACAAAACCAATTATCCAAGTAATTATATTTAAACCTTTTTCGAGTTTACTGCTGGTATTAAACATTTGCGCAGAGCTACCAATACTGCCAATGCCGTCGCCTTTTGCGGAATGCATTAAAATTAAAACGACTAGCAAAAAAGCCGAAATGATCTGTAAACTTTGAATGAACAGCAACATAAAAAATAAAATTTAGCTCAATCATTCTAACCGAAGTTTAAGATAATTGCCTGAGCCAGTCGCTTAATAAATTGTAATAAAAACTTTATTTAGAAAACAATATAATCAGAGCCAAAATCGTGGCTACGCCAGAACCAATAATATATATATTGTCTGCAAAAAACTTAGATCTTCTGGGCAAATAAGCTTTTTCTTTAATTGACTCTAATCCCCATTCTTCTTGGTATTCTTTATTGTCTTGGTCTTTCATAAATTTATCCCTCTAATTGCATTTTGCCCAAGTTTCATACATGGAAATCCCGTATTTTATAAATCAAATCGGCAATTTAAGCGAACAAACAATTTATTTAGTGGGTGGTGGAGTCAGAGATTTGCTTTTGAAATGCCCACTGACCGATTATGATTTACTTTGTCAAGAGAGTGCTTTGCAATTGGCGCAATTTTTAGAAAATAAAGGTTTAGCTTGTATTCGCTCTATTCATAATGAATTTGGAACAGTAAAAATTTGCTGGAATTCTAATCAAAAAATAATAGATTTAGCGACAACTCGTCAAGAAATTTATATATCTGCTGGGGTTTTGCCTAAAGTAAATTACCCAGCTGATATTGAAACCGACCTTTCAAGGCGAGATTTTAGTATTAATGCGATTGCTTATAATTTAAAAACAGCTCAATTTATTGACCCGCTCAAAGGCCAAGAAGATTTAAAAAAAGGAATAATTAAAACCCTACATTCAAAAAGCTATTGGGAAGACCCAACCCGTATAATAAGGGCTGTTCGTTTTGCAAATCGTTTTGGTTTTAAAATTTCGGCCAGCGATTTAGCTCAAATTAAAACTGCCTTGCAAGATAATTATTTGCACGGTTTAATTCAAAAAATCAGAGGAGTACGTGTTGGAATTGAATTAGGGCGTTTATTAGAGCAGGATAATTGGCTAGAAGGCGCAAAACTGCTTTTCGAAATTGGTGGTTTTAATTTATTACGTTCAGATTTGAATATAGTATTTTCAATACCTAAGTTTTGTTTAAACTCTTTTGAAGCTCGCTTAGCTTGGCTTTTGCAAAAAGAAAATTATAATTTAAATCATATAATAAACGAATTAGAATTGAAAAATAATATACGCAAACAAATTATTTATATATTTTCTATTAGTCAAAATCTTCAACTACAGCCAACTCTTAAACTTTTTAATGAAATAAATAAACTAGAAACAAATTATCAAAACTTGCTTTTTAGTTTAAATGAAAATATATATAATTTATACTTAAAAATGCAAAAAGCTTATCCAAAAACTAAACCATCAGAACTGCTTAAAGAAGGTTTTAAAGGTTCTGAAATTATGACTGAATTAGAAAGAATTTTTTTAAGTAATTTAGATTGAATCCTTGGGTATGCGTCTATACTGCCTACAGTATTCATATAAAGCAATGCTAGTAGCCGTAGAAACATTTAAGCTCTCTACAAGACCATATTGAGGAATTTCAATTACATGATCACATTGCTCAACCATTTCATCGCTCATACCCTGCACTTCGTGTCCAGTAATAATAACTGAATTAATTGGAAATTTAAAGTCCCAGAGAGGAACACTACGTGGATGTTGTTCGAGTGCAACTGAAATATAATTATTTTGTTTTATATATTCAAATAAATTTTTAGTTACTTGTATATTTTCCCAAGCCGCGGTGCCAGCTGTTGCCGCTTTATTATAAACATTTTGATCAAGTATTATTTCTTTAATTAAAAAAGCATTAGCTGTGCGAATAATTCCGCCAACATTTTCCACAAACTTAGCTTCTGGTATGGCAACGGCACAATTTAGTCTTTTGCTTTCAATATCATCTTTTAATTTTTGTCTTCTTTCATTCCAGAATTTTTTATCTTTATTATTCATTATCAAGTTCACTTTCGGGTTCTTCAGGGAGAATTAATAAATTATTATTGCTCGGCTTTTTAGACTGCGAGCTGGGAATATTATTGATTGGTTTGGGAGGTATATTATTAATTGGTTTTGGTTTATTAGGTTTTATGGGAGTATTTGTATTTGGCATTGCTGGTGGCTTATTATTTTGTATTACTGCTGGGCTTAAGCTTTTAGGTTTGCTTGGCGAACTGTTTAGAGGTAAATTTTGAGTATTTGTATTTGGCTGAGTATTTATATTTGGGGGAGCTTGCGTAGTAGTAGGTTTAACTTCAACAACAGGTTTAACTTCAATAATAGGTTTAGCTTCGGCGTTTTCTTCAGGCAAAGCTTGAGTTTCTAGCGGTGTTTTATAAAGAGCGGCCAAAGAAGCTTTATTTCCTTCAGGCAGTAAAACCAAAACCGCCCCCGACTTAAGACTATAACCATCTTCAAAAAGTTTAACTTTAATAAACATTTCCGAATTATTACCATCTTTACCAACTTCCATTACTTGGCCAACGGGATAATCAATCGGAAATAATCTTCGAATGCCACTTGGGCTTATACCGCTGGTTTGCACAATATCGCCTTTTTTAATATCAGAGCCAATTGGTATAAATTTAAGTTGCGCATAACCGCCTCGATCGCCAAACAAAATGCCCATAACGCCCACCCGCCGCACAGTTACACCAAAACGTATTTGCAAACTTGACATTAATTGCACAATCGAATAATTGGCCTTAACATCTTGAATTTGGCCGAGCAAGCCTTTTTCGGTAACCACAACCATTCCAGCTTGAATTCCAGAATTGTGGCCTTTGTCTATAATAACTTCTTGATGCCATGAGCTAGGCGAACGAGCAATTATATTTGCACCCACCGAGGCGGGAAAATAATTGGTTTTAGTTTTTAGCAAATCGTCTAAAGCCAATACTTTTCGGGCAATGCGTCTGGTTTGGCCTAATTCGGAATGGCAAGTTTTTATTTCTTGTTTTAGTTCATCAATTGAGGCTTTTTGCTCTTTAATTAATTCAGAAGCATTTGTAATTTGTTCTAGCTGAAAATTGGTTTTTTGTGAAACAGCCGTATTCATCGACGAAAACAGCTTAAGGCTAAAAATATAAATCTCTCGAATTGGTCCACTGACTGCAATCATAATCGCCGCTACAATGAGCGAATTGACTATAATTTTATCTATTCGTTTTTTTTTCTTAAGAGGTCGCAAGGCAAAATTAAAAATTAGTTTCTCTTAAAATCTTAATATTTCTTTGCGCTTTGTGCGATATTATAAAACTAATATGTGGAGCCGTATCATTGATTCAAACTTTAATCGAGCTTCTGAGGCCATTAAAACCTTAGAGGACATTATACGTTTTGAATTAGAAGAAATTGAACTTGCCAATAATTTAAAAACTTTGCGGGCAAATCTCGATTTTCATCATCAGAATAATTGGTTAAATGAGCGCAATATAGAGCTAGAAAAAGAAAGTGAATTTAAAACTAGCGATTTAGAAGATTTATGTTTAATCGATTTAATGCGCCTAAATGTCAAAAAAGCCGCTCAATCTTTAAAGACCATTCAAGAATTAGCGCAAGTTAGCAAATTGCCCGAAATTGCCTCTTTAGCGGAAAATGGGCGCAATCAAATTTATGCTCTAGAAAAAGAATTATGGCTCAAGCTCAGCAATCAAGATTTCAAAAATAAATTACAAAATTCCCGAATTTATTTGATTACTGGCCGTGCCGAAAACGAACCTTTTGAAAGCATTATTTATAAAGTAAAAATGGCTTTGGCTGGTGGCGTACAAATTGTGCAATTACGTGAAAAAGGCCTTGAAGCCGCCCAAATTTGCTATTTAGCCCGTCAAATGAAAGAATTATGCGCTAAAGCTGGAGCATTATTTATTGTGAATGACAGACCCGATATTGCTTTAGCCGTTGATGCTGATGGTGTGCATGTTGGCCAAGGCGATATTGATTTAAGCATAGTTCGTCGCATTGTAGGCCGCAATAAGCTTATTGGTGTTTCGGTGCATTCACAAGATGAAATTGAAATTGCCCAAAACTCAGAAGCCGATTATTTAAGTATTGGTCCAGTGTTTTTAACTCAAACCAAAGCTGGTAGACCGCCAATTGGCCTAGAATTAATTGAATGGGCGGCACAAAACCTAACTGAAAAACCATGGTTTGCCGTTGGCGGAATTGATAAAGAAAACTTGCCAGAAGTGCTGAAAGCTGGAGCTAAAAAGTTTGCTTGTGTAAAATATTTTATGACGGCTTCAGATCAAACCCAAGCTGGTAATGCCATCAAAAATCAACTAAATGACGCTTAGTTTTATTACTGGCTAAGTTATAATAAAGTCAATCTGTAATTATCAAAAAATTGAATAAAAAACATCAAATCAAAATCAAAGCCAAAAAAGTTAAGGCTAATGCTGAAGAATGGATGCAAACCGTTAAAGCAATTTTGAAAGCTCGCCAAAAAGATTTTAGTTTTTTTAAACGTCTTCAAGGTTTTTTTCAAAAAGACAAAAAAGACACCGAAAAAGAAATTTGCAAAGAAATTATTCAGAGATTAGAAAATAAAAAACTAATTTTTGAAGAAGCCCAACAAATAGCCTTAAACAGCACCAACAATTTAAAAGAAGTTCAAAAAGATTTACCCAAAGTTTTAATTTATCTATTTGGAGGTGGGGCTTTGCTTATTTTTTCGGTGGTTTTTCTTATTTTGCGTTTTCCACAACCTTTTAAATTACTAGATTACAACTTAATTGCTTGGACATTACTTTCATTGATTATTTTTATTAAAGGTCTCGGTATGCGCAAAAGCTTTGAAGAAAAACTATTAAGTAATTCAATTTTAGCGCAAGCGGCCGCTTCGTATGCTTATTCTCGTTCACCCGGTAAAGGTGGCAGTTTATTTGAAGCCTACCATTATCTCGAAATTATCCGTGCAAAAAACAAAGAAGCCTTTGAAGTTGATCCGAAAAAGGGGACAAATTGAACGAAGAACAAGTCAATAATTAAAAGGAGTTCAATTTATGTCTAAATACGAAAAAGAATTTAAAGAAGAAGCAATTAGATTGTGCAATGCAAA
>CANLTT010000065.1 GCA_947494115.1 Candidatus Caenarcanales bacterium
TAGAAGAAGGTTTAACTCATTTTACTTTATTTGAAGAATTGGAACATCACGGTTTGGGGCTTACAGCTTTGGGAATTGAGTTTATTCAAGATCCAGAAAAAGCCTTATCTTTGCTTAGATCTCATTTTATTAATGGAAGCCGTGAAAGAAAAGAAGAATGGAAAGCTCTTCAAGCAATATTTGAAGGAGATGAGTTCAAGGGGCTAAGCAGCTATGAAAAGAAGGTGCCTGCCTTACAAGAAAGGTTGAAAGAATCTCCAGAAGAATATATCGCAAAGGGTTTAACCAAAGAATTAATTGCTCATTTATTAGCTCTTCCTGCTAAAGAAAGACTTAAAAAAGTAGAAGAAGGTTTAACTCATTTTACTTTATTTGAAGAATTGGAACATCACGGTTTGGGGCTTACAGCTTTGGGAATTGAGTTTATTCAAGATCCAGAAAAAGCCTTATCTTTGCTTAGATCTCATTTCGATGGAAGCCCTGAAAGAATAAAGGAATGGAAAGCTCTTGAGGAAATATTTAAAAGGGATGAGTTTGAGGGGCTAGAGGGATATGGGGCAAAGGTGTCTGTCTTACAAAAAAGGTTAAGAGAGTCTCCAGAAGAATGCATTAAAGAAGGTTTAGTAAAAGAATTAATCGCTTATTTCTTAGCTCTTCCTTCTAGTCATCAAACACTCCAAAAGCTAAACAATGAAGAAGGTTTAACTTATTTTAAATTATTTGCAGAATTGAAAGAGAAAGTATATCCAGAAAACAAATTAGCTGAGCAAGAAAAACAAGCAAAAGAAGAGCAAAATAATAAACAAATTACAACTCTTCTTGATGGCGGCTTAAGCGAATTGTCCCCAGCTACAGTAGCCAAAGTATTAATAGAGATAGGTTTGCTACCCGAAATATCCGAGCAATCACTTCAAGGCAAAGTGTCTAATAATCTTGCAACTGCTTTTGGTGAAAGCGAGAATTTGCCAATTACTTCTTCTAGAGATAAACAGCAAAAGCAAATTGATAATACTTTCAAAGTGTTAAATACTATCGCACAAGAAAACTATAATTTAAAGCCTGAGGTGCAAGATTTAATACAAGCGCATTTAATTCATAGTTTATGGGAGCAAGTATTTGAAAACCCCAACAATATTAGAAAAATAGAAGATAAAAGATTTAAGAAAGACTCACCAGAAGATAAATTACAAAAAGCTTTTAAAAGGGAAGTTAATTCTGTTTTATACTTCAAAGATCATAAATCAAATGATTATACAGGCCCTTCTCTCAACTGGATGCAAGCTTTAGTAGCAAAAAGATTTAATGAAAAAGATCGAAAAGAATTGTTTTTATTTTCTCCGCCCGGTTCTGGTAAAACAATTGCGGCCTTAAATGCAACTAAACAAAATGGTAAAGTTACGGTTATTATTACAAACAATAGTACCGTTGATGGTTGGACAGAAGCGATTAAGCAAAACTTTATAAAAAATAGTACCAATATAATTAATTTAAAAAATACTCAAAATGGCGAATTAAATATTTCAGATACTCAACATAATTATTTAGTGATTAACTATGACAGTTTCAGTGTTGGTGATAAATGGCTGGAAACTCTTAAATCTTTGAATATAGATAATATTATTATTGATGAAGCTCATTTTATAAAAGGAGATAAAAATAGTACTCAAAGAGTTAAAAGAATACAAAATCTAATTCGATCACAATCAAAAGCAAAGGTTTTAGCTATGACAGCTACTCCCTGTATTAACAAGGTTGGAGAAGCTCAAAGATTATATGAAACAATAACAGGGAACTCAATCATGAATAATGCTAAGCAAGACACAGTCGGGCAAGCAATAGAAATGCATAATCTTTTTATCTCTCATGGAATGATTAATCAAAGGCCTATAGTGGAAATTCCTTATACTATAGCAAAACCTACTGTAAAGCTTTCCGAAGAAGAAAATACCAAATTAATAGAAAATATAACCCAAATACTAAAATCACATAAAGGCTCAGCCGCTCTGCCAAGATTAGAACAAGAATTAATTAAAGCAAAAATGAAAATTGTATTAGAACAAGTAGATAATGCAATAAACAACAATAAACCTATAGTAATTTATAGCGAATATATAAATGACGGTGAAATAATAAGAGAATTACAAAATCAAATAAATAAAAAACTACAACAATACAACAAAAAACTGTCTATTTTATATACTGGTGATGATAAAACTGGTTTGGAATCTTTTAAAAACAAAGAATCTTTTGTCTTAATTGCAAGCTCTCCACTAAAGTTTGGCGTTGATGGCCTTCAAAACATTTGCGACAAAATTGTTATTTTAAGCCTTCCATGGAGCAAATCTGGTTTAGAACAATTAATTGGTAGGTTAGCAAGACAGGGTGCCAAAGGAAATGTAGAAATTATTATTCCAGAAGTTCCGCTTAAACTATCAAATGGTTCAATCGTGAATTGGGATAATAATAGAATGGAAAGAGTGGAGAGTAAAGGTTATATAAATGAAGCGGTTACAAAAGGCGAAATTCCAGTAGATTTACCCAGCCAACATAGTATGTTAAGTACTTTCAAAAATGCCATTGGTATAGCAGAAGATGAAACTGATGAAGTAGTTGAACTAATCGAACAAGCAGAGGAATTGGATTTAATAACAAACGAAGATGAGGATTTAATACAAGAAGAAATAAATACTCTTAGAAGAATGGAAGAACTTTTTCCTAATTATGTTAAAGCAGACGGAATAATGAAGGGGAATACAAGTTCTCAAAAGGCAAAAGAATATTTTCAGAATAATCCCGAAGTTTTAGAAAACTATCATAATGAAATTGCAAAAATGAGCAAAAATGCAAATTGGAGTGAGCATCATCCAGTACGGAGATTAACTTCTTGGTTAATGACTAATGCAAGCAAATTGATTAATGATGGCAAACTAAATATAGGAGATTTTGGTTGCGGTCGAAACAATGGAATTTATAATTATGTGAAAACAGAAAAAGGCTCTTCTGATGAAATGAAAATAAGTGGGCAAACTACAGAAGAATGGCTGCAAGCTAGGAATAAGCAATTAGAAATAAACATTAAATCATTAGATTACATTAATTATGGAAAGCCTCATATTCAGGCTTGCGATATTTTGAATGAAACAGAAGTTAGACAAACAATAAAACCTAATAGTTTGGATTTAGCGGTTTATTCTCTTTCAGTGATGAAGAAAGACGAGGGGTCAATAAATAATACTCTCACAATTGCAAAAAATTCATTAAGAAAAGGCGGGCAATTATTTATAGTACTGCAAACTAATTGGTGGAAAGCGAGAGAATCAGAACAATTGGCTGATTCAAGATTAGCTGGTTTGATAGAATGTGCGGAAGCAGTCGGCTTTAAGCAAGGAAAGGATATTGGCGGAAATCATCAAATAGCAAACCATGTACAAACACATAATGAAATCAATATATATCAAGATGAGGACAGGCGATTTTTCTATTTGATGTTAGAAGTTGTTTAAAGACAAAAACTAAGTTTCACTGATTTTAAAACCATTTCGCAAGATTTCAATATACTCTTTGAGGCTGGCAGTTTTTATAAAATTTGCAGAATATGCTTGATTAAATTATTATAAATAGCTTTCACTCTCTAAACTTTTGAATTGAGGGTTGGTTTATGATTGTTTTTTAAATGTTGAATATTTTCAAATTAATAATTCTTTTTTATTTGGGTGGTTTGCAATTTGTGTTAGCCGCTCCTGAAGGCAAGATTTTGACAATTACGGCTCAAAAAAACGCACTTATTATTACAACTGGTGGTGCTGAAATTAAAACCAAGTCTTTTGTTTTAGACAGCAATCTCAAAGATACTAAGCGTTTTGTGGTTGATTTTGAAAATGCCAATTTAACCACGCATTTTATTTTTGATTCGGACAATTTAGAACCTTGCTCAGCCCGAATTAGCCAATTTAGTACAAAACCTTTAATTACCCGCTTGGTGATTACAGGACCACAAGAGCAAATTAATAGTTTGAAAATCACCAAAAAACCTAATCAAATTCAAATTGGTTTTACTGAAGCCAAATCTATTAATCCGCTTAAATTGCCTCAACCACTTAATATAAATTTAATTCAAAATATAAATTGGATAAACGCCGAAGAAGGCCTCAAAATAATTGCCAGCAAACCCATTTCGGTAAGCAAAACCAAAATCTCAGAAAAAAAAGTTGTCTTTGACTTAATAAATACTTCTTTGGTTAAAAACGATTTAAGCCGCACGATTAAACCTTCTGAAACCAAAACTTCGGAAGAAATTAGAATTGCGCAATTTCAGCCTAAAACCGTACGTGTGGTAATTGACGGGGTGGCCGCCAGCAGTTGGCAATATAAAAATACCGACAATAATTTAATTATTTTTAAAAATTCTCAAACAAATAAAAATGAAAACACCGATCAAAAGCCAGTTGCTGAAGAAAACAAAGAAATAAACAAAACTAGTTTAATTAAAATAATTGGCGATAATCCAGTGCAAATTCAGGTTAGTAGCCTAAATGAACAAAATATTAAATATAAAACTTTTAGGCTTCATTCACCCGAAAGATTGGTGCTTGACCTTTATAACTGGGATGTGGAAAATGTCAAATCGCTTATTCCAAGTCAATATCCAAAATCTTTAATTATTAATATTCGTGCTAGCAGGCTTAGTAATACTTCTAAACTTATACGTATTGTTTTTGATTTAGCGCAAAAAGGTGTAAGCATTGATGATAAGCTGGCTGACAATAAACAAAAACTAACCTTAACTTTAAATCCACTTCTCAGCGAGAGTATGCAAGCCAGCCTTAAAGAATTACGCAAAGTAAGAACAGATTTAAAAATTGTAATTGACGCTGGCCATGGTGGTTATGATGCTGGCGCAATTTATTCGGGAGTAGAAGAAAAAAACTTAACGCTTTCGATGACCAAACAGCTCAAAGAGATTTTACGAAATTCCAAAGTTGATGTGGTTGAAACCCGCAAAGACGACCAATTTATTTCGCTTGACGAAAGAGTAAATATAACGCGCAAAACTCAACCAGACCTTTTTGTAAGCGTTCATTGTAATGCCTTGCAATCTAGTTCAGATATTAAAGGAATTGAAACCTATTATTTTACGCCTCAAAGCCGTGCGCTTGCCCATGTTTTGCATAAAAAATTGCTTCAATATACTAAAGCTCCAGACCGTCAAGTTCGCAAAGCTCGTTTTGTGGTAATTCGTGAAACAACCATTCCATCGGTTTTGCTTGAAACTGGATTTTTATCTAGCCCATCTGAAAGAAGTAAATTGCTCGACAAAGATTATCAGGCTTTAATCGTAAAAGCAATTGCAGAAGGTATTTTAGAATATCTATCAGACACCAAAACTTCCCAAACTGCAACCTTAAGTCCAAAATGAGCAAAATTGGTTTTTTAGATTCTGGAATTGGCGGCTTAACCGTTTTAGAAGAGTTTTGCCAAAGTAATAATTCAAAAACGGCTGTCAATGAGCTTTCTGAAATAATTTATTTAGCCGATTTGAAAAATTTGCCTTACGGTGAAAAAACTTTAGAACGGCTAACCGCCATTTTGGAAGAAAACTTAAAATGGTTTGCCCAACAAAACGCTTTGATGGTGGTTTTAGCTTGTAATACTAGCTCGGCTTTATTGAATGAAAAAATTAAACAAAACTTTAAACAATTATATATTTTTGATTTGATTACGGCTTTAGCTGAACAAATTGACCGTGAGCATAAAAACCTAGACAAAATTGCGGTTTTTTCAACTTTAGCTACGCATCAATCAGGCGCATATATAAGCAATTTGCAAAAAGTTTTACCACAAGCCCAAATTATTTCTATTGCATGCCCCGCTTTTGTGCCCTTAATTGAAAACCACCTTACAGAAAGCGATTTCAGCCTAGAACAAATCAATAAACTGGCTTTAGGCTGTTTGCAAGAATATACCCAAAATTTGCCTTTTGAGCCAAGCGCCATTGTTTTTGGTTGCACGCATTATCCGCTTTTGAAAATGGCTTTTGCGCAAAGATTTAAAAATAGTTTATTTCTTGACCCCGCCCAAGCTTTAGCCCAACAATTGCAAAAATATAAATTTTCAGATCAAACCAAATTTCTTTCTTTTAGCACTGCTCAAGCTGAAACTTTTGAGGCAAAATTAAAAGCCTTAGCGAAAATTTTAAATTGTGTGCAATATTTCTCAAATCAAGCCCAAATTGCAAAAACTGCTTAAAGAAAATTTGTCTTTGAGCCAACATGAAGCCAATTGCGAGATCGAAACCATTTTTGATTTTTGCTTGTCTTGGAATAAAACCGAAAGAGAATTAAAACAAAATCAAAATTTGCCGCAAAATATTCTTGAACAAATTGAAAATATAGTTTCAGAGCGGCTTAAGCGCATTCCTTTGCAATATATTTTAGGGCAAGCTTATTTTTATGGCTTAAAACTCAAAGTAAATTCTAAAGTGCTTATTCCAAGGCCAGAAACAGAATTAATGGTTGAAATGGCTCTGCAAAAGCTAAAGAATATTAATAAACCTAAAATACTCGAAATTGGCACTGGAAGCGGTTGTATCAGTATTGCTTTAGCCAGCCAACTGCAAACCCAAAATCCACAAATTATAGCCACCGATATTTCGCCAGATTGTCTTCAAATTGCTCAAGAAAACGCCCAAGCACATAAAGTACAAAGTTTTATTAATTTTGAATTAGCCGATTTAGTGAACGAAAAACATTTACAAACTAATTTTGATTTATTAATTTCTAATCCGCCTTATATTGCTGAAGATGAATTTGAGAGCCTTTCTGCTGAAGTTAAATGTGAACCTTATATTGCTTTAATTACAAATAAAGGCCTAGAATGCTTTGAAAGAATTGCTAAGCTTAATTTGAAAACCCGTCATATTCTTTTTGAGTTTGACCCAAAGCGCGCTGAGCAAATTCAAGAAATATTTGGCGGCACAATTTACTTAGATTTAAACGGTTTTAAGCGGTTTTTAATGGTTTGTTTGTAAAACACGACTTACGTTTTATCCTCAAGTAATTTCAATCAAAACTGGGAAAGAATCATAGCTTGACTAATACAATAATTGAGAGG
Organism: Candidatus Caenarcanales bacterium; assembly: GCA_947494115.1. Lineage (GTDB taxonomy): Bacteria > Cyanobacteriota > Vampirovibrionia > Caenarcaniphilales > Caenarcanaceae > CANLTT01. Next base: position 7,111 of record CANLTT010000065.1, read on the forward strand.
ATAATATGTAAATAATCTTGTTTTAAGAGTTTGTTAAAAATATATTTTGAGGTTCTTGTATGAAAGTTGGAGCTGAAACTGGAGCTAAGCCTTGTGGAATCATTGTTAGTAAAATGCCAAGCGGGAGAAAAACTGGAAAAATAAATCCCGAAGGAAAGCCAGTAAGAGTTTGGACAAAAGGACAACAGGAACTAAGAGAGGTAGCCCAAAAAGCCCTTAGCTCTGGAAAAACTATAGAAGAAAGACGTAAAGAAGTTGGCCCGGAAGCTTTAAAAATTTATCAATTAACGCATCACGAGCTGGTAGAAGACGTTGTAAAGTTTAAGCCAATTATCGATTTGCTGAATGGTGGCGAGCTGGAACTTAGAGACTTAGTAGAGCAACTTTTTGAAAACGAAAAGGTAAAGCCGCTTACAAAAGAGCTAGCAGAAAATCTAATACTCAAGAGATTAAAAAAGAAAAGTTTAAATTTCACTTATCCGAAAATTGACAAACAAACTGAAAAAGAAATTGAAGAAAAATTTGTAGTTTCATCAAACAAAGATGGTAAGAGTTTTACGATTAAAAATAAAGCAGGAGAAGCAGTTGGCATCGGAACGAATGCTGTTAGATCTTATTATATTAATGTTTTACAGAACAGTAAACTTTTGCCAAAAGGACTTGAAGCAAAAGAAGTATCACTAGAAAAGTTAAATCAAAATTTTTCAACAAGAGCACCAAGACAACTAGAAATGCTAGAAAAATTGTTCTTAGATGGTGAAAATAATTATAAAAACTTAGCTGAAGAAATCGCAAAAACAACTTTAGAGCTGTATGGCGGAAAATTAGAATTCAATCATTTAGAAACAGTTTATACCGTTAAGCTTCTTAAAGACGGCAAAATAGTTATTACAAATGAACAAAATAAACCAATAAAGTCATCAGATGAATTAATGAGGGCTTTTCTCACTACACTCTTACAAAGAAATGCCCATAGTGTACATAATAGTGGTACACAAGGTTATCCATGTTTGTATCAAGAGCTTTGCAAGCCAGAAGTATTAAATGAGAATAAAGAATTAAATTTTGGTTTAAAAAGAAAAATGGAAAGCTTTGCCGAGCATTTTACACCAGATAAGCTTCAAATTATTTATCGTTTAGTTCCTTTAGAAGAAAATGCCGTGGTCATTGGTTCATTTGAAAAATTAGTCTGGGAAGCTTTATTTGGTAGATTAAATAATAGTTCAATTACTCACGAAAGCTTACAAAATGCAATTCAACTACTAAACGGAAAAGGTTTAACCAGACAATTACTTTTTGGTGGTAAAGAAATTGTTCCTCCCAAAACTGTTCATTCAAGGCAACGAAAAGTGGAAGATGAAAATAGTAAAGTACCCAGAATAACCATTCCAATTCATGCAGGAAAAAGCGGAAATGGAGAGGAAGAGGATAATAACACTCCTTCACCAAACTTAGAAGGAGCAGATGGTTCTAGTACGGTATTAAAATTGACACTGGAACAGCCTAAACTTAGTACCAATAAATCAGCAGGTGGTAGTAGCTCAAATATTGGTAATCTCTCAAAACCCCCAACAGACGAATTAGGGGTAGAACAAAAACAAAATAATCCTTCCCCTCAGCCATTGGCAGTACAACCAGAACCACAACCAGAAAACCCTCTATCCTTGCCAGTAGAACCAATACTATCTAAAGGAGATCAAAATATAGTAAATGGGTTGCTTTCAAAAATACAAAAGCAAACCCCCCAGAGAATATTAAACAAATTGGATTCTGTCTTTTCGGCTGTTGTTAGCCCGCCAAACCCATCAGAAATAAGAGAATTGGCAAAATATTTAGAATCTGGAAAAATAAAAGAATTACCTACTGGAGCAAAGAATTTAGTAAGTTTAATATTAAAAGAATGGACTGGTCAGAGCTTAGAAGATTCATCGATTGGAGAGATATTTAGAGCATTGATTAAAAAGAAGTTTCCAAAGGATGAAGAAGAACAAATAACAGCTAAATTAAATCAATTCGCTGTCAAGCAAGAATCAAAAATAATAAACAAATTCTCTAACCTTGCTTTACCAATACAAGAAGCCATAAAACAAATTTTAGAAAGTGATACCAATGAATTGATGGTTTTAGAAAAGTACCCTGATTTAATAAAAGCAAATTTTGAGGAATTACTTGGTTATGAAGAGTATGTTGAATGGAAAGATACTGGATTTGAAGCTGAGTTAAGAAAACAAAATATTCCTCAGACAATCTTGAATTTTGGTGAATTAAGAGAATTACAAGCAAAAGTTAAAGAATACAAGAATCAACAACCTTATCTCAAACGAGCATTCAATGAGCTTAGCCGCATTTCTTCTTTAACTGAATTATCAGCTAATCAAAAGCAAAGTATTTTAGAGGTGATTAATAGTCCAAAAGCAATAGATTATTCTCAACCTATAACTCCTGCCACTAAAGAAAAAAAACCTCCTTCAAAGAAAACTACTCTTACAGATCCTAAATTTCCTCAAAAGTTTTGGAAGGATTTGGCAGAGTTATTTAAACCTATTGAAGTTCTTGCAAATAAAAAACTTCCACAAATACTTAGAGAATTTCCTAGAGAGACACGGATCAAAATTATTCAAGAAAATAAAAAAGCAAAGCAAGATCTCCCTGCTTTTGTGAAGAGTATTCAAAGCAGGAATTACCCAGACCTTCATTATTTTAATACAGTTAGACAGGAAATCGCTGAACTCGACTTATTAATAGAAAAGGCACAAAATCGAACCCCAGAACAGCTTGCAATTAACTTTATAAAATTTCTAAACCCTACTCGGAGTTTTTATCCGTGGCTTCCTTCTGAACCTAATTCACAAAAAGAGTTTGTGCGATTACTTATACTTAATGAAGGGCATATTGTAAACGATACTCTTTGGAATAACCATATTCAGAAAGAAAGATCCCAAATTGGAAAATATTCATTAAACAACGCACAAATAAAAATCCTTAATAATTTAGAGGAAATTCATGCTGTTCTTCAAAATCACCTAGCGAATAACAAAGAACAAATATCACCAGAGCAAGAAAAGATTGATAAACAAAAAAAAATAGCTGGTCAAACTTTTTGGGCAAACTCTATAGAAACAGGTAGAAGCTATGAAATACCATGTAATTACACGGCACTCAAAAAATATCTTACTAAACGTTTTTTTAATGAAATAGATGGTACTGAGATTTTTATTTCTTGGTGTATATCTCAAAAGATGTCAAAAGTACATCGGATGAATGGCATCTTAGATTTAATGACGAAGTTTGGCTACGAGTTCTAGGCTGTTGTATAGAGAAAACGGCCTAGAATGCTTTGAAAGAATTGCTAAGCTTAATTTGAAAACCCGTCATATTCTTTTTGAGCTTGACCCAAAGCGCGCTGAGCAAATTCAAGAAATATTTGGCGGCACAATTTACTTAGATTTAAACTGTTTTAAGCGGTTTTTAATGATTTATTCACCTTAAACGAATAAAAGCTTAATTTTCAGGGTTTACACTCAAGCTTATTTAGAGGGTTTCTTATGGCAGATTTTAATACTTTTATTCGGCTTTTAAATAATGGCGGCTGGAAGCCATCAAAAACAAACAAAGACACTAAAGCTTGTGATATAGCAAACCCAGACTAAAAGGATCTATGTATAATTTTAAAAAAGTGTTCAAAATAACCTGACGGATCTAAATTAATAAGCTGCTTAAAAGCCTGATCAATAGCTTCTACCGTAGAATCTACTTT